>NZ_JAHPTU010000005.1:0-305990 GCF_025514355.1 Acinetobacter sp. WU_MDCI_Abxe161
AATCAATCAATGAAAATTATTTCGATTAATCAATCAGTAAAAATCCACACAAGTTGTTCTTCAATTCTCTTAATGATCTTCTTCCTGGTTCGTCACCAGCAAGCTAGGTCGGCTATATTACTCTTAATCTCTTAAAAGTCAACAGGTAATTTCGATATTTTTAAAACTTATCTTCAAAACCAACTTCTCATCAAATTCATCACTTAAAGCAACCAACTTAATCACAAGTAACTGTTTTTCAACAAGTTTCTATCTACATCACCGCCGATGGATGTGCATTATAGACCATTAAGTTCCCTTTGCAACCCCTTTTTTAATTTAATATTATCACTTGGCTAATTTTTAGGCTTTTTAGCATTTTATCTATATTATTTGATCAATTTTACATTGATAATAGATTATCAGTTTTGTATTAAAGCATATCTCCACCCAACTGCACATTTAAGTATTAGCCTGGCTGGCGGTTAAGGAATTATATGAATTATTCTAATTTAATTTTACTCAGCGTATTATCTGTAGGTGTTTGTACCTCTATATATGCTCAAGAAAATACTATAAGTGAATCTTCTGATGCTAGCTCACTAGAAGAAACAGCACCTGCTCATCCGCGCTCACAAATTATTAAAGATTTAAAAAATATTAAAGTTAAAGATTTAAAAATTAATGCGAACGCAGCACAACCAGATCCTGTAAAAGATCCATTGCAATCATTAAATCGTCCAATTTATTCATTTAACGATATGTTGGATCGAAATTTTTTGCGCCCAGTTGCGGTTCAATATAGAGAGAAAACTCCAGAAGATGTTCGTGGTTCTTATCGCCAATTCCGTAAAAATCTTGGAGAACCTTGGAATGCGGTTAACCAGCTTATTCAAGGTCGTCCAGGTCGTGCAGCAAAAACTTTAGGTCGATTTACTATTAATACTTTAACGACTCTTGGTTTAGCTGACCCTGCCAGTCGTTTAGGTTTACCGACTGAGGAAGAGAATTTTGGTGTAACCCTCGGTTACTATGGCGTCCCTTCTGGCCCATTCCTGATGTTACCTTTTTTCGGTCCGAGTACCTTGCGTGATGGTTTCGGTTTAGCAGTAGATGCTCAAGCTCGCCCACAGAAATATATTATGGAAGATCAAGATGGTCTTTATTGGTCGAGTAATATGTTACAAGCTGTTGATACTCGCGCTCAATATCTAGATTTAGATCAAACCCTACAGGGTGATCAATATGCCATGATTCGAGACTTATATCTCCAACGTAAAGCATTCCAAATTGCAGAGAAGAAAGGCGACTCAACTGATGTATCTTTCATAGATGATGATTCAGATGATACTCCAGATGAGGATCAAAACCCTTAAAGGATGAAATCAAGGTATTGCTCGGATTAAGAGTTCGGCAATACCTTGATTTTGATCATACATACTCTATGATGAATAAAGTGATCATATAAAAGGACTACCATATCTTCTATGTATTTTATTAAACCGACACGCTCTATCCCTTATTTAGAGCAAGCTTTGGATAAACTGCCAGGCTTACAAGTCATTAACATAGATGATTTAGATTTATATGATCCAACCATCATTGCAATAGCAGATGTACAAGATTTTCTGTCTTATAAATGGAATTTACCCACCATTGTCATTGCTTTTGAACATGAAGGGAGTGCTTTAGCTCAAGCATGGGAAGCCGGTGCTCTTGCAGGTTGGGTATGGAATCAATTACCTAACGATTTAAATAAAGCATTAACAAGAATTGATGCTCAATATAAGCGTAACCAAGATAGTCGTGATTTACCTTCGGCTGCTGAACTGCAAAAACGATTACTGCCTAATCCAATTGATTTATTAAATTATGAAGTCGAAACTTTCTTTCAGCCTTCAGCTTATCTTTCCGGTGATTGGTATGACTACTGGAAATTAAATGATAAAGAAGTTTTATTTTATCTTGCCGATGTTTCAGGACATGGTGTAACCAGTAGTTTATTAACATCATGGATGGCAGCTTTCCATGGTCGCTCAAAAACCCCAAGACAATTAATAAAAAAATTAAATGGAATGTTGGTTCAAGAGAATATTGAAAAGCACATTACGATTGTGGTGGGTATTTTAAACCTAGAAACACATACGCTTCGCTGGTCAAGTGCGGGCCACTACCCTCCTCCTATCATTTTTGAACCGAATCAAGCTCCCAAAATTCTAACAACAAGTAGTTTTCCATTAGGCTTAACCGATGAACTTGAAGTTGAAGAGCATGTTTGTACATTAAATCACCAATCCCGCTTCATTGTTTGCTCAGATGGAGCACTTGAACCTTTTGATGGTGGTTTAAATGATCAGTTCCAACAATTGGTTCATCATTTGCAAAATCAATCATTTCAAGCACCTGATCATGTGGCTGATGATATTGCCATCTTTAGTCTTTGTCGAATGAATTAATTTACGAATCAATTAATTACATAATATACGACTTAAGGACTCTTGAGTCTGAGATGGCACTATGTGATAATTTTTCTATCCTTCTCTGAAAATGGCATTTATATGTCAACAGGTCATGTTGAATATGCAAGTTTAAATGGAACGCATATTTTCAAACTTATTGGTGAAGTGCGAGCCCATTCTTGTATAAGTCTAGACAAACTTTTAAACAGAATTGAACAGCAAGAGAATGTTGTTGGTGCAATCGTTGATTTAACCCAAACAACATTTATTGATAGTACAGTATTAGGCATCCTGGCTAAGCTAGGTTTAAAGCTTAAACAAACTCATCATATTCAAGCTGTGATGCTATCTACCAATCCAGATATCACAACCTTAGCCAACAGTATGGGGCTAGGGCAAGTTTTTGTCATTTTGAATTATTGTGGCGATCCTAACGTTTGTACATTAACGTTAACTGATGAACAAATCACTCATAATGCAATGCTAAGAACGGTTCTAGATGCACATAAGACATTGATGAAACTCAATGCAAACAATCAGAACATGTTTGAGCCACTTGTGAAGCAGTTGCAGAAAGAACAAGATACGCTTGAACAGGTATCTGACAAGCAAAATGCCTGATTTCCCCTATTAAGCCGGACTAGAATATGACCCTTGTTTCTGTTGCTCAAATGAACTCTCAAGATGATATTGAAAATAATTTTCAAGTCATTGAGTCTTTGATTCAACAAAGTAAGGCGCAAAATGCCAGCTTAATTGTTTTCCCTGAAAACTTTGTATGTTTTGCTGCTGGCAAACAGCGTGAAACAGCTGAGCAATTTGAGTCTATTCAGCAAAGACTTGAGAAACTAGCACATCAATATCAAATCTGGATTATAGCCGGTACTTTACCATGCCCATTTCGTCCAGATGGTTCCACCATTCAAGATGGTCGAGTCCGAACTGTTAGTCTTTGTATTAGCCCTGAGCGTACAGAAACACGTTATGACAAGATCCATTTATTTGATGTACAAGTGGGTGATGCTGTCGGTGGTTATCAGGAGTCTCGTTTCTTTGAACCCGGGACAGACGTAGTAGTCACATCTACTCCTTTTGGCAATATCGGCTTAATGGTATGTTATGACTTACGTTTTCCAGAGCTTGCTCTCACCCTGAGACAACAAGGCGCTCATATTCTTACTGCTCCTGCTGCATTTACTTATACAACTGGACAAATGCACTGGCAGCTTTTGCTACAGGCTCGGGCAATGGATAGCCAATGTTATGTTTTAGGTGCAGCACAACAGGGCTGGCATGGTGAAAAACGACAAACTTGGGGACACTCTGGGGCAACAGATAGTCGTGGTCAAATTTTAAGTATGGTTGGATATGAAGGGAATGGTTTAATCACTGTACCTTTTGACCTAACAGCACAAGAACTCGTCCGCTCTTCAATGCCTCTAATGACACACCGTAAATTGATTCAATATTAAAAGTTTAATTATTCATGTGGAAATACTTATTTAGCTTTTTTTGCTTGGGGGCAAATATTCATTGTTATGCAGAGTTTGGAACAACGAACCATTTCGTTTCACCTACGGCACAACTCAGTTCAGATATTCTTCCAGCAACACCTAAAAATATTCCGTTACCTGCATTCGGCCAAAGAATAATTGGATGGGGTACAGGCGCAGAAGGTGCAAGACAACGTTTAGAAAATATTCAGCCTGCAGATGTTTCTATGATTAAAAAACAAGGAACTACTCTTGAAATGATTACTGCATGGCAAGACTTTTATGAACAAGAGCAACAACGTAACGCAAATAATCCTACCGCTAAATATCGTGCTCGATTAATGAAAAAGATTGCAGACTTGTGGTAAATACAGTGATCTAAAATATTTTTTCTTATGGAATAATTGATCTAATTATTCCATTTTTTATGTACCCTCATTTGTTTTATTCATAAACTATTCGGATGAACATTTAAGAAACTGAATAGAAAGCGATATACTACAAAAGTAGTATTATTTTCTTTGAGGAATATATGGACCAAGACTGTCAAAACTTAAAGCTTGAGAATCAATTATGTTTCCTCATTTATTCAACAAATTTAGCACTTAATCAGCTCTATAGAAAACTTCTAGCACCTTTGGGTATTACCTATCCTCAATATTTAGTGATGTTGGTGTTATGGGAGCAAGATGAAGTCACTGTTTCGGAAATTGGAGCAAAACTTTTTTTAGAATCATCTACCCTCACCCCTATCTTGAAAAAGTTAGAAGCCCAAAATTTACTTCATCGTACCCGTTCATCTCAAGATGAAAGACAAGTTATTATTACGCTGAGTGATGAAGGGAAAAAATTAAAAGATCAAGCAATGGATATCCCGTCAGGTGTACTAGAAGCAAGTTCATGTGATATGACAACGCTATTGGGCCTCAAAGACCAACTTACTAAACTCCGTACAAATCTAGTCAAATAAACAGCAATTTTTTTAAAAAATATACTTGTCAAAATATTTAAGTCGTGTACGATATATTTGTATTCAATTTATTTTAGGAATAAAAACGATGTCATTAGAAAAAGTTGTTTATCGTGCAAAAGCTAAAGCAACCGGTGGTCGTGATGGCCGTGCGACTTCATCAGACGGCGTATTAGATGTACAGCTTGGTGTACCTAAAGAGATGGGTGGTGCTGGTGGTGCTGTAACAAATCCAGAGCAATTATTTGCAGCTGGTTATTCAGCGTGCTTTTTAGGTGCTCTAAAATTTGTTGCAAACCGCGATAAATTTAATATTAGTAAAGATGCTTATGTAGAAGGTGAAGTAGGTATTGGACCAATTCCTACAGGTTTTAGCATCGAAGCGACTTTAAATGTTTACTTAGTTGGTATGGACCGTGAAGAAGCTGAAAAGTTAGTTGCAGCTGCTCATATTGTTTGTCCATACTCAAATGCAACGCGCAGCAATATTGATGTGAACTTTAATATTGTGACTGAATAAGTTTTGATATTAAAAAAATGCCCGAATCAAATCGGGCATTTTTTCATCTTATGTATTATGCTTCACTTGCTTCATTAGTTACACGAAGCACTTCTTCGAGAGTAGTTTTACCTGCAAGTACTTTGCGTAGACCATCATCACGAATAGAGCCTGAATATACACGAGCATGATTTTCTAATTCATATTCAGCTGCGTTACCATGAATCAGACGGCGCATAGGTTCATCAACAGGTACGATTTCATAAATGGCTGTACGCCCATTGAAACCTAGATGAGAGCAATGATCACATCCTTTAGCCTCAGGTAACTGCAACAACGGTTCATTATGAATATGCTGGAAAACCTGTTTCTCAAAAGTATCGGCTTCACGCCAAGTCATACAATGTGGACATAAAGTACGAACCAAACGTTGAGCAATCACCCCAATTAAAGAGCTTGATAATAAGAAAGGTTCAATCCCCATATCTTTAAGTCGGGTAACTGCACCAATAGCGGTATTGGTATGCAGCGTTGATAAAACCAAATGACCTGTTAAAGAGGCTTGAACTGCAATTTCAGCCGTTTCCAGATCACGGATCTCACCCACCATCACCACATCAGGATCTTGACGTAACATTGCCTTTAAAGCTCGGGCAAATGTCATATCCACTTTGGTGTTCACTTGTGTTTGACCAATACCTTCAAGTTGATATTCGATTGGATCTTCAGCAGTTAAGATATTTCGAGTATTGTCATTTAAATCAGATAAAGCTGCATATAAGGTCGTTGTTTTTCCCGAACCCGTAGGCCCGGTGACCAAAATAATGCCATGAGGACGATGCACCAATTGAGTTAAACGCTCATAGTCATTAGCCATTAAGCCCAAATGTGTCATGTTCAGACGGCCTGCCTGTTTAT
Source organism: Acinetobacter sp. WU_MDCI_Abxe161 (assembly GCF_025514355.1). Classification (NCBI taxonomy): domain Bacteria; kingdom Pseudomonadati; phylum Pseudomonadota; class Gammaproteobacteria; order Moraxellales; family Moraxellaceae; genus Acinetobacter; species Acinetobacter sp. WU_MDCI_Abxe161. The sequence goes on from NZ_JAHPTU010000005.1 coordinate 6,319, forward strand.
CAAGCAAACGCATAACCACCCTTTCACCATGTGATGATGGCAACGTTGAAACACGGACATCCACTTCACGGCCAGCAAGGCGTAAAGAAATACGCCCATCTTGTGGCACACGTTTTTCAGCAATATCAAGCTTCGCCATGACTTTAATACGCGAGACCAATAAAGGCGCCAGCTCACGGCGTGGTTGTACAATCTCACGTAGTTGACCATCTACACGTAATCGTACAGATAGTTTCTTTTCAAAAGCTTCAATATGAATATCTGAAGCCCCTACCCGAATTGCCTCTGAAAGTAATGCATTAATAAGACGGACAATAGGAGCATCATCTTCCTGATCCATTAAGTCTTCTGTTTCAGGAACCTGATCGGCCAAACTTAATAAATCTGGATGATCTTCTAAACCTGCTGCAACTTGTTGTGATTCCCCTGTATCACCTGCATAGCTCGTACTCAAGAGAGCATTAAATTCTTGTTCAGTACATAATTGATAATGAGCTGGCTTACCCAAGATGCGTCTTGCTTCCTGCAATGCTATTTTTTCAGTATTTTGACGTCTAATAATAAATACCTGATCACCGTCATAACGAAATAAAACACCATGACGCTTGGCAAAACTATATGGAACTTGTATTTGTTTCAATATTTGCATCACAATTTATAATGATGAGTAAGATGATTTTGAGTGTACTCTAAGCAGATTACAGCGTGAAGTCTGTTTAACAACTCGGTAGAGGAATTTTACGTCTTGTTTGAAAATAATGAATATCAGCCTCGCCCCCAGAATTCTTTAAAATGGTGGGGAGAACAGAACTTTGAAATTAATCAGTCCAAAGCATGGCAATTCGGTTCAATGCTTTTTCGTTTAACACGTGGCATAAAAGAATGGCGTATCGAATATTATCGACCTGCTCTGCAAGACGATAATGAGCAAGATTGGCACCCACTTGCCGATCCACATTTTGCTTTCCCGCATAATGTTCAAGTAGAACGTTATATGTTTCGAAAGACCAATCCAGAATTTTTACTTATGCCACGTCTGGCAGATCGTTCTGTGGTCATTAAACCCGTTGATCCTATCTATATTCCAGCAGGTCAACGTGGGACTTTATATATAAGTACGCCATTATGGATTGCAGGTTTAGTTGAAAGTCAGCATGAGCCTTTATTTGAAATTCCTGTCATTCAACCTAAGGATACATGGTTCGGTCCAAATGCCCAGCAAGGTGAAATCTGTTATGCCACGTCGGTAGATGGGCGTACTGATTTGAATCTATTAACACCACGCGCGTTTCGTGCTGTTACTCCAATCGACTTTCACAACACCAGTAATCATCAATTACGCTTTGATCGTATGAATGTACCAGTTACGGCCCTTCCTCTTTTTTATAGTGAAAGCACAAGACGTTTGTGGACTTCTCAAATCAAAGTTTACTATGAAGGCTCCGACCGCCCCGCACGCATTCGTATTGAAAACCGTACGCCTCCTCTTGCTGGTGAAGTAACTTATGTCCATCCACCACGTTCACCTGGTGGAGCATTATTTAATATGTTTGATTCATTCTTTTAAGAGGTTTATATGGCTGATACAAGTATTCCTAAGGATATCGCTGATAGCCTCACAAGCATATTTACCAATATCAATACCGAACGTATTAGTGAAATTTTAGTCGGCGTTGTGCTTTGTTTCATTGGTTTTGTTCTTGCTCGTATTATTTCAAATACGTTTATTAGAACCATTGGTTCACGTTTTAATGCTCATCAACGCTTGGTATGGCGCCGCGGTATTTTTTATTTTATTTTCTTACTCTTCATTATGACGAGTTTAAAAGAAGCAGGCTTCAAACTTAGTGTATTCCTTGGCGCAGCAGGGATTCTAACCGTAGCACTCGGTTTTGCATCACAAACCTCTGCCAGTAACTTAATTAGTGGTTTATTCTTGATTGGGGAAGGTTCTTTTGAAGTCGGTGATACCATCCAGATCACTCTCATTCGTGGGAATACAATTGAAGGTGAAGTCATTTCAATTGATTTGCTTTCGGTAAAATTACTTACACTCGACAATGTCTATATTCGTTTACCAAACGAACAGCTTATTCGCGCCCCTGTACACAACTTATCTAAATATCCAATACGGCGTATTCCGATTACACTCGCGATTAACTTTCACGAAGACATTATTAAAGTTCGCGAAGTTCTACTTAATGTTGCAGCTCACTATCCACTCGTGTTAGATGACCCAAAACCTGCGGTTACGGTTACCGCATTCAGGGAATCATCGATTGAACTTTTATTTACGATGTGGTGCCGACAAGAAAACTCCTTAAAAGTTCGTGATGAAATGCAAGAACGTATCCGAAATGGCTTTTTGGATAATCAAATTGAAATTCCTGTACCGAAAATGGGCTTAATCGATCGACCATCTACTGTTTTCGGTGAAGATGATATTGATCAATACAGTAATCAAAAAGAGTTAAAAAGAGAGCCTAAAGCTTAGGCTCTTGATTCTTCTGTACAGAAGACGGTGGTAATGGCGCAAGATAAGCAATAATCAACATTACCCCACCCGCTCCAATAAATGAGATGACCCGAGTTAATGTCGCACTTTGTGATAGATCAAGCAAAATCAGCTTTAATACAACAATTCCTAAAAGTGCAGCACCAACAAACCAGAGTTGACGAATCATTTTTCGACTTGAGAATGTAGTTAATACAAATGCCAAAATGACCCAAAGTAATGTCAAGCTTAACTGCACCACACCATTTGTCCAAATTGCAGCACTCCAGAGTGGTGTTGCCCAGTAATAGTGCAAGCCTCGGACCACCACACTACTGCATACTAACAACCCCACTAGAATTGTTGTAATTTTAAAAGTCCACTCCAGTGATTTATCTTGATCAAAAGCATGCTGATAAATAATAAAGAGTAGACCAGCAAATACTGAAATTGAAAGGAAGTCTGTTAAGTTAATCAAAGGAACAAAATAAAGATACTCAGCAGAATGCCGATCTACGCTCACTACTAGCAACCAAAGTAAGCTTAAACACCACACTGGAATTTGATGTAACAATATAGTCTTATGGGATTTATACGCCCAGATTGAGTAAACCACGGGTACACAAGCCAGAGCAACAAGTGGTATTTGTGGAAATATTGCCAAACCAACCGTTGCTAATGCCAACCAGCTTAAACCAGACCAGACCTTTAAAGATCCAAACTGACCTGATTGCGGTTGAGCCATAATGAATAAAGCACTAAGGAGCGTTGCTGCGATGAGGAAAGTACCCTGCTGTAATATACTCGGCCATTTAAACATGCTGAATACTTGACTGGTAAAGGCCTCACCCAAAATTAACAACAATAACAGGCTAATTAAACTTAACTGTAAGCTCTGCCATTGGATCCTTAGTTTGTAGTGAACCACTACACTAAATATTGATAATAATAGTATCGCAATCATCAAATATGGGCTTAAGCCATGATGTTGCCATGCCAAAATTTCTATACCAGCAATAGCACCTGTATACATCCCTAAGCATAAAAAAATACCGCTAAACATACTTGCGCTAAAGTAGCGTTGTTCTTTACTGTTGTATTGCAATAAATAATAGGCCGAAATGAATTGGGCAATTGCATAAATGCTTGTGCTTAGCGTCGGGAACTCTGCATTCGCCCAAAATTGATAAAACAATGCAACCGAACTGAGTAAAACTAAAATTACACCAATATATCGGCTCAAACGGTAGCGCTCAGTTACTCCCCATACAATGAGGGCCGTACCTTGAGCAACCCAACCAATCGCAGTCCAATGTGCCCCTTTCGCGAGTGGAAAGATTAAGGCAAAAAATGCAACGGCAAGGATGAAAAAGCTTTTAGCAAGAACTGAAAGTTGAGGATGGGTCTTTTTGATCCAAAAAGTTAATACCGCATAGGTACCAGCCAAAACAGCAGCACCAATCGTCAACGCTTGAGTAGACTCATGGACTAAATAGGCATGTAGCGTAAAGCCTAGTACAGGCACACTAAAAATAAGACCCACATCTAAGAGCGGAGGTAAACGAATGCCTTCTTGTTGTTCACGTGCTGAAACTCGAGATATATTTTGGCTATAACGGACGCTAAGCCAAATAAACAGAGCTATATGTAGCCATAAAATCCAGTCTAATGTGTCAAATTTAGCTGGTTCTGCATAAAAACCTATCGCACTACCACCAATAAACATTGTGGCGAAGAAAGCAATCTGATTTAAGATTTTCCATGGTTGAATAAAATTAACCGCAGCAACTGCTAAATTAATTACCAAATAGTAGCTAAATAGGAAGACTACATCTGGGCGGTATTGTGGAATAACTAAAGGAGCCGCGTAAGCCATACCAAGTGCTAAAATTGCTAAATAAATAGCTTGTTGTTTTAAACTCAGAAATACCGTAATAGCTAATAAAATCGCAAACAGAATACTCGCTGTAGTTAAGTTGGCGATTACACCAAAATGATGTGAGAACACAAGTGTTAGGAATACCACAGCAAGTCCTACACCCTGCAAGGCCACAGCAAAAAGCTGGTTTTTCTTTTGCAAGGTATATCCAAATGCTGTTAATACACCTCCAGCAATGGCAATAAAACCAAGTTTGACACCCAAACTCAATTGCCAGTGCTCACTTGCGAAACGTAATAACAACACCACCCCAACCATAAGCACAGCAACAGCAACTCTTAAAATTGGATTGCCATGAATCATCCAATCTACGGCTGGTTGCCACCATGCGGTTTTTACAGGAATCGGTTGTTCTGTTTGTTTGAAAGTTGCCGTTTCGGCAGGGACTAGCATGTCAGTATTGTTGAGACCAACCTGCTCTAGCGCTGGATTTAGAACTTCAGATTGTATGGTCTCATTTGCATGAACAGTTTGTTTTGCTGATTCGAGGTACAACAGTCGAGTATGAAATGCGCTGATGGTTTGAATTAAACATAATAATAAAACCAGTAAAGCCCCACCAGCAATCCACATCCAATGATTTATATAAGCAACTAATGCAACCAAGGCAGCTGCATAAATCACTGTTCTTTGCATATGAATAGAATAAAGTGGCGTTTTCTGCTGAGAAAACTGCTGTTCTAAATGAGTTAAACGCTGATGCAAATTTGACAGTAATTGAACTAGTATGACAGTAAGTGCAATAGATAAAGCAACAACGGCACTTTGAAATTTAAAACCAATTGAAATGGCTAAAAACAAAGTCAAAGCGATCAAAACGATGATCATTCCCTGTTTGTCTTTTTTATACATGGGCTTAGCAATATGACACCTTCATTACAGGTCATCTTACTTCAAGGCAATACAAGCGTATATTTATACATACAAAATACTGCAAAAATCATAAACCTGCATTCATAGCCGTTTTCACGTAAAATACCCGTAATTCAGATTAAGGAATTGTTCAATGCCACCATTTGTCTTGGTTGATGGGTCCTATTTTTTATTTCGTGCATATCATGCATTACCACCATTGACGACCTCTACAGGGTTACATACCAATGCAATACGTGGGGCAATTTCTGCCATTCAAAAACTAATGCGCCGCATGCAGCCAACACATATGGCTGTCATTTTTGATACACCTGAGCCTACTTTCCGTCATAAACTTTCACCTATTTATAAAGGTGATCGTCCAACCATGCCGGAAGAATTGTCACAGCAGATTCCATATTTGCATGCATTGATTAAAGCGCAAGGGATCCCTTTATATAGTCTTCCGGGTGCAGAAGCAGATGATATTATCGGTACACTTGCAAAACGTGCCGTACTCGAAGGCCATCATGTACTTATCTCAACCGGAGATAAAGACATGGCTCAGCTCGTCAATGATCATGTAAAACTTGAAGATAGCTTTAAAGATCGTGTACTCGACACTGACGGCGTATTTGAAAAATTTGGGGTCTGGCCAAATCAAATTATCGATTACTTAACACTCATGGGCGATGCATCTGACGGCATCATGGGTGTGCCTGGCGTAGGTGCAAAAACAGCAGCGAAGTTACTGACTGAATATGGCACTTTAGACAATATCATTGCCAATGCAGATCAACTTAAAGGCAAGATTAGCCAAAATATTAAAGATAATTTAGACAATATTAAGCTTGATCACCAGTTAGCCAGCATTGTTTGTGATCTTCCTTTAGAACTCGACTGGCATGAGTTAAAGCTTACTGATCCAAACGTAGAGGCTCTACGTAATTTGTATACTGAGCTTGAATTTAGAAATCAGTTACAGTCACTTGATCATCCAAACAATCCAAATAGCTCAAGCTATAAACAACAAGCTTCACAAACTATTGTTCAAAATGAAGTTAAACCAGCTGAATCTATAGAAACTGAAGATCAAGCAAGCTTAACCAGTCAAGATGACCAACTGGGGACTGCAAATTACCATACGGTTCTAACGCAAGAAGCATGGGATCAACTTTGGCAACGTATGCAAAATGCCGATCATTTTGCTATTGATACAGAAACTACAAGCCTTGATTACCGTATTGCCGAGATGGTTGGTTTTTCAATCGCATTTGATGCACAAGATGCCTACTATGTTCCATTAGCACATAATTATGAAAATGCACCGCAGCAACTAGATCGTGATCAAGTTCTGGCTCAAATTAAGCCTGTGCTAGAAAATGAAGCAGTTAAAAAAATTGGTCATCATCTTAAATATGATGCTCATATCTTTGCTAATCATGGTGTAGAACTTAAAGGCTGGTATTTCGATAGCATGCTGGCATCGTATGTACTAAATGCAGCAGCAACTCGTCACGGCATGGATGATGTAGCTCGTGTCTATTTAAGTCACTTGACCACCACTTTTGAACAAATTGCTGGTAAGGGTGCTAAACAAAAGACTTTCAATCAAATTGAGATTGAAGTTGCTGCTCACTATGCAGCAGAAGATGCGCATGTGACTTATCGCTTGTATGAAGTGCTTTCAAACAAACTTAAGCCATTTCCAGAGCTAGAAAATATTTTATATAACATCGAAATGCCAGTTGCCCGTATTTTATCGGGTATGGAAGAAGATGGTATTCGTCTAGACCATGCATTCTTAGATAAATTAAGCGTTGAATTTGCAAAAACCATGGAGGGCCTTGAAAATCAGGCTATGGAAATTGCAGATGAAACTTTTAATATTGCTTCACCTAAACAAGTAGGCGAAATACTATTTGATAAATTAGGAATCAAAGGCGGTAAAAAAACTGCAACTGGACAATACAGCACTAGTGAAAGTGTTTTAGAAAAAATTGAACATCCTCTAGCGGAAATTATTTTAGAGCATCGTGGTTTAGCAAAACTAAAAAGTACCTATACCGATCGTCTAGTTGAGCAATCTCATAACGACACGCATCGCGTACATACGAGCTATCACCAAGCACTGACAGCGACAGGCCGTCTTTCCTCTTCTGATCCTAACTTACAAAACATTCCAATTCGTAGACAAATTGGCCGTCAAATTCGTAAAGCATTCATTGCACCGGAAGGTCGAGTACTATTGGCTGCCGATTACTCGCAAATTGAATTACGTTTAATGGCTCATTTTTCTCAAGATGAAGCGTTAGTGCATGCGTTCCAGCATGGGCAAGATGTTCACCGCCGTACTGCTGCCGAAGTATTGGGTATTGATATCGAAGATGTGACCAATGACCAACGCCGTCAAGCGAAGGCAGTTAACTTTGGCCTACTTTATGGTATGTCTGAGTTTGGTTTGATTCGTCAATTAGGCTTTACACGTCAAGAATCGCAAAACTATATTAAGCAATATTTCCAACGCTATCCTGGCATCTATGAATATATGCAACGCACACGTCAAGTTGCATCAGAGCAAGGCTTTGTTGAAACCATTTTGGGTCGTCGCCTTTATACGCCTGATATTGATGCACGAAATGTGATGGTGCGTAAAGCTGCTGAACGTGCTGCAATCAATGCCCCTTTACAAGGTAGTGCGGCTGATATTATTAAACTTGCAATGATTGAAGTTGATAAAATCTTGCCAAAAGATCAAGCGAAGTTACTTCTTCAAGTGCACGATGAATTAGTATTTGAAGCAGATCAAAACATTGCCGAAGAACTCTCCAAGCAAATCGCAAGTGTCATGGAATCTGTTGTAGAAATTTCAGTGCCTTTGCTTGTTGAAGTTGGACAAGGGCTAAATTGGGATGATGCTCATTAATTAGCAAAAATAAAAAAGGGCTGTGAAATACAGCCCTTTTTCTTGCGTTAACTTAAAGTCCAGTTAAAAGAACTTTAGCCACTTCATTCATGAGGATCTCGGCAATATAAAGCGCTAAAAACGCTAAAATTGGAGATAAGTCAATCATTCCCATATTAGGCAATATACGACGAAATGGCGCGAGTAATGGTTCAGCCAAATCTTGAATTACTTCAATATAAGGTGAACGTGATTGAGTGAACATAACCACCCAACTCAAAATGATTGTTGCAAAAATTAAATAACGGCAGAAACGAATTAAGTCCTGAATCATTGTCACAAAAGTCAGTATCACTAAATGAACCGGACTATTTGGCATAGAACCAGAAAGATACATCACACCGAAAATTTTCAGTAAATATAAAATAATTAAAAGAACCAACGCAGCCAAATTAAATCGGCCTTTTGCGACCGTCGGAAAAATTCGGCCAAAAATATCAACAATTTTAGTCGCCTTTACGGTCGATAAAACCACAGGATTATAAGGACTTACTGCCGCCAATTGCATTAAAAAACGGAAAAAGACCAATAAAATCGCGACATTAATTAAAATTCCAAAAATTAGCGCAGAATTTGCACCCATAGTTGTCTTATCCTATTTAAGCTATTTCGCACTGTCACTCAATTCTTGAGCCAATTCTTGACTACGCTTCTGTGCAGCAGCCAATGCAGATTGAATATTTTGGGAGATTTGTGCACGGTCAAAAACTTCAAGTGCAGCTTGAGTTGTACCATTTGGTGACGTCACGTTCTTACGTAGTTCAGAAGGAGTATTTGAACTGGTAATTGCCATTTGAGCTGCACCTAATGCTGTTTGAAGAGTCAACGCAGTTGCAACTTTCTCGTCAAGTCCTAAGTTTTTACCCGCACGGATCATACTTTCCATGAGATAAAAGAAATATGCAGGACCTGAGCCAGAAACCGCTGTTACTGCATCAATTTGAGCTTCGGAGTTTACCCAAATTGTTAAACCTGTGGCTGCTAAAATCTGACTTGTTAATTCACGATCCGAAGTACCAACTACTTCATTTGCATAAATACCATGCGCACCAGTTTGAACTAGAGCCGGCGTATTTGGCATTACTCGAACAATTCGATTGCTATCAATTAAGTTTGATATCGTTTGAATTTCAGCACCAGCAATAATTGAAATGACCAATTTATCTGATAACAGACCTTTTAAAGGACGTAAAACAGTCGCCAAAACTTGTGGTTTTACCGCGAGTACAACAACATCAGCATTTTGAATTGCAGCCACATTATCTTGTGTCACATGGACTTCTTTTTCTTGCAATAATTGGCGGATTTGCTCAACAGGATCTGAAACGGTAATACGTGTTGGCGGTAAACCTCTTGAAATAAGCCCGCCAATCAAAGCTTGGGCCATATTACCACCACCAATAAAACAGATATTACTATTTACTGCACTTGTCATAACCATATTCGCCATTTACCAGATTACAAGAATAAGAAATTAAATCTGGTTGCCATCCTCCTTGCTCACAATACGGAGACTGAGCCAACCAAAATCCTTTCGGTGTAAAAACCCCAAGCATAACATTATCTATGACTAATATTTGAATTGTATGACGAAGCCAAGGCAAAATATGTGCTTCTTGAATTGCTTTTTTTAATGGCCATTGCCCAACGCGACCATATAAATGGACTTTTTCACCACCTTGGCGTCGAATTATTCTTAAATTTTTCTTTAATAAAGATGAAGATAAACCCATATTTGTTTGTGTAATTTGAAAATATCCTGAAGCACAATGCACTATTTCCCCCATTTGGAAATAATGCTCCGTCTCGGTTTCAACTGGATTTAATTTTTCAGCAAGAAAAACTTCCTTACTCAACCTATAAAGATGATGTTGATAACGAACATAATAAAACTGGTTCCAGTGTAATGCCGCCTGTGCATCAGACTTTGAATCAATTACTTCATTTTTTAAACGCTCAACCATTTCAAATGCAGGCCGGTATTGCCCCTCACCTTTCATCCAAACCGAAAGTAATTGACGCTGACGGGCAGAGGATAATTTTAATAGCTGAGTTAAATCCAAACATTCATCCGTACCACAATTTTGCAGATCAACTTTTAAAACTTCTTCTAAAATTTCAGAAGCGTCTTGCATCAAATAGCTGGTACGACTAAGGGCTTGCTGCATTTTTGGAAATCGGTTTTGTAAGAATGGCCAAAGCTCCTCACGTGACCATGCCCGATCATAATGGATATCATAATTTGTAGGATCAACTACATGCTCAATCTCAAGCTGAGTAGTCCACTCAACAATTTGCTCGCGAGTTAAATCTAAAAAAGGTCGCCAAATTGTCATATCCACACGATGATCGATAGACTGCATAGCAGCCAGCCCATCAACCCCTGCACCCGATAATAACCGTAACATCACTGTTTCAGCTTGGTCTTGCTGATGATGAGCAAGCACTAAAATTTCATTGGCCTGCAAATGTTGCTGATAAGCTTGATAGCGTGCCTGACGTGCTTGAGCTTCCAAATTACCGTCAGTAACTTGAACTTTCTGAATAATATAAGGAATATTTAAACTCGTAGCCTGTTTAGCAACGAGTTTCCCCCACTCTGCACTTTTTGATTGCAGTTGATGATCTATGTAAATTACTCGGATCTTTTGAGGGAAAATCTGAGACATCAAATGTAGCAGCAGCATTGAATCCATGCCACCACTACATCCGATAAGAAAAGTACTATTTTCTAAAGACTCTTGAGCCTGTTTTAAGACGTGATGCCTAAATTTTCGCTGCCAAACTTCATTAAACGTTGATAACGTGCTTCGCATCGTTCATTTGCATCCATTGGTAGCAACTCTTCCAAAGCTTGCTTCAAAACTACTTTTAAGTTTTGCATGACTTGCTCAGGGTCTAAATGAGCCCCTTCACCTTCATCTACTACATATTCAACAATACCTAGAGATTGTAATTTATCTGCTGTCAAACCTAAAGCTTCACTTGCTTGAGCTGCTTTTTCAGCAGTTTTCCACAAAATAGATGCACAGCCTTCTGGTGAAATCACAGAATAAATACTATGCGACAACATAATTACTCGGTCAGCAACACCAATACCTAAAGCACCACCAGAGCCGCCCTCACCAAGTACTGTTGCAACAACAGGAACTTTCAAACTTGAAAGTTGAGCAAGACTCGTTGCGATTGCTTCAGCTTGTCCACGCTCTTCAGCACCTACACCTGGGTAAGCACCCATCGTATCAATAAAGGTGAAAACCGGAAGATTAAAACGCTCAGCCATATCTAATAGGCGTTGAGATTTACGGTAACCTTCTGGGTTAGCCATACCGAAGTTGTGCTTTAATTTTTCACGGGTACTACGACCACGGTGTTGTCCAATGACCATCACAGGCTGACCATCAAAACGAGCAAGACCACCTACCATCGCACCATCGTCACCAAACAAACGATCACCATGCAAGGCATCAAACTCTGTAAAGATTTCACCGACATAATCTAGAAATTGCGGACGATCAGGATGACGTGCAATTTGAACCGTTGTCCATGCTTTGGACTGAGTAGCTTTTTTCATAGGTCGAATATTATCCCTTTAATCGATAAATTTTTCCGACTGAATATTCAATTCAATGTCCCAATGCTTAAACTGCTCTTGCTCATCATGCAAGTCGGCAACTAACAATGGCCATTGTTTGGCATCACCAGAAACACTAAGCTGCCATTGTTGATCATTTATGATGGTCAGTTCAATGGCAGGAAGCATCTGATCACTTCGACTATGGTTGAGTAAAACTGCTAGGCGAAGCAATAAACATAGATAAAGTAATTTATGGCCACCAGCCTTCAAAATTTCATTTTTTACATCATTTCGCAATTTACGACGGTGGTGCGCAACTAAATGTGAAAGATGATTTTGATCAATTTGTGAGAAACCAGGAATATCAGAATGCTGCAATAAATAAGCACCATGGCGGTGATACCCACCATGACTAATTGCTAAACCAATTTCGTGTAAATAGGCAGCTCGACGCAGTAAGTCACTGTCTTCACTCGTTAAATTAAGTGATTCTGCAACACCATCAAATAATTGTTGTGCTGTATTTACAACTCTTTCTGCTTGTTTTGGATCTGCGTTATAACGCCCCATTAAAGCCTGTACACTGCGATCGCGGATATCTTCATGTTTAAAACGACCTAATAGGTCATACATGACGCCTTCACGTAATGCACCATCAGAATATGCCAAACGATCAATTTCTAAAACTTCAAAAACTGCGTACAAAATTGCCAATCCGGCTGGCAAAACTGCTCGTCGGTCTTCTCGAAGTCCTTCAAAATCAATTTCAGAAATATTTTTAAACTTAAGTAATTTATCTTTGAGTTTATACAACCCTTCTCGAGTAACGTTTTCTTGTTCATCACTTAAGCCCATATTCACCATAATTTGGCGGCAAGCTTTAATAGTTCCACTAGAACCAACAACAGTATCCCAACCTTCCATTTTATAAGTTGTTGCAATAGCTGAAAGCTCTTTACGGGCAGCCACTACTGCTTTATCAAAGGCTTTTTGTGTAATTTCACCATCAGCAAAGTAGGCTTTTGTATAAGCCACGCATCCCATTTGCAATGACTCAGTGTAAATAGGCTCAAACTCTTCACCAATAATAAATTCGGTAGAGCCCCCACCAATATCTACAACTAAACGTCGACCACCATTTGCCATAGTATGCGATACGCCAAGATAAATCAGACGTGCTTCTTCTCGTCCTGCAATAATTTCAATAGGTTTAGGTAAAATTTCTGCGGCTTTTTGAATAAATTCATGACCATTTTTTGCCTGACGTAAGGCATTGGTCGCCACAATTCTTAAACGATTTGCTTGAACAGAGCTTAATCGACCAACAAAACGAGCCAAACATGCTAGGCCCCGTTGCTGAGCGGCTTCCGTTAGGTTTTTATTCTCATCTAAACCAGCTGCAAGCTGTACTTTTTCTGACATCGAAGCAACTTTTTTAACTTCACCATGATCTACCCGTGCAATTGCAAGGTGAAAACTGTTCGACCCCATATCTATGGCGGCAAGTAATTCTTCATCAATCAGAAAGTCAGACATTATTGAACTAAACCCATAACAATTCACGCCTAGAGTAATTCACAAGAATGCAATTGAAAAGCCATTTTCATCAACAATTAGCTGTGATTTAAATTTTTCTATTTATAAGTTGATTGTACAAGTCGATGATGAATATCGTGAGCATCCATTAGACAAAATTAGATAAGCCTTGAATAATAGCATCAAACCCTTACATTGAACTAAGTAGCTATGTAATACTGATAGAGATAATTTTCTCCTGTAATAGCACTTTTTTCTAAAAATTGGAGCCGTACCATGTCTGCGACTATTGTAAATACAACTGATGATAACTTCCAAGCAGATGTTTTAGATTCTGAAACACCTGTACTTGTAGACTTCTGGGCAGGATGGTGTGCACCTTGTAAAGCGATCGCACCTGTTCTTGAAGACTTATCAAGCGAATATGCTGGTAAAGTAAAAATTGTTAAAGTTGACGTGACTTCTTGCGAAGATACTGCAGTGAAATACAACATCCGCAATATTCCTGCTTTATTACTTTTCAAAAATGGTGAAGTTGTAGCTCAACAAATTGGTGCTGTACCTCGCTCTAAACTTGTTAGCTTTATTGATGAAAACGTTTAAGTCAAAATGCTAAAAAAGAAAATACGCTATACTTTTTTATAGCGTATTTTTTTCGGCTATAAATTGACAAATTAGCTAGGCTGGCTTATATTGCATGCTCAAGAGGCACTGAAGGGAATCATCTTCGTCCGGCTTCTTACAAGACACAAACATAAAGATCGCCACTCGGCAACAGAAATTGTTTTTTCACATTTCTCTTCGAAACAATTAATCAGACTTCTGAATTGTTATTGTGTAAATACAATTGCGATAATCTTTTTTGTATGCGAGCGATTTTTCTTCTTTTTAAACCACACTCTACTCTTTCCTAATTCTGACCCTTATGAATTTAACTGAACTCAAGAAAAAACCAATCGGCGAACTAATTAAAATTGCTGAATTTATGGGCCTGGAAGGTATGGCTCGTAACAGAAAGCAAGATATTATCTTTGCCATTTTGAAACGCCATGCGATGAATGGCGAAGAAATTTTTGGTGATGGCGTTCTCGAAATTCTCTCTGATGGTTTTGGTTTTTTGCGCTCTGCCGCAGGTTCGTATTTAGCAGGTCCGGATGATATTTATGTGAGTCCTTCACAAATCCGACGCTTTAACTTGCGTACAGGTGATACCATCACAGGTACTATTCGCCCTCCAAAAGAAGGTGAGCGTTATTTTGCGTTGCTCAAAGTTAATCAGATTAACTACGACACGCCAGAAAATTCTCGAAATAAAATTTTATTTGAAAACTTAACCCCCCTTTTCCCAACCGAACAATTGGTTATGGAATTAGGTAATGGTACGACAGAAGATTTAACTGCTCGTGTTGTTGATTTAGTTGCGCCAATTGGTAAAGGCCAACGTTCTATTATTGTTGCACCGCCAAAAGCGGGTAAAACAATGTTACTTCAAAATATTGCTCAATCGATTGTTAGAAACAATCCAGAAGTATTTCTGATCGTTTTACTCATTGATGAACGACCAGAAGAAGTAACTGAAATGGAACGTACTGTTCGCGGTGAAGTTATTGCCTCAACATTTGATGAAGCTCCAGCTCGCCATGTACAAGTTGCAGAAATGGTTATTGAAAAAGCTAAACGTCTTGTTGAACATAAAAAAGATGTTGTGATTCTTCTTGACTCTATTACCCGTCTTGCACGTGCTTACAACACCGTTATCCCGTCATCAGGTAAAGTGTTAACGGGTGGTGTGGATGCTCATGCATTAGAACGTCCTAAGCGTTTCTTCGGTGCTGCACGTAATATTGAAGAAGGCGGTTCACTCACGATCATCTCAACTGCTTTGATTGAAACAGGCAGTAAAATGGATGACGTCATTTATGAAGAATTCAAAGGTACAGGTAACCAAGAGATTACGCTTGATCGCCGTATTGCTGAAAAACGTGTCTTCCCTGCCATGAATATCAAAAAGTCTGGCACCCGTCGTGAAGAACGTTTAATGGATGAAGACAAATTACGTAAAGTATGGATTCTTCGCAAGCTCCTCCATCCTATGGATGAGTTGGCAGCAATGGAGTTCTTACTTGACCGTATGAAAGAAACTAAAACAAACGATGATTTCTTTGATCAAATGAAACGTAAAGCTTCAACTTAATTGATCAAACCTTAATAAAAGCCACTCTTTTGAGTGGTTTTTTATTTGGTTGACAAGCTTTACACAAAAATACATTTCGTTGATTTTTATGTAAAATTATTTATAAGCTTTTGATAATAAATATTTTTATATAAAAAAGTTGATTCTTTTTAGTAACTTATCTCTACCTTTTCCAATATATAGTAGTCAGTTAATTGTTTTTTTCTGTTAAAAAACAGTCTATTTTTCTCTTTTTCATACGTTTTTTTGACAAGCGACAGTAGTATTTCGACATTTGCAGTGATAGCATAGCGGCAGACCAGTTAGACTGCTCCATGCGTTGTTACCTAGCTACGTTTTAGGAATAATAAAAGCAAAACAGTCCAACTTAGGTTTTTTTAATCTCAAATCTTTTTTGTGAGAGTGATGCCATGTTATTCAAAAAATTCGCTGTTGCTGCTGCTGTTGCTGCTACTTTAGCTTTCGTTGGTTGTTCTAAGAAAGAAGAAGCTCCTGCTGCTGCTTCTGAAGCTGTAGCTGCTGCTTCTGAAGCTACTGCTGCTGCTTCTGAAGCTGCTGTAGCTGTTGACGCTGCTGCTTCTGAAACTGCTGCTGCTGCTTCTGACGTTGCTGCTGCTGCTTCTGACGTTGCTGCTGCTTCTGCTGCACACTAATCTATATTCTAGATTAGATAAAAAAGAGGACATTTTGTCCTCTTTTTTTTACGTCTAATTTTTGATTTTCCAATATTAAATAGCCCTATATTGCGGCCAAATAAAATTATATAAAGCTATCAAAAATATAAATATAAAAAAAAGCAGATCAATCGATCTGCTCATTTCCAACGCGTTGTCTAAACTTCTGACCCGCTCTGAAAGTAACCACACGGCGCGCAGAAATCGGAATTTCCTCGCCTGTTTTAGGATTACGTCCAGGACGTTCGCGTTTATCTCTTAATTCGAAATTACCAAAACCAGAAAGCTTAACTTGCTCTCCTGCAATAAGCGCTTGGCTAATTTCGTCGAAGAACAACTCGACCATTTGTTTTGCTTCACGGCGATTTAAGCTGGTTAACTCACTTAAATGATCAGCCATGTCTGCTTTAGTTAATGCTGTCATGAGGCCCTCAATGTCGCTTGATAAGTGTTTTCCAACACGTGGATTATATTGTCCATACCAGATTTAATTTCAGCATCTTCAAGCGTACGTGAAGGATGTTGCCATAATAAAGCAAACGCTAATGAGCGTTTACCTTCTTCGACACCCTGCCCCGTATACACATCGAATAACCATGTAGAGTCTAAAAGCTCTCCACCAGTTTTTTCGATTAACTGCTGAATATCTCTAACATTTATATTATCAGAGATTAAAAGCGCAATATCACGTCTGATCGAAGGAAAACGTGATAATTCTGTAAAATTAGATACATAAGATTGCAAAACGGCAGTTTGATCAAGTTCAGCAACCCAAGTTGTGCTCAAATCTAGCTCATTTTCTAAAGATGGATGCAGACGGCCTAAGTAACCAATTGATTGTCCATCAACTAAAATTTCAGCAGACTGTCCTGGATGCAACCATGTACGCTCTGAACGCACATATTCAACTTTGACACGACCAGCAGCTAAAATCTCCTCAATCTCTCCTTTGAAGTCGAAGAAATCCATTGGCTGCGGCTTAACATGCCAAGATTCAGGTTGTTGTGAACCTACTGCAACCAAAGCTAAAGTTGGAATCTGCTTTAGATCTTCAATACTTTTAGCATTTTGATAATCAAAACGTAGCCCTAATTCAAAGAAGCGAACACGGCTTTGCTGACGGTTAATATTATATTGTACGCAAGGAATTAAACTTGAAAGCAAAGTACTACGCATCGCAGCCAAATCACTTGAAATTGGATTTGCTAGCATTAATGGATTTACTTGTGGGTTTAATTGCTTTTCAAGTTTTGCATCGGCAAAGCTAAAGCTAATTGCTTCTTGATAACCCAAACTTACGATAGTTTGACGTAACTCTGCAATTTCAAAGCGGTCTTGGTATTTAGCTAATTTAACATCCATAGTTGGTAAACTAATTTGGATATTGTCATAACCATCAATACGCGCTACTTCTTCAATTAGGTCTTGATAAATAGCCATATCATAGCGATGTGATGGAGGGACTACACTCCACTCCCCTTCAGCTTTAACAGTTACTTTACAGCCTAATCGAACTAAAGCATCCGCAATGAACTCACCCGCAACTTGATATCCTAATAATTGGTCTACCTGAGCCTGCTTAAGGTCAATTGCTTCACGTTTAGGAAGTAGATCAGTTTTTTCAGCTACAGTAATTGGGCCAAACTCACCGCCCGCCAATTCTTGAATAAGCTGAGAAGCACGATTCATTGCAATTAACGGTAATTCAAAATCCACACCGCGTTCATAACGCTGCGAAGAATCTGTGTGTAAACCAAAACGGCGAGCACGTCCAGCAATAGCAAGTGGCGCAAAGAAAGCACTTTCTAAGAAAATGTCAGTTGTATCATCGGTTACACTAGATGCTAGACCACCCATAATTCCGGCAATTGCCAAAGCTTTCTGGTCATCAGCAATAACCATTATATCTTCTTGTAATCCAATTTCTTGATCATTTAAAAGCTGTAATTTTTCCTGTGGCTTAGCTTGACGAACATGTACAGTTCCTTCGATTTTAGCTAGATCGAAAGCATGCATTGGTTGACCCAATTCCATGAGGACGTAGTTGGTTACATCAACTAAAATACTATGAGTACGAATTCCTGAACGTGCTAAAGCCTGTTCCATCCACTCTGGTGTTGCAGCTTTTACATTAACGTTTTTAACTACACGTCCTAAGTAGCGTGGAGCACCATCTGTGCTAATTACTACTTTTTTCTCATCAGTGATTGTCGCATCAACCGATTTGATTTCAGGCTCATTCGTTTGCAGTTGGTTAATCACTGCAATTTCACGTGCAATTCCACGAATACTGAAACAATCACCACGGTTTGGTGTAATACTGATATCGATAACGTTATCATCAAGTTTTAGATATTCACGAATGTTTACCCCTACCGGAGCATCGGCAGGTAACTCAAGCAAACCATCAATTTTATCTTCAAGATCAATTTCCGAAGCCCCACAAAGCATGCCTTGTGACTCAACTCCGCGAAGTTTACCTTTTTTGATTTTAAAATCGCCGGGTAATACAGCACCAATCATTGCAACTGGAGCTTTCATGCCAGCACGAACATTCGGTGCACCACATACGATTTGTAAAGGCTCACCTGAACCAATATTCACTGTTGTTACACGCAAACGATCTGCATCTGGATGCTGCTCAACTGTTAAAACTTCACCAACCACGACACCAGTAAATGGCTTTGCAACAGGCGCAAGCTCATCCACTTCAAGACCAAGCATAGTCAACTGATCAGACAATGTCTCGCTATCAATTGCTGGGTTAACCCACGTACGTAGCCAATTTTCGCTAATCTTCATCTTTATAAACCTTTTTTAATCCTGAAAAACTGTTAGGCAAATTGGCGTAAGAAACGCACATCATTTTGGTAGAACATACGTAAGTCATTAATGCCATAACGCAACATTGCAAAACGCTCTACCCCTAAACCAAAAGCAAAGCCTTTGTATTTATCAGGATCAATACCCGCAGCACGTAATACATTTGGATGTACCATGCCACAGCCTAAAACCTCTAACCAACGGCCACGTTCATCCATAATATCTACTTCTGCACTTGGCTCAGTAAATGGGAAATAAGATGGACGGAAACGAACCTTTAAATCTTTTTCAAAAAATTCATTAAGCAGGTTAATCAATAAACCTTTTAATTCAGCAAAGCTCGTGTTCTCAGCAACGTATAAACCTTCAATCTGATGGAACATTGGCGAATGCGTTTGATCTGAATCACAACGGTAAACACGGCCTGGACATACGATACGAATCGGTGGCTCACTTGTTTCCATTGTACGAATCTGCACCCCAGAGGTATGCGTACGTAGTAAGTGAGTAGCATCAAAGTAGAATGTATCGTGCATCGCACGTGCTGGATGGTGACCAGGAATATTTAATGCTTCAAAATTGTGATAGTCATCTTCAACTTCTGGACCAGTCGCAACAGTAAAGCCAGCTTTAGTGAAGAACTGACAAATTCGCTCTTGTACCTGAGTAACAGGATGGACTGTACCAATACGTTGACCACGGCCCGGCAATGTAATATCAATCGTTTCACTTGCTAGCTTTTGTGCAAGTGCTGCCTGTTGTAATGCCGCTTGACGTTCTGTTAATGCAGTATTAATTGTTTCTCGAACAGCATGAATCGCAGCACCTTGTACTTTGCGTTCTTCAGGGTCCATTTTCCCTAATGCTTTCGATTGTTCTGCAAGCTGGCTTTTTTTCCCTGTAAATTGCACACGTACCTGATCAAGTGCAACAAGGTCTTGAGCTGCTGCAATGGCAGCAAGCGCTTCTGTGGTCAGGGCTTCCAGTGACATATTAACTCTCAAAGCAACAAATTTAAAAAATATAATAAAACACTGCATTCTAACAGTTTTTCATCGAATTGATGAAGTTTATCCATCATGAAAAATGTATTAGGCAACAAAAAGATAAAACGTATAAGATAATAGCATCGTCAATGAGATCAACTATTATGGCGCTTAATCAGATTTGGAAACAACAACTTACGCTTGTGACATATGGTAATGAATACCTCCGTCAGAATTTAAGCTTTAACCAATGGCGACAACATCATATTTTCGACCATCATAGTTTTCAGTTTCGTGACTTAACTTCACAGCATTTATTGGCTCAACATTTCCAAGTTTGGCTAGAAGCATTAAAAAAACAAGGCACCCTCAAGCTTAGCTTACATTTATCAAGCCTTCTCAATGAAGAGCAAAATCCAAACAGTAACGTCGAACTCTTACCCTATACTCATTTTATTGTGAGTCATCAAAATGATAAGAAGTTTGCATGGATTTTTGGCCATGAACTTGCCGAATGGTATAACAATGATAACGAGTTCGAAGCTCCTTCCTCACAAACCTGTGAATTACGCCTAGAGACATTCTGGCGTTTTGAATTAAATGAGAAATTATCAAAAAAAATTGAAGCTGATCTAAAAAATCCACCATGGCAAGAAATAGCCGACTTTATGGAGAGTGAGTTATTCCATAGCAAATATGCGACAGGCTTTGAGGAACCAGAACTTCAAAATATTCTTTTTGATGGAACAAATATTAAAAGCTTAGAGCCAAAACTTGCCCTAATTCCTGAGAGTTATCCCGCAGATTATGCCCATCAACTTTTGTCCCGTACACAAGCATTAGCTGATTATTTAGAACAAAAAAAACGCCTTGCAAACGATCCTTTAGGAGAAGAACTAGATCAAGAGCAACTCATCAATTTAAGAAACTTTACACAAAAAACTGATGATTTATTTGCCAAGCTTATTGTAAAAGTTGCCAACCATTATCAGACTGCACAGATGGTATCTGTAGTTAAGTCATCTCCATTTGAGCAATCAAATGAAAATCCACAACATTTGAAATCTCACCACCATAAAGGCACTGGTTCAGGCGTTATTAAACTCATTATTTTAACCATTATTATTTGTGCTTTGGCTTATTATTTTGGGCTTTAACCACAGGAATATATGAAAATGATATATAAAAGATTACTCCTAACGCTCATTGCATTATGTTCCATTAACGCATACGCACAACAAAGTATTTCAAACCAAGAAAAAAGTTCCGTTAATTTCCCTGTAATAGAATTTACACTGAGTCAGATTCAACAAGAATTAAAGCAATTAAAGTCCATTGAAAATCAAGAGCACCCCAAGTATTCAGCCTTAGCTCAACAATGGTCTGAAAATAACTCCAAGATTAACGATTTTATATTTTCACCACTTAATAATAAAACACAATTAATAAAAGAAAATTTTGAATTATTACAAAAGCAATTGGATAAAACAAAAAAACTTAAACAAGAACTTAATGAAATGAGAATTAGTCTATTAAAAGAAGATAATACAAATCTAGCGCAGTTAGACATTAAAACAGAACAAGGCCTATCTTTAAAGAAACTTTATTTAGAACGTAATCAAATATGTATGCAATATTTTCAGAACGAATTAACAAATACCGCTTTAAATGCCATCAATATAGACTTAAAGCAACAATGCACACAAGCTAATTCTAGAGTACAAGAGCTGTCTACGACACTATCTGAAAAATATAATATTCCTGATAATAAAAAAGACCGCTAAAAAGCGGTCTTTCTTTGAATCTCTAAGCTTATGCAGCTAATGCGCCTTTAGCTTTTTCAGCTAAAGCAGCAAATGCTACTGCATCATGCATAGCGATGTCAGCTAATACGCGACGGTCGATGATCACTTGAGCTTTTTTCAAGCCATCGATCATACGGCTGTAAGACAAACCGTTTTGACGAGCACCAGCATTGATACGCGCAATCCATAGAGCACGGAATTGACGTTTCTTTTGACGGCGGTCACGGTAAGCGTATTGACCAGCTTTGATTACCGCTTGGAACGCTACGCGGTAAACGCGTGAACGAGCGCCATAGTAACCTTTAGCGCGAGCAAGAATTTTTTTGTGACGACGATGAGCCACTACACCACGTTTTACACGAGCCATTTATAATCTCCTTAGATGTATGGGCACATACGACGAACTGAATTCATGTCAGAAACATGAACCATTACACAGCCGCGTAATTGACGGATACGTTTAGCAGATTTTTTGGTCAAGATGTGGCGCTTGAACGCTTGTTTACGCTTAAAACCGTTTGCAGTCGCTTTGAAGCGTTTAGCTGCACCACGGCGAGTTTTTAACTTAGCCATAGTAACCTCTTTTAGGCACCTGTTCGGCGCGATTGCACCATTGCAAAATCGACCTGCAGGTAAGGAAGCGCGTATTTTATAGCATACTGACTAAAATTAAAACTATTAGTTACTGTTTTTATGAGTGCAAAGAAAGACTTTCTCGATTTCAACTATGGCAGCCATATCAATAATAAATAAAGCACCTATACTTTTTTCCATTTATAATACGATCAAATTATCAACATACGATATTCCCAATGCAGAAACATGATGCATTTGCCGCCTTACGCTATAGAGATTTCTCAATTGTTACCATTAATCAATTTTGCTTAACATTAGCAATTCTGATTCAAGAAATTATTGTTGCCTATTCACTATATCAAATCACCAAAGACCCACTGACTCTAGGTTTAATCGGACTTGCAGAAGCCATTCCTTTTATTGCTCTTTCCCTTTGGGGTGGCTATTTTGCAGATAGGTTTAATAAACAGATTATTATGAAGATCTGTTTATTTTTCTCGGTTCCTCTTCCTTTAGTGCTGTGGTCACTGTTCCATCTGCATGGTTTAGGTCATATCAGCGTAAATTTCCTTTCATGGGGGATTTATGCAGTCATCTTTGGTTTGGGTACAATTCGTGGTTTTTATAATCCTTCTGCAACGTCTTTAAAGCCATTTTTAATTCCCCGTGAACTGTATGCAAACGGAGCAACATGGACGACAATTGGTTGGCAAAGTGGTGTAATTATTGGGCCTATGCTTGGTGGTTTTATGCTGGCCTATTTAGGCCGAGAAACAAGCCTATTTAGTGTTGCTACGTTACTGGGCATTTGTTTTATATTAATTAATTTACTGCATAAGCGTAGTTTTCCTAAAATTGAAACTGCAAATGTTTTAGAGAGTTTAGGGGATGGTTTCCGCTTTATCTGGAAAACTAAAATTGTTCTTTGGGCGATTTCTCTTGATTTAGCTTCTGTTTTATTTGGTGGGGTCATCGCATTACTACCAATTTTTGCAGAAGATATCTTAAAAGTTGGTCCAGAAGGACTTGGATATTTGCGTGCTGCACCCTCTATTGGCGCTCTCGTTACTATGATTGCTTTGACTCGCTTCCCACCAACTCAGCATGCATGGCGTAACATGTTACTTGCCGTAGCTGGTTTTGGAGTATTCACTATTTTATTCGCTTTCTCGAAAAATATGTGGTTGTCTCTATTTGCACTGGCAATGACGGGCGCTTGTGACAGTATTTCAGTTGTGGTTAGACAAACTATTTTGCAAATTTTCCCGCCAGAAAATATGCGTGGTCGCGTTGCTGCTGTAAACGGGATGTTTGTCTCATCAAGTAATGAGCTTGGTGCATTTGAGTCAGGTTTGGCAGCAAAATATTTGGGAACGATTACAGCAACTATTTTTGGTGGTTGTATGACTTTAGTCGTCGTTACTTTCTGTTGGCTAAAAACCAATGATTTATTTAAAGTCGATATTACAAAAAGCTCAGAAGACTAATAAATTCGTTTTAATTTAAGCATCTTCGGATGCTTTTATTTTAAATAAAATCTGTAATTACCCAATAAATAAAGATATAGCGCCCCGCTTTAGCAATCAAAACGATAATTAAAAAACGCCAAAAATTTTCTTTGAGTAAACCCGCAACTAAAGTAATTGGGTCTCCAATCACAGGTGTCCAACTTAAAAGCAGCGAATAAAAACCATACTTATGATAAAAGTGTTGAGCTTGTTCTAAACGCTTTTCAGAAACAGGAAACCACTTACGATGTTTAAATTGCTCTATTTTTAAGCCTAGCCACCAATTTACGCAAGAACCTAACACATTACCTAGAGTAGCAACACTTATTAATAGCACAGCCGAATGTTGATCTTTTAGCAACAAGGTTGCCAAGAACGCTTCGGACTGCAAAGGCAACAATGTCGCTGCGCCAAAAGCGCTCAAGAACAGCAAAAAGTAACTTAGCACAACTCATTACACCAAATATTTTTTTGCTTTAAACATTTATTAAATCCACACAAAAATTAGACTACTTTAATAGACAATGCTTTTTGTACCGCAGGACGTGCCGTTAAACGTACAACATATTCTTGTACATAAGGATAATCTTCTAATTGAATACCCTGCCATTCATAGCGCAAGATCCAAGGTAAAATTGCCATGTCAGCAATCGAGTATTCACCAGCAACAAACTTCTGACCAATAAGCTGTTTGTTTAATACGCCATATAAACGTTTAGTCTCATTTACATAACGGTCGATCGCGTATGGGATTTTTTCTGGGGCAAAACGATTGAAATGATGATTCTGCCCAAGCATAGGTCCTAGTCCACCCATTTGCCACATGAGCCATTGTTCAACTTCAACTCGCTCTTGCTCATCAGTTGGATAAAATAATCCAGTTTTCCGACCTAAATATTGCAAGATAGCGCCTGATTCAAATATTGAAATTGGCTCACCACGAGGTCCATCTTGGTCAACAATCGCAGGAATTTTATTATTGGGAGAAATTCTCAGAAAATCTGGTTGAAATTGATCATTTTCTAAAATATTGATTGGGTAAAGAGTGTAATCCAGTCCCATTTCTTCTAAGGCAATTGTGATTTTATGTCCATTGGGAGTTCCCCAATAATATAGATCAATCATTCTATTTTCCTATTCATCGTTATCATGACTGCGTCTTGCGTTATAGCATGTTTTAAGAGGGACGATGAGATTTCCAACACTAAAAAATACATAAAATTCAAGAATTGAATTTCTTTCAAAATATAGCAACTGTCTTAAATCAAACTGAATAGATAAAAGTTAAATCATCTTTTTTTATTATGATAAGGATATAAAAAAGCACTGCTTTTGCAGTGCTTTTTTTGAGTATTACTTTTTCTTTTTCGGTCCAAGTAACATACCCATTTGACGGCCTTCCATTTTAGGTGCTTGTTCCACAACCCCAAACTCAGCA
The DNA here is from genome assembly GCF_025514355.1 of Acinetobacter sp. WU_MDCI_Abxe161. Classification (NCBI taxonomy): domain Bacteria; kingdom Pseudomonadati; phylum Pseudomonadota; class Gammaproteobacteria; order Moraxellales; family Moraxellaceae; genus Acinetobacter; species Acinetobacter sp. WU_MDCI_Abxe161. Next base: position 31,686 of record NZ_JAHPTU010000005.1, read on the forward strand.
ACATCAGCTTCAATCTTTTGTAATTGAGCTAAGCCAAGTTGTTGGTGAGCCATTTCACGACCACGGAAACGTAAAGTGATTTTCACTTTGTTTCCTTCTTCAAGGAATTTCAAAATAGCACGAAGCTTAACTTGATAATCACCAACATCAGTTGCAGGGCGCAGTTTGATTTCCTTCACTTGCACTTGATGCTGTTTTTTCTTCGCATCTTTTTGCTTCTGCTTAAGGTCAAACAAGTGCTTGTTGTAATCCATAATTTTACAAACAGGCGGCTCGGCGTTTGCAACGATCTCAACGAGGTCAAGATCTGCCTCTTCAGCAGCGCGCAGTGCTTCATTTAATGAAACAATTCCTTTTTGCTCACCGTCAGCACCAACGAGGCGTACTTCTTTTGCACGGATCTCGTCGTTAATTGCTGGACGGTTGCTTTTTGCACCTTGTTGTTGGTTACGGTCAGGCTGTTTAATCTTTCTTACTCCACAATATACCGGCCACGTTCGGCGACGGCAGACTTCACTAAGTCAATGAATGCATCTACTGACATAGTACCTAAATTTTTTCCTGAGCGGGTACGCACATTCACTGTACCTTCTTCAACCTCTCGGTCACCAAGAACTAACAGGTAAGGAATACGCTCTAGAGTACGCTCACGAATCTTAAATCCGATTTTTTCATTTCTCAAGTCAGAAATAGCACGAAGGCCATTTTCTTTGAGTTTTGCTACGACGTTCTCACAAGCTTCAGCTTGAGAATCCGTAATATTCATGACACAAGCTTGTAACGGCGACAACCAAGGTGGCATGAAACCAGCGTAGTGTTCAATTAGTATACCAATAAAACGCTCAAAACTGCCAAGAATTGCACGATGCAACATTACAGGCTGATCACGATCATTGTCTTCAGTCACATAAGACGCATCTAAACGTTCTGGTAAGTTGAAGTCACACTGAATAGTACCACATTGCCATACACGTCCGAGACAGTCTTTCAATGAGAATTCAATTTTCGGACCATAGAACGCGCCTTCGCCTGGTTGTAATTCCCATTCTAGACCCGCTGCATCTAAAGCATCTGCTAAAGATTTTTCAGCCATATCCCAAAGCGCATCATCACCCACACGTTTTTCTGGACGTGTAGAAAGTTTCATTTGCACTTCTTCAAAGCCAAAATCTTTATAAACATCTAAAGTCAGTTTAATAAAGTCTGCAACTTCCTGACCGATCTGTTCTTTAGTACAGAAGATATGGGCGTCATCTTGTGTAAAGCCACGTACACGCATAATACCGTGTAAAGAACCTGATGGTTCGTTACGATGACAAGAACCGAACTCAGCCAAACGAATTGGTAAATCACGGTAAGACTTCAAACCTTGGTTAAAAACTTGCACGTGACATGGGCAGTTCATTGGCTTAACCGCATAGTTACGATTTTCAGAATGAGTCGTAAACATGTTGTCTGCGTAGTTCGCCGCATGACCTGATTTTTCCCACAATGTAAAGTCTACGATTTGTGGTGTCTTAATCTCAAGGTAACCATTGTCTTGCTGAACTTTACGCATGTATTGTTCAAGTACTTGGTAAATAGTCCAGCCATTTGGATGCCAGAACACCATACCCGGTGCTTCTTCTTGCATATGGAACAAGTCTAAAGCTTTACCAATTTTACGATGGTCACGCTTTTCAGCTTCTTCGATACGTTTGATGTAGGCAGCGAGCTGTTTCTTGTCTGCCCAAGCTGTACCATAAATACGTTGAAGCTGTTCATTCTTCGCATCACCACGCCAGTATGCACCAGAGATTTTAGTGAGCTTGAATGATTTTAAGAATTTGGTATTCGGTACGTGTGGACCACGACACATATCCAAATAATCTTGATGGTAGTACAAGCCCATTTGTGTTTCTTCAGGCATGTCTGCAATCAAGCGTAATTTATATTCTTCGCCACGCGCAGTAAATTCAGCAATAACTTCATCACGTGGTGTCATTTTTTTAACGACATCATAATCTTGATCGATGAGCTTTTTCATGCGCTCTTCGATAGCTGCCATATCGTCTAATGTAAAAGGACGTGGCATCCAGATGTCGTAGTAAAAACCTTCTTCAATGACTGGACCAATCACCATCTTGGCTTCAGGGAAAAGCTGTTTAACAGCATGCCCTACAAGGTGTGCACAAGAATGGCGAATAATTTCAAGACCTTCCTCATCTTTTGGAGTGATAATTTGTAAGGTCGAATCTTCGGTAATTAAGTCACATGCATCAACTAAGCGATCATTTACACGGCCAGCAACAGTATTTTTTGCTAGACCAGGCCCGATACTTTGGGCAACTTCCATAACAGATACAGCGTGATCAAAACTCTTTTGATCGCCATTTGGCAATGTGATAATTGGCATAAAAAAATCCTTAAGGAGTGATGCCCTATACGAAGGAGCATTTCACCGCGAGATTATGATCGAGGCGAACCTCAAAATATAAAAACGGTGTAAATCAAAGTTAAAAAACCTGAAAGATTTTACACTTGTTCAAGCAATGTGAAAACCTTTGAGCCCATAAAATCATAAATACATTTTGCTTATCAGGTAAACAGCAATAAATGACTTAAAAAATATATTGGGGCGATTTTTAAATATATTTAGCACAAGTGGTTTAAGATGAAGAAAATAGCATTTTTGCTCATTTTTTGACTGGAAGGTATCGCCCTTTAAGACTAAAGCATAAATGCTTTGATGAATATTAAATCATATTTTCAAAGAATGAATTAAAAATAGAACACGGAGTTGTTTCACATGGTTAGTGCTTATGATGAGTTACCGCGTACACCGGCAAACTTTGTTGCGTTATCACCTCTACGCTACTTAGAGCGTGCAGCTTATATTTATCCAGATCAAGCTTCGATTATTCATGGTAAGCGCCAAATTTCATGGAAAGAAACCTACCAACGTTGTTGCCAATTTGCATCTCAGCTCAAGCAATTGGGAATTGAAAAAAATGATACTGTATCTGTCTTATTGCCAAATATTCCAGCCATGATTGAAGCGCATTTTGCAGTTCCTATGGCTGGTGCGGTACTCAACACCCTCAATACACGTTTAGATGCAAAAACAATCGCTTTCATGTTGGAACATGCAGAAAGTAAAGTACTGTTGGTTGACCCTGAATTTGTAAATTTGGCAAGAGAAGCCCTCTCACTGATTCCAAACCAACACATTATTGTGATTGATGTAGCTGATACAGAATACGAAGGTGAAAACCAGTTTTTAGGTTCTTTTGAATATGAAGAATGGATCGCTCAAGGCGACATTAACTTCTCTTGGCATTTACCAGAAGATGAATGGGATGCGATTAGCTTAAATTACACCTCAGGAACTACAGGCAATCCTAAAGGTGTGGTCTATCATCATCGTGGGGCTTATCTTAATGCTGCAAGTAATATTCTCGCTTGTGGAATGAAACCGCGTGCTGTGTACTTATGGACACTGCCGCTCTTTCATTGTAATGGCTGGTGTTTTGCATGGAGCATAGCAGCAAGTGGTGGAACTAATATTTGTTTACGCAAAGTCGATCCAGAATTAGCCATGCAATTGATTGCCGTACATAAAGTTGATTATTTCTGTGGTGCACCTATTGTTCTTTCCATGATTCTTAACTTACCTAAAGAAAAACAAACTAGCTTTGATCATCATGTTGAAGTTATGGTGGCTGGAGCAGCTCCTCCTGTTGCCATTATTGAAGGCATGCGCAACATGGGGATTAACGTAAACCACGTATATGGTCTAACAGAAACTTATGGGCCTTCTGCTTTATGTGCTTCGCAATCTGGATGGAATGAGCTATCAATTGCTGAACAAGCCCAGCTTCATTCGCGCCAAGGCGTACCCTACCCATTACAAGATAGTATGCGTGTGTTAGATCCCGAAACAATGCAGCCTGTCCCGAATGATGGACAAACCATGGGAGAAATTATGTTCCGTGGCAATATTGTCATGAAAGGTTATTTAAAGAATCCTCAAGCAACTCAAGAAGCATTTGCAGGTGGATGGTTCCATACTGGCGACTTAGCCGTTTGTCATCCAGATGGTTATGCAAAAATTACTGATCGTTCAAAAGACATCATTATTTCTGGTGGAGAAAATATTTCATCTTTAGAAGTAGAAGATGTTTTATATAAACATCCTGCTGTTTTAACCGCTGCAGTTGTTGCTAAACCCGATGCGCGTTGGCAAGAAGTACCCTGTGCGTTTATTGAGTTAAAGATGGGTGCTACGGCAACACCTGAAGAAATTATTGCACATTGCCAAAAAGAGTTAGCGCGCTTTAAAGTACCTAAAGATGTGGTTATTACTGAAATTCCAAAAACATCGACAGGTAAATTACAGAAATTCATTTTGCGCGAATGGGCAAAAGAACGAGCTGAAAATATATAAATAAAAAAGCGACGCTCAAGGCGTCGCTTTTTTACTATTGAAGAGCAATTAGCCTTGATCAGACAATAGGGCAATTTGTTGCACATAGTTAACAAATTTACCTTTTGACGCTTCAAGCTCTGCTTCACTCACTTCTTGACTTTTATCACGCTTGATTCTCAACACATGCTGACGCAATGTGTGACGCTCTGAGGCATTATAAATTTTGCTAAATTCATTAATTGCAGGATCGCCTTGTTCGATCATACGATCAACCCAACGCATCAATTGAGCCTGCTTTTTTGCGCCTTGCTGCGGAGTTAAATAAGACAAAATAACGGTCTCATCTTCATTGCGCAATAATTTACCAATACGTTGAAACTGACGACGACGAGCTTCAAAAGAACTAATGTTCTGTACTTCCATTAACGCATCAATTAAACGTTCATCTACTGGGAGTTTTTGAATCTGTTTAATAGAAAGTTGTGCTAACTGCTCGCCTAAAGCAGCCATACGTTGAACTGCTTTTTTCTGTTCTGTCTTACTTGCACGTCCTTCTAAAGAGCCAAAATCTTCTTCAGTATAACGTTGGGGACGACGTGCCACGATTAATCTGCCTCATAAAATTTTGCGGCGAATAACGCCTGTACTTCATTTAATGCCTGTTCTTCGTCGGTACCATCAATGACCAATCGCAAAGTGGTCCCTTTACCTGCACCTAACATCAGCAAAGACATAATATTTTTTGCATCTACTAAATGATCGCCTTTTCCAATTTGGATCGACGAACGAAATTTTGTAGTGACCTCTATCAGTTTTCCTGATGCACGAGCATGTAAACCGAGTTTATTAATTACATCAACAGTTGTGTCTATCATGACCAGTGCTTCATTTCTCTGTGTAAGACCTGAACAGACCATTCTGCCTCAAGTGCTTGTTTTAGTCTATCTACGATATAAACGGAACGATGTTGACCCCCAGTGCAACCAATAGAAATCGTCATATAGTGACGATGTCCTTCAGCAAATGCTGGAAGCCATTTTTTTAAGAAGTGAAGAATATCGTCAAACATTTCGTTTGCTTGCGGACTTGCTTCTAAAAATAGCCTTACTGGCTCATCCAAACCAGAAAAACGTCTTAATTCTAAATCCCAATGCGGATTTGGTAAATGCCGTACATCAAAAACATAATCAGCATCTAAAGGAATGCCATGTTTATATCCAAATGACTGCAATATGACAATAAGCTTATCTGACTGCCCTAATTTAGACAGTAAAATATGCTTTAAATCATGAACACTTTTATCTGTTGTATCAATATGAACCGTGGCACGGAACTGGATTGGGAGCAGCAACTGCTTTTCTTCATGGATACATTGCAACAGACTTTTAAAACGATTGGCCAATGGATGTGGACGACGCGATGCACTAAAACGTGCAATCAAATCCTGATCTTGGGTAGTCAGATAAATCACATCAACCGTGCCATGTTTTTGTAGTTGCTCAAAAACATGATCAAACTCTTGCATGTCTGCACGAGTACTTCGAACATCCACACCTAATGCCAATTGCTCTAGGTTATTTTCATGATCTAGCTTTGCCACAATTTCAGGCAGCAATGCCAAAGGCAAATTATCAATACAGTAATAGCCCAAATCTTCTAACACTTGGAGAGCTGAAGATTTTCCTGAACCAGACTGTCCTGTCACGATAAGTATACGCTTCATGGCATGGCTGTCCTTTGATCTGTTATTGGGGTGTAAAGGCAACTTCTAAATTATCAATCAAACGAGTTGCACCCAATTTTGCCGCGACAAACAACACAATATCACGATCAAACTGAGTAGCAGGTAACAGATTTGACTGACGAGCTTCGACATAATCCACAACAAAGCCATTATCTGTCAACTGAGTTTTAATATCTTCTAAAACTTGTTGTAGATCTTTACCTTGATGTAACTGCTGTTCAGCTTGCTTTAAACTTTGATAAATAACCGGAGCGACTTGACGTTGTTCAGGGCTTAAATAACCGTTTCTTGAGCTAAGGGCCAAGCCATCTGCTGCACGAACAATTGGCACGCCAATGACTTCTAAAGGGATATTTAAGTCTTGTACAAACTGACGAATAACTGCTAACTGTTGATAATCTTTTTGACCAAAAAAAGCATAGTTAGGCTGCACAATATTAAAAAGCTTAGTGACCACCAACGCTACGCCATCAAAATGGCCTGGACGCGAGCTACCACATAAAGCATCCGTAATTTGGCTGACACTTATGTTGGTTAAACGAGGCTGAGTACCGTACATTTGCTCAACCGATGGCGCAAAAATAATGTCACAGCCAACATCGGCCAATAGACGGCTATCTTGCTCTAAAGTACGAGGATAGTTATCAAAATCTTCACCCGGTCCAAATTGAGTTGGATTTACGAAGATGCTCACAACGACAACATCACATAACTTTTTCGCTTCACGAACAAGTGTGAGATGCCCTTCATGTAGATTTCCCATAGTTGGGACAAAACCAATAATTTTACGCGCAGCTCTAGCAGGATTTAAAGACGCTGCAAGACCTTGTATGGTGGTTTCTGTTTTCATGAATTACAGCTCAACGTGGAAAGTATGTTCTTTGGCAGGGAATGATTGATCCTGCACAGCAGCATGAAAAGCTTTAAATGCATCTAAAATAGCAGTTTCACCAGATTGTTCTTTCATAAAGTTACGAACAAAACGCGCAACTCGACCAAAAGTTAAACCCAGCATGTCTTGTACTACAAGTACCTGACCATCAGTTGCATTACCCGCACCAATACCAATCACAGGCGTATTTGGGAATAGTTCAGCAATTTCTTGCCCCAACTGAGCAGGTACACATTCAAGCAATAGAACTGCTGCGCCAGCCTCAACCACAGCTGTACAGTCGGCAATAAGCTGATCTGCTGCTTCACGTGTTTTAGCTTGTAATTTATATCCACCAAATACGTGTACAGATTGAGGGGTTAAGCCTAAATGTACGCAAACAGGTACGCCATTACGGGTTAAAACTTGTACGGTCTCACTTAACCATGCACCGCCTTCAATTTTGATCATTTGAGCGCCAGCTTGCATGACTGTTCTTGCGTTTTGCAAAGCATCATTTAAAGTTGCATAACTCATAAATGGCAAGTCAGTCATAATCAAGGCATGTTGGTTACCACGACGAACTGCTGCCGTATGATAAGCCATGTCTTCAACAGTTACAGGTAAAGTTGAGTCACGACCTTGAATTGCCATTCCAAGAGAATCACCAATTAAGATAGTATCAATTTCAGCAAGTTCCATTGCTTTTGCCATACTCGCATCGTAACAAGTTAGGCAAGAGAACTTACGTCCTTCGGCTTTAAATTTTCTTAAGTCACTTAGACTAATCATGATGGTATCCTCTACAGGAGTTTGCAGAACGTAATAAGTCAGACTTTAAGCCCATGACTCATCAGCAAGTACAGTCAGCGTTGGCTGCTGTAAGAGTTCTAAATTTTTAAGTGGCTGATCATCAATATGTAAATCAACATCTAAATCTAATAAAGGAATTACAACGAAATCTCGTTCTAAAATTCCAATGTGCGGCACTGTTAAGCGCTCATTTTGAATTTTTTCATTGCCATATATCAGCAAATCCAGATCTAAAGTACGCTCGCCCCAACGACGAAGACGCACACGACCAGCTTCTTGCTCAAATCGCTGCAACTGGTCTAACAAATCTAAAGGCGTGAGATCTGTATTTAACTCGGCTACAGCATTTAAATAATTTGGTTGATCTTGAGGCCCCATAGGTGGGCTTTGATAAAGTCTAGAAACTTTCACCGCACCTAAAGTTTTAAGCTTAGCAATGGCTTCAGATAAAATTTGGCGCGAATCGCCCAAATTACTACCTAAACCAATATAAGTCTTCGTTGTCATTGCGTTGGCCCAAAAATCACTTGGCTTAAATCGCGTTGTACTCGCTTACGCTTCAAAATCGGATGATCACTCATCGTCCCGCCTGCGTCTGAAGCAGTGGCTTTTTCAATAAAACGCCCCATCGATTGGTCTTGTCGAGTACGTTCTTTTTTCCCACGACGACTACGTGGTTCTGGAACATCAACCAAAGGCTCGATTTCCGTTTCAACTTTATTGTTTTCAACAGATTCGGTAGCAGCTTTACGACGACTTTTAGCTTTCTGGCGATTGTACTGGCTAATCGCAGCTTCTTTTTCGTCATTCGACATTTCTTGGTAGGCTTCCCACCAGCTTCCCATTCCTTGTGTTGTGTCATCACCTGACTTTTCACGAAGTAACAAGAAGTCAAAACCAGCACGGAAACGTGCATGTCCTGCCAATGCTTCTATTTGCTGAGGTTTTGGATTAAGCAAACGAGTCTGCATTTCCCAAACTTCACGAATAAAAGTTTCTGCAAAACGAGGAATCACTGTGCGTGTTGCCTGACGCTTTAATACATCTAAACCTGCCTGTGCACGTGCTTCAGCAGGTACAACACCTTTAGATAAATAAAATTCACAACGTTCTAAAAATGGTTGCCACAATAAGACCGCATAGAAAAATGCCGGATTAATTGTTTTACCAACTTGAATACGTTGATCTGTATTCTTTGCTGCTCTTAAAATAAATGGTGTGAGGTTCGGTTGAATATCTGCAAAGAGTTGTTTCCAGACTCCAAACTCAATCAACATTGGCAAAACACGTGCCAAATGTCCCATTGTGAACAGCTTCTGAGATTCATCATATAAACGATGTGGAGAAACATCACGCAGTAATTGCGTCATTTCAGCATCAAATATATCGAGAATATTTGAATCAATTTTGAAATTTAATTTGGCTGCAAAACGTAATGTTCGCAGCATACGTACTGGGTCTTCTTCAAAACGCTGTGCTGGGTCACCTAATAAACGTAGAGTTTTATTTTTTACATCGTCAATGGCTTTGCAGAAATCGAGCACAATACTCTTACGCGGTTGGTAATATAGCGTATTGATAGAAAAGTCACGGCGAGCAAAGTCTTGTTCGATAGTTCCCCAATTATTGTCACGTAAAATCATGCCCGAGGCACTGGTGACTGCTTTTTTAGGAGGAGCACGGAAAGTTGCAACTTCAATGAGCTCACGCCCTGAATAGACATGTGCTAATTCAAATCGACGGCCAATGATTCGACAACGTCGACCAAAAACTTCTTTAATTTGGGAAGGTGTTGCATTAGTGACTGCATCGAAATCTTTAGGATTAAGCCCTAGCATTAAATCACGGACACCACCCCCAACAATATAAGCTTCATAGCCTGCTTTAGTCAGGCTATCGATCACATCTAAAATCGAAGAAGGAAGTTGGGCTGTGGACAAACCACATTTTGACGCTCGCAAGGTTTGCAAAAGACGCTGTCTCCTACGTCAGGACGTAAATAACAAGTTGTCGCTAATCATAGCTGTAACGCACACAAAGGGCAATTTGATTCTCTGTAGTTTGCGCATGAAATGACAATTGACAGACAGATAATTTATAAAGTCAAACGCGCTTTATTCTTTTCAAAAATGGCTGGACCAATACCTTTTACATTTTTAAATTCATCAATATTTTTAAAGCCACCATTCTTTTGACGGTACTCTACAATCGCTTGAGCCTTTTTTTCACCAATACCTTTTAGCTTTTGAAACTCATCAATATTGGCTTGATTCAAGCGAATTTGTCCTGACGAATCAGTCATAGATGATCTTTTTGAAGCATTAGAATGAGAGGCGTGTTGCATGCTCAACCTCTGATCATACATCTGTTGCTTCGCCTTCCACTCCTTAAAATTTTGATCAAAAGATTGAGCCTGAGTAAAGCTTGATGAAATCAGGCTCCAAAATAAAACAATGAAAATATAGTGTTTATTCTTCCAAAGATTCATGCTGAGCTGCATGTGTTTTTTCCCCTAACTTTAACTGCCGCTTTGCCTGATTCCACAATTCATCCATTTCAGACAAGGTCATGTCTTCTAATGTTCTTTGCTGTTTTTGCGCTTGATCTTCAATAAAAGCAAAACGACTTCTAAACTTATGTATTGTTGATAAAAGTGAAGATTCACTTGAAATCGCAAGTTTACGTCCAACATTGACCAATGAAAATAGGCAATCTCCAAATTCATCTTGAATTTCATCAATATTTTTATTTTTTAATGCCTGCTTAAACTCATCCAATTCTTCTTCTAGTTTTTCATAAGCATCTTCTACTGTTTCAAAATCAAAGCCAACCTTAGCGGCATTTGCTTGTATTTTTTGTGCCTGTAATAGAGCTGGTCCATGTTTAATTTCGTCCAACCTTGATTGTGGCTTCCCTTGTTTTTCTTGCTGTTTAATTTGTTTCCAAAGCTCACTGACTTGTTCTGGGGTTAAGTTATTAAATCGATCTGCCTGAAAAACATGAGGATGACGACGAATTAGCTTTTCACTGATTGCCTCAACAACATCTTGAAAGTTAAAAGCACCTTGCTCACTAAACATCTGTGATTGAAATACAACTTGTAATAACAAATCGCCTAGCTCATTTCGGATTTCATTCATATCGCCTTGACGAATCGCCGCCTCAACTTCATATGCCTCTTCAATCGCATATTTAGTCAGTGACATTGGGGTTTGCTCTTGATCCCACGGACATTTTTCACGTAACTCTTGCATAATTTTAAGCAATTTATCCATGGTAACCCTCAAGTTTAAAAAGTCGGTCAGTAAAACTAAGATTTTAATTTGCTATGATCAAAATCAAAGCGATTAAATCAGTCACACTATTGTACTGAGAAAGAGAAAAAATATGGGATACAGTATTCTGATTAGTGGCGCTGCTCAAGGTATTGGGGCTGAAATTGCACGGGTATTCTACAAACAAGGATATAAAGTGGGCATTTATGATATTAATGAATCGCTTGCTCAAGAACTAGCAAATACCTTAGGGCCAAATGCTCGTGCCGGCTACCTAGATGTAAGTGATTACAGCCAGTGGCAACACATATTAAAAGAATTCACCAACTGGGCTGGCGAACTTAATATTTTGGTCAATAATGCCGGTATTTTATATTCTGGAGCATTTGAAACAACTGACATTAAGGCTCATCAAAGAACAATAAATATTAATGTAAATGGTGTCATCAATGGCTGTCATGCTGCTCTACCCTATTTAGAACAAGCGTCTTTTGCACGCGTCATCAACCTTTCTTCGGCCTCTGCAATTTATGGGCAAGCTGATTTGATTTCTTATTCAGCCAGTAAATTTGCAGTTCGCGGAATTACCGAAGGTTTGGATGTCGAATGGAAAAAATATGGTATTCGTGTTTTAGATGTAATGCCGCTATTTGTACAAACCGCAATGGTTAACAATATGGATGCAGGCACCATTCAAAATATGGGAATAGATTTAACCCCAAATGATATTGCTCAGCAGGTGCTTACGCTTGTAGAGAAAAAAGCTCATTTTTGGACACCTACTCACACTCCGGTTGGCATAAAAACCAAACTGCTTTATCAGCTCTCAACATTAAGCCCTCAGTTTTTAAACCGACTTACCAATATTTATTTATCGAGAAAGTAATTTGCAATAAAAAAGGCTGTCATTTGACAGCCTTTTTACTCAATTTATTAAACGCCTTGAATCATACGTCGCGCACTAATAATTCCCGGTTGCTGCTCTAAGCGAGCCAATAAGCGAGAAAGCTGTGCTAAACCTTTAACCTCAATGAGCAACTTCATATTAGCAATACCATCTGCCTCAGAAATTGTATTGACCTGACGAATATTGATCTGGTCAGAGAAAATCACTTGAGTTAGGTCTTTAAGCAGGCCACGACGATCATAAGCTTCCACCACAATCTGAACGCTTTGACCACGTGTTGGCTGCATTTCCCAATCAGCTTCAACAGCACGCTCTGGCTCTTGCTTAATCATACGCTGATAGTCTGAACAAATGACTTTGTGGATGCTAACACCACGATTCAAAGTAATATATCCAGCGATTGATTCACCATGCACCGGTTGACAACATTGAGCAATGTGAAGCTCTACATTATCTAAACCATCAATTAAAATTCCATGTGCTGATAGCGTATGGCTGGCACGCGGATTTAATGTTGGTTTAAGTACTAGCTCAGGCTCATCCTGATCTAGATGCATTTGGCGATTCACCTGATTAATCAAGGCATGTAAGCTAATATCACCACTAACCAGACTCACCAAAATGTCATCGCCCGTTTTCACATTAAAGTGTGACGAATAATCGTTTAAGTCGATACTTTTTGGATGAATCGCTAGACGAGCTAACTCTTTATTAAGGAGTTCTCGGCCTACTTCAAGGTTTTTACTACGGTCTTGCTGTCTAAACCAATGACGCAACTTGTCACGTGCACGAGAGGTTTTAATATAACCTAGAGAGTTCACCAACCAGTCACGGTTTGGTTCACGATCTTTTTTAGTTAAAATTTCAACCTGTTCACCTGTTTTTAAAGTATAGGTAAGTGGCACGTAACGCTGGTTGACACGCGCCGCATAACACTTGTTTCCTACTTCTGTATGCACGTGATAGGCAAAATCTAAAACTGTTGAACCGCGCGGCAATTCTTTAATATCGCCATCACGACTAAAAACATAAATCTTCTCAAAGCCTTCAAAGTCTTGTAACTGTTCAAAGCCTTCTGTTTCATCTTCGTTTTGATGTACTGTCGTATCATTACGTTCTTGATAGTGCTCTAAAACAGCACGCAATGAATGCAAACGATGGTTAAAAGAATGGTCAGTATTCTTTGAACCTTCTTTATAGTTAAAGTGCGAACAAACACCTAACTCTGCTTCATCATGCATTTCATGAGTACGAATTTGTACTTCAAGAGATTTATTTTCAGCAATTACAGCAGTATGTAATGAGCGATAACCATTTGCTTTCGGGTTGGTAATATAGTCATCAAACTGATGCGGAATATGGCGCCAGATTTGATGTACGATACCTAAAGAGTGATAACATTCTGGCACACTATTGACCAATACACGCAAAGCACGAATGTCATAAAGTTGGTCGAAACTCAGGTTTTTGCTCTTCATTTTTCGATAAATCGAATAAATGTGTTTTGCACGACCTGTAATTTCAGCTTCGATGCCGTAAGACGCTAACTCATTTTTCAAACGATCAATAACGAACTGAATATAATGCTCACGCTCTAAACGCTTTTCATTGAGTAATGAAGCAATTTCTTTATAGCGGTCTGGAGCCAAATAACGAAATGCTAGATCTTCAAGTTCCCATTTAAGCTGAGCAATACCGAGTCGATGTGCCAAAGGCGAATAAATAGTAAGAATTTCACGTGCTACACGTTCTTGGCGTTCGCGAGAGGAATTTGCCAACTCTCGTAAAGAATAGGTACGTTCAGCAAGTTTAATTAAAACAACACGAACATCTTCGGTCACTGAAATCAGCATTTTATAAATGCCGCTTAAATGTTCTCGCTGATTATTATTAAAATGATCTTCTAACCGTTTATTTTTCTCAATAAGTTCTGAGAGTTTACCCATCGCCAAAGTACCTTTGACAAGGTTATAAACTTGCTCTCCGAATTTCTGTTTTACTTCTTCTATATCGGTAATGTCTTCACGCACACTACGATAGAGCATTGCTGCCGATAGAGTATCTTCATCTACATGGAGATGCGCCAGAATGTCAGCCATTCCAACGCCTGTAGCGAAAGTATTTGAACGATGATTAACCGTTGAGTCTAACTCTTTTTGCAGGGTTAAATGAGCAACCTGCTCAAGCTGTTCAAGCTTCGCCCCATCTAATATTTCACGCACCCGATCCAACCATGAGGCTAAACCGATTTGCGTTTCGGCGGCATGCTCTACAGTCGTTTCCTCTGACAACTCGGTTAGTTGTTCAGGTAACTGTTCACGTACTGTGACCATACCATTCTCCTCAATATGTAACTCATGTTTTTAATCGTTTATCTCTTGAATTTTTTCAAATAGTGCAATGGATTCAACATGTTCGGTATGTGTAAACATGTCCATCACCGCTGCTTTTTTTAACTGGTAACCATATTGGACCAAAACACCCGCATCCCTTGCCAGTGTAGCTGGATTACATGATACATAAACGATTCTTTTTGCTCCAAAATTTGATACATACTGCATAATTTCATATGCACCAGCACGAGGAGGATCAATCAATAATGCATCAAATCCTTGATTCGCCCAAGAATGATGCGAAAAATCTTTTGTTAAATCTTGTGAAAAGAAGGTCGCCTGCACCAAACTATTGCATTTTGCATTAGCTGTTGCCCGCTCCACCATTTCCTCACTCCCTTCAACACCGACAACCTGCCCACTTTCACCAACACATCGTGCTAACGGAAGTGAGAAATTGCCCAAACCGCAAAATAGATCAAGTACTTTTTCACCTGATTGCAATTGAAGCAATTCACATGCCAATTGAACCATCTGTTCATTTACTGTGGCATTGACCTGAGTAAAATCCAATGGCGAAAAAGCAAAATTTACATTAAATCTTTCTAAGGCATAATGTAAACGTAAAGCACCTTGCTCATCATCAACACGATGAATGCTTTCTGGACCTTTAGGTTGCAAATACAACTGCCAGCCTTTGTGTAACGCAAATTGCTTTAATTGGTTGACATCAGAATTGTTTAATTTTTCTACATGACGAACCAATAAAGAAACTTCATTATCACCTTTTGCTAATTCTACATGACCAATGTGTGCTTTGCCTTTTAGACTTTGGAGTAAAGTACGTAACTCAGGCAGACTATTTGATAAATTTTTATCCAAAACACTACAGCTATGGATCGAAGTTAGACGATTACTATGATGTTCGCGAAATCCCATGATTAACCGATCTGGTTTTGGCAGATAGCGCACGCCTATTCGAGCACGACGACGATAATCACTTTGTAAAGATCGAATCGGTTCTAGCCATTGTTCAGGTTGAATACCTGCAAAATGCTGTAAATGTGACTGGAGTACATTTTGCTTTAAACGAATTTGTTCATCAGGATGGATATGCTGCATGCTACAGCCACCACAAACACCATAATGAGGGCAAATTGCCTCAATACGATGTGCTGAAGGCTCTCCTAACAACTGCAACATCTCTGCCTCTTCAAGGCGCTTCGCTTGATGGGTAATTCGTGCCTTTACAGTTTCTCCGGGCAATGCATAGCGAATAAAAACTTTCTTACCATGCTTATCTGCAGGATGCTCAGGATGAGAACCATAATGCGCAATTCCCCGCCCCTCATGAGAAAGTGTTTCAACCTGAAAAATATATTCGGGCTGTGGGAGGTTGCGAGATTTGGCTTGTTGTTTCAAAGGATGAACCTAAAAATCTGAAGAATTAAAATAGTGAGAAGTAAATTCAGTATGTTTTGAAGTACGTTCCCATACTTCAAGAAAATCAGCCTGCTGAGGGATAGTCTGTAAATATTCAATACTCGAACTGATCCAGTGGTTATGTTCATCTGCATTCAATTGGCCTTTTAGCACTAACCAACGCAAATAAATAAACCACGTATTGAGCACATCCCCTTCACAATAGCTAGTCAATTTTAACCACTGTTGATTACGGACATATTCAGGCACATGATAACCCGACTCACCACGCTTACCCGGCAAACCTAAAATACAGGCAATATCATCAAGCTTTTGAAAATTACGGCCATTAAACATTGCCATCACATCCATTAGATCTATATGACGATGGTGATAACGGTTTTGGTAATTATTAAAACGCTTTTGGCTATCAATTTCACCTTGATCAAATAGACCCGGTGCCGAAAGCCCGTGATACATCGCGCGAAACAGAATGACAGGTAAATCAAATTGTGAGCCATTCCAACTCACTAAAGTCGGATGGCGCTTATCAAAAATAGATAAAAATTTCTGCAAAATTTCGGCTTCAGAATATTGTTCTCGACTAAAAGAAAATAATCTAAAACCAGACTCATCCACCCATAAACCAGAAATACAAACGATTTCATGTAAAGGCAAACGCTGAAAATCCATGCCAGATTCTTGGCGACGGATTTTTGTGAGCGCTTGCTCTACATCGGCTTCAGGTAAATCAAGATGATATAAATGCGCTCCCGCTTTTAAATCAGTTAAAGTTTCAATATCAAAAACTAAGGTAGGGAAACGCATGATTTCTCTCAATTATGAGTTATCGTCCTGTACTGAAAACAGTCCTGTAGATAGGTAGCGGTCACCACGATCACAGATAATGCAAACAATAACAGCATTCGGATTTTCTTCTGCAATTTTTACTGAAGCCCACACTGCCCCACCAGAAGATGTACCTGCACTAATTCCTTCCTGACGTGCTAAACGGCGAGCCGTTTTTTCCGCTTCAATTTGCGGAATATCCATAATTTTATCAACACGCTTTGGATCGAAAATCGTAGGTAAATATTCTTGTGGCCAACGGCGAATACCAGCAATATTTGAACCTTCAGAAGGCTGTAAACCAATAATTTGAATATCGGGGTTTTGTTCTTTTAAATATTTTGAAATTCCCATAATGGTACCAGTTGTACCCATTGAACTCACGAAATGAGTAATCTTCCCACCTGTTTGCTTCCAAATTTCAGGGCCAGTGGTGAGGTAATGAGCTTCGACATTATCTGGATTGCCAAATTGATTAAGGACCAGGCCCAGACCTTCAGCTTGCATTTGCAAAGCCATATCTCGTGCAGCTTCCATATTCGGTGCTTCAATTAATTCTGCGCCATAAGCACGCATTGCATCCTTACGCTCCTGACTTGAATTCCCTGGCATGATTAATTTCATTTTATAGCCACGCATTGCAGCCACCATTGCCAAAGCAATACCCGTGTTTCCACTGGTTGCCTCAATTAAGGTATCTCCTGGCTTAATTTGACCACGTTTTTCTGCCTGCATAATCATGTTATATGCTGGACGGTCTTTTACAGAACCTGCCGGATTATTACCTTCCAATTTTGCTAAAACCGTTGCCTGCGTGTGACACGCCAAGCGCTGCAAACGGACTAGAGGTGTGTTACCTACATAGTGATCTAACAAAAATTCGTCGGCTAAAAAATCAGGTTGTGTATTACTCATGATCAACACCTATATCGAGGTGGGCCTATTGTATGAAAAAATGCTTGGTACTGCACCCATTTCAATATGCTTTTTCATAAAAGCGATTAAAGCTCGGTCATTTATAAAATGCCGTCTGTTTTAAAATAAAGCGTGATAAGATGCCGTACAGAGAGATAAATCTGATGTAGCCATGTCTAATTTCAATAAAACCTTATCTAAACGCTTACGTCTGAATCATGCATATGGGCAATTAATTGCTCTGATTTTTGTGCCTATTATGATTTTAACGTGCGTTGGTGCTTTTCTGGTTTTAACTGAAACCTCACATTCAGTAAAACAACAACAGCTACATCATGCCTCTGCGATCTTAGCTCGCTATAATCAAATCGCGATCGACTTATATAATCTGGTTGAACTAGAGCCCGATGAATATGATCACGCCCAGCACATCATGCAAAGCATGTTTAGTGAGAAAAATCTAAAACGTGCTGCTTTAATTGACAGTAATGGTCAGACCTATTTAAGTATCGGTTATCGCGACAATCGCTACTGGCCGAACTTCAAACAAAACAATAATTTTTTTGGGCCAATCTCTTATAATCACAATAATATTTATGGACAACGGATTAGCGACGCGCCTGGAAAAGCCCCTGTTTGGCTTGTTATTGAAATGGATAATCAGCCACTAGAACTGGCTCGTTACCGTATTCTGATCGCCCTCGTCATTACTGGGTTAATGACCTTACTCTTACTTTTACTTTGTTTGAATTTTTATTCACGTCGCTGGATTGCGCCGATGTATGAAATTCGCATGCAGTTGCAACGTTTAAATGCTGACACACTAGACCAGCACATGGTGATTAATAGTACTGGTGAATTACGCCTATTACAGCGAGATATTGCAAATGTCGTTAAACGATTACACTTTAGCTTTTTAGAGTTAAAAGAACATACTGAACAAACCGAAGAAGATTTACGTAGAACTTTAGATACTTTAGAAGTTCAAAATATTACCTATCGTCAAGCACGTGACCAAGCGATTTCATCGAACCAAGCCAAATCAGTTTTCCTTGCCAATATTAGTCATGAGCTTCGAACCCCTCTAAATAGTATTGATGGCTTTATTCATTTATTACTTCGTCAACAAAACCTAAATAACGAACAAAATCTTTACCTACAAACTATTCGCAAGTCATCAGCCCATTTATTGGCATTAATTAATGATGTATTAGATTTTTCAAAAATTGATGCAGGTAAATTAGAGCTAGAAACAGCACCGTTTGATTTAGAAGAAGCTGTCTTTGATGTCATGGATATGTTGTCTCCACTGGCTGCCCAAAAGCATATTGCTATGGCTTTTTACTATGCCGACAACATTCCACAACAAGTGATTGGTGACGCTTTACGCTTTAAACAAATTCTGACTAACTTGATTTCGAATGCGATTAAGTTCACTCCAGACGGCGAAATTATTGTTCGTGTTCGTATGGAACATGATGATATTGGACAATGCCTACTTCATTTTAGTGTGCAAGACAGTGGTATTGGTTTAAGCGGTACAGACCGTAAAAAACTATTTGAATCATTCTCGCAAGGTGATGCATCCGTTACACGTCAATTTGGCGGTACAGGTTTAGGTCTAGCTATTTCGAAACAGCTTGTTCATCTCATGCATGGTCAAATTGGCTTTGAAGACAACCAAGAACGCGCCCCAACAGAAAAAGGCTCTACGTTCTGGTTTACCGCACAATTTGTGGTAGATGAAGATTACGAGATTGAACATCCACACTTTGAGCATTTACAAGTGGTGTCTTATCTTGCGCACCCTGCTACCGCAAGTGTTTTACGTTACTACCTTGAAAACTACCATGTTCCTCACATCGAGACACAATCGATTCTGGATTTATTTAGTCGCTTAAAACATCTTGATCAAAAAGATAATACATGGCTTATTGTTGACCACAGTGGTGACACTGAAGCCTTATTAAAAGAAATTCGCAGCCGCTATCAAGGTAATTTGGCAGTTTATGGCTATCAAATGACGCTTGAGCCAAATATGCTCAATGAATATCGTGCTCGCCCTCTCTATCAACCATTAAGCCGAAGCGGACTCATTCAATTATTAAATGATCAACCTATTTTTGAAGAGGAACAACAAGACTTTAATGGGCAGGGTTTACACATTCTGGCGGTCGACGATCACTTACCTAACTTAATTGTCTTAGAAGCTCTGCTAGGTGAACTCAACGTTAGAACAACTAAAGCACTCAGCGGCCAAGAAGCCTTAAACCTCATCCAAGAGCGAATCGATCAAAAGCTCAAACCATTTGATTTAGTGTTCATGGATATTCAAATGCCTGTTATGTCAGGTATTGATACCACTCGCGCTATTCGTTCGCTAGAGTCAACTTTAGACGGTGAAATGCAGCTTCCAATTATTGCATTAACAGCCCATGCCCTTGCCGATGAAAAGCAAAAGCTTCTCAAAGTCGGCATGAATGACTATGTCACCAAGCCAATTCAAATGGAACAAATTATCCAGATTTTAACGCAATGGACTAAAAACAACTTTGCGGCAAAAGCACTAGAGAAAGACCATCATGTCGTTGCAGAAGCTTTAGATCCGCAAATTTTAAACTGGCAACAAAGCTTGCAACTTGCAGCAAATAAAGAAGACTTAGCTCAAGACTTACTTAAAATGTTAGTTGATAGCTTCCCAACTGAGCTAGATGAAATGCAGCAGCTCATTGAGCTTGAAGACTTCCCTCAACTTGAGCATGTTTTACATCGTCTTTATGGCGCAACTCGCTATGTAGGTACTCCAAAGCTACAACAAGTGACAGGTGACTTTGAGCAATTTATTTCAACACTACGTAAAGAACGCCGTATAGCAGATGAAGGCTTCATTGAAGAAGTGATGAGACGCTTCGACGAGTTAGGACTTGTTGTAAAAGAAGTAGAAAGTGCAGCCCATCAAATCTTGGTGATTCCTGACTAATCTATCTACAAAACAGGCATGACTGGGCTGTCATGTTTCCAAATTACAGCCATGTTATGCTCCGCTTATCTATAAAAAAAGAAGCGGAAATCTCATGGCACTCTTACGTATTGAAAAGAATAATGGCATTGCAACGGTATATTTAAACCGTCCTGACAAACGCAATGCCATGAGTTTTGCCTTATTAAAAGAACTTGTTTCAACAGCAAAAGCCATTAAAAAGGACCGTAATATTCGCTGTGTGATTTTAACAGGTGAAGCACAAGTTTTTAGCGCCGGAATTGATTTATCCGACCTAAACAATCCAAAAAATTCTGCTTTTGCCATTTGGGAGCTTGTAAAACCGGGCCAAAGCCTATTCCAAAAAGCATTTCTTATTTGGCAAAATTTACCTGTACCTGTGATTGCAGCATTAGAAGGTTATTGTTTTGGCGCAGGCATGCAACTTGCCTTAGCAGCCGACATTCGAATTTCTCACCCTGACACTAAAATGTCGATTATGGAAAGTCGTTGGGGCTTAGTTCCAGATATGGGACTTACTCGTTCATTGAAAGGTTTAATTGGCGTTGACCTTGCAAAAGAACTCACCTTAACCGCTCGTGTTTTCGATGGAAATTATGCAAAAGAAATTGGTCTTGTCACTCATTTAAGTGACTCTCCACTAGAGAAAGCACATAAAATTGCAGCTGAAATGTTACAGCGCTCACCAGATGCGCTCACTGCGGCAAAACGTGTACTTGATGCGATGGAGCACCAACCAGAAAAATCATTACGTTTAGAAAAAATCTGGCAACTTAAATTATTACTTGGTAAAAATAGCAAACTTGCTCGTAAAAAAGACAAACATCCGGAAGTTAATTTTTTACCACGCCAATATAAATAAAGAGCTTAGATTATGAATTTTGATCGCAACACCCCTATTGCTTTTTTAGGCATAGGGTTGATGGGAAGCCGCATGGCAACCCGTCTTATTCAGGCAGGTTTTCAAGTTGCTGTTTGGAACCGAACCTCTTCTGCATGTGAAGAACTGATTGATATCGGCGCACAGCCTTTAGATCTTATAAATATTGGCGAATATCCTGTTATTTTAACTTGTCTCGCAGATGACAAAGCCGCACAAAGTGTATTTGAGCAAATTCAACCTCACTTAAAAGCTAAACAGATGATTGTTGATTTCTCAAGCTTATCTGTTGCTGTAACAAAAACACTTGCTCAAGAGGCTGCCAAGCATGACGTTACTTGGATTGATTCTCCTGTGTCGGGGGGAACAGCTGGGGCGGAACAAGGCACACTTGTCATTTTTGCAGGCGGTGATGCTCAAACAATTACAGAGTTAACGCCTATTTATAATGTTCTATCTCAACGTGTAACACGCATGGGAGACACAGGAACTGGTCAAGCCACCAAAATTTGTAACCAACTCATCGTCGCAGCCAACAGCGCGCTTATTGCAGAGGCTGTCGCGCTTGCAGACCGAGCGGGTGTAGATACAACTTTACTCGCTCCAGCCTTAGCAGGCGGATTTGCAGACTCTAAACCCTTTCAAATTCTAACCCCACGCATGGCAACGCATACATTTGAGCCTATTCAGTGGAAAGTTCAAACATTATCTAAGGATCTTAACAACGCAGTAACATTGGCTAACAATGTTAATTTAGACATCCCCGTTGCACAAAAAGCTCTATTACAGCTACAAACTCACCAAAAAAATGGCTTTGCCGAGAAAGATTTAGCTACTATGATTCAATTGGTAGAGCAAAAATAAACGGAGTTTGAGTATGGGTCGTCTTGCAGTCAATTTATCCATGATTTTTACCGAAGTTCCTTTAATTGAACGCTTCGCTCTGGCTCATGCACAGGGCTTTGAATATGTAGAAATTCAATTCCCCTATGAATTGACGATTGAAGATATTCAAACTCAACTCGAACGCTACAATCTCAGCCTTTGCTTAATTAATGTACCTGCTGGTGATCTTATGCAAGGAGGGAATGGTTTAGCAGGCATACCCGGCCAAGAAGCGGCTTTTCATGAAGCATTAGAATTGGCTATTCGCTATGCCACCGCTTTAAACGTTCCTCGTGTTAATATTTTAGCGGGTAAACAACCGCTTGATGCAGACTTGCTTCCTTGTTTAAAAACATTAGCAGCTAATCTAAAACTTGCCTGCAATTTACTCGGTGAACACGGTATAGAGCCTGTTTTCGAAATGATTAACGGCACTGATATGCCACGCTTTTTAGTGCAAAACATTGCACAAGCACAAGAGATGCTAGAAGCGGTCAACCACCCTGCTCTCAAAATGCAGTATGACTGCTATCACATGGCAATGATGGGTGAAGATGTGCTTGAAGGTTTACAAGAGAATATTAACTTAATTGGACATATTCAATTTGCAGACTGCCCAGGCCGCCATGAACCTGATACAGCTCAAATCCCATATGAACAAATTTTTTCTTGGTTAAAGCAAAGCTCATATCAGAACTATATTGCAGCAGAATATAAACCTGAGAATGGTTCAAATCAGTCGTTTACATGGAAGAAAAAATACTTTTCTGATGATGTAAATATATAAACTGTTACGACTTCTGTTTGAAATTTAGCGCGAAAACCACTATATTAGAGAGTGAGTAATTGTCAGGAAAATATACCCTATATGAATTTAGAACCATCGCCCAGCGTGTCTAATTCTCACGATTTCGCAATGAATACCTCAAATAAAGACGTACAAGCTTGTCTCAAAGTCGTCCACGACGCTTTAGTTGATGTAAAAGCAAAAGATATTCTCCAGTTAGATGTTAGCTCAATTAGCAATGTCGCTGATGCTATTGTAATTGCAAGTGGTACTTCTACTCGCCATGTCAAAGCACTTGCTGACAATGTTGCAGAAGAAGCTCGAAAAGCCGGTTTCCGCCCGATTGGCGTTGAAGGTGAACGAGATGCAGAATGGATCTTAATTGATCTCGGCTTTGTTGTAGTACATGTAATGTTACCAACAGCTCGTAAATTCTATGATTTAGAAAGCTTATGGCGTACCGCTCCAGAGTCGGTTGCTTAAAATTTTGCTTTTAAAAAAAGCGGCTCTTTTGAGCCGCTTTTTTATTTCTCTAATAACAATTTAGACCCTTAAAAAAAACCCACCTTTACCCTTAAGAAAACCAATCATCACTTACAACTAAATTTGACATGACAAATTGTCAGTTTTACCGCACTATACAAATTCTTAAAGTTCTCACCAATAAATAGCATAACTGGAGTACAGAAAGTGAAGATATTAATTACGGGCGCCAACACAGGGATTGGTTTTGCCACAGCAGAACAACTTGTTAAACAAGGGCAACATGTGATTTTGGCATGTCGAAATCCTCAAAAAGCGCAAGAGGCACAAAATAAACTAAGCTCACTCGACCAAGGACAAGTCGATGTCGTTTCTCTCGACCTAAATAGTCTTGAATTAACTAGAAAAGCTGCCGATGAAATTGCTGATCGCTATGGCAGCCTTGACGTCCTCATTAATAATGCAGGCTTATTTTCCAAAACAAAACAACTAACCACAGAGGGTTTTGAGCAACAATTTGGGGTTAATTATCTAGGTCATTTCTTACTCACTCAAAAATTAATTCCAGTTTTACAGCAATCTCCTAAAGCACGCATTATCCATCTTGCATCTATTGCTCACTGGGTGGGCTCAATTAAACCCAATAAATTTCGTGCAGAAGGTTTTTACAACCCCCTGTTCTATTATGGGCAATCAAAACTTGCAAATTTACTGTTTAGCAATGCATTAGCAGAACAACTCGCAGGAAGTTCAATTACCAATAATGCATTGCACCCTGGCGGTGTTGCTTCTGATATTTATCGTGAATTACCAAAACCAGTTTATGCAGCGATGAAATTAGGCTTGGTTCCAACCTCAGTTCCAACAAAGCTCATTACAGAAATGGCAACTGGAGATGCATGGCAAAACCGCAACGGCGAATATGTTAGTGCACATATGCCAGACTGGAAATCCTCACATGCTAAAAATCAGCAACTGGCACGTGACCTGTATCAACAGTCTATGGATCTTGTAGAAAAATTTCTTTAAAAATAAAGCCAAATAAAAAACCACCCGAAGGTGGTTTTTTATTTCAAAGCAACTTAGTGGCCTGTACCGTTAATTGCTTTCGTCATATCTTCAACAACTTTCTTGGCATCACCAAAGATCATCATTGTTTTTTCGTTATAGAACAAATCATTGTCTAGGCCAGCATAACCTGTTGCCATAGAACGTTTAATCACCATGATTGTACGTGCTTTATGAGCTTCAAGAATCGGCATACCATAAATAGGCGAGCTTGGATCATCTTTTGCAGCAGGGTTAACAACGTCGTTTGCACCAATAACAAGTACTACGTCAGTTGCAGGGAAGTCTGAATTAATCTCGTCCATTTCCAAGATGTCTTCATATGCCACATCTGCTTCAGCAAGCAATACGTTCATATGACCAGGCATACGACCTGCAACCGGATGGATGGCGAAACGAACGCGAACACCTTGCTCTTTTAGAATTTCACATAATTCTTTTACAGCATTTTGTGCACGACCTTGCGCCATACCATAACCCGGTACAATCACAACGCTGTCAGCATTTGACATTAAGAAGCCAGCATCATCAGCAGAACCTGAACGGTGGTTACGTTGAACTTGTTCACCTTTATCTGCAGATGCAACTGCCGCACCGCCCATTGCCCCACCAAACAATACATTGATGATTGAACGGTTCATTGCTTTACACATGATGTACGACAGAATCGCACCAGATGAACCCACGAGAGAACCCGCAACGATCAACATGTTGTTTTCAAGTGTAAAACCAATACCTGCCGCAGCCCAACCAGAGAATGAGTTAAGAAGCGACACCACCACAGGCATATCACCACCGCCTACTGGCGCAATCCAAACCCAACCAAATGCAAGCGCAAGAGCTGTCATTGCCCAGAATGCAGTCATGTTGCCAGTCGTGAAGAAATAGAAACCACAAGCCAACATCGCAATAAAGATAAGCGCTTGAACAGGTTTAACCCATGCACCAGAAATTGTTTTAGCCCATTTTTTCGCAGCCAATTTACCGTATGCAAATACAGATGCAGTAAAGGTAATCGCACCTACGAAACAGCCAACAAACAATTCAAACAAGTGAACCTTGCTCATGTGTGCATGTTGCACGCCAGCTGCTGTTAAAGCCGCTTCATTTTGAGCGAATAGCTCAGTAAGTTGGTTGTTATGTAAAATTGCAGCAATCGCAATGAGAACAGCAGCCAAACCAACCAATGAGTGCATAAGCGCAACAGTTTCTGGCATTTGCGTCATTGGTACGGTACGAGCACGTGCAATACCTACGATTGCACCGAGCACCATTGCACCAACAATCATCCAGATCACTGGATTATTAGCAACAAAGAAAGTCGTTACAACTGCAATCGCCATCGCGATCATACCGTAACGGTTACCTTGAATTGCTGTTTTAGGGCCAGACAAGCCACGAAGCGTCAAGATAAAGAGGATTGCGCCAACAAGGTATAACCAGTTTGCATTTGCTTGAATAAATTCCATGTCAAAGCCCTCTTATTTCTTTTGCTTAGGCTTGAACATTTCCAGCATGCGTGCAGTTACTGCGAAGCCACCGAAAATATTAATGCTTGCCAAAAATACTGCAATCGCACCGAGTACGCTTACCACATTCACACTTTGAAATGCAACGTTAGCATCTACACCTAAAACTGGCAGACCCACAGTTTGCAACATCGCACCCACCACAATAATAGATGACAACGCATTGGTTACTGCCATAAGTGGCGTATGTAAAGCTGGCGTAACGCCCCAAACCACGTAATAACCTACGAAGATGGCAAGGACGAAAATTGTAATAGTTTCAACCATGAGAAATCTCCTTAACCACGCTTAAGCAGTACTTGACCGCCATGAGTGACCAATAGGGCTTTTTGGATCTCGTCTTCTTGATTAATCGCAAAGTTTTTCTCTTTGTCGAATAAAGTCTCTACGAAATTAAAAACGTTACGCGCATACAATGCAGAAGCTTCTGTTGCTACAGTTGCCGGAATATTTGGAACACCCAAAATTTTCACGCCATTTTCAGTAAATACAGTCTCACCCACTTTAGAGCCTTCAACGTTACCACCAGTTTCAACTGCCATATCTAAAATGACAGAGCCCGGTTTCATCTTGGCAACAGTTTCAGCTTTAATCAGACGTGGCGCATCACGACCTGGTAGCAATGCAGTAGTAATCACGATGTCTGCATTAGAAACAGCTTTATCTACAATCGCAGCCTGGTCTTTGATGTACTGCTCACCCGGCATCCACCCATAACCATTTTTAGCGGCATCCGCTGCACGTTGTTGCTCTTCTTCAGACATTGGTACGTCTAACCACTTACCACCTAAAGACTCAACTTGATCTTTTGCTGTAGGACGCAAGTCAGTCGCTTCAACAATTGCACCTAAACGTTTTGCAGTTGCAATCGCCTGTAGACCGGCAACACCAACACCCATGATTACAACACGTGCAGGTTTTACAGTACCCGCAGCAGTCATAAGCATTGGGAACATGCGTTGATATTCAGCAGCAGCAAGTAAAACTGATTTATAACCAGCCAAGTTTGCTTGAGAAGACAACACATCCATGTTTTGTGCACGAGAAAGCGTACGAGGAAGCAGTTCTAGAGCAAAAGCAGACACTTGTTGATTCGCAAACTGATCTAGCTCGGTATTACGATAAGGATCAAACATTGCTACAACAGCGGTATTTGCTGCAAGTTTCTGAATTTCCCCGCCCTGTGGAGCGCGAACTTTCAAAATAATTTGACTACCCGTATAGGCATCATCCGTAATGGTTGCACCGACCTGTTCATAAGCACTGTCAATGTACGCAGCCTTTACACCAGCACCACGTTCAATCACAACGCTATGACCAGCGCTAATCAACTTCTTTACTGTCTCTGGCGTAGCAGCTACACGATTTTCACCGACGACAGTTTCGGTTGGGATTCCGATCTGCATGAGCGTTCCTCAAGCTAATTTCTCATTGTCAAAAACATTGCAAGCTGCAATGTTTCCCCCATGTGTATTCTTTGTACAGAATTTGGATTCTAATTGAACTTTTTTAAAATACCACCCAATATTTATTTAATAAATACCCATATTTTGAACTGATGATTCACGATATTTGATTTGAGGTGTAACATAGGAAGATTTTTCTTTTTTTACAGACAATAGTCTCTCTTATACAGTCCTGTATATGAAAATTTCTTTATCATCGTTTCAAATCGGGTCTTTTTTTGCGCTTTGCTCTGCGTTTTTATTCAGTACCAAAGCAATCTTTATTAAACAGACTTATGCCCTTTCTCCATTAGTCGACGGTACAGTCCTGATGGCTTTACGCATGTTAAGCGCTTTACCGTTCTTTCTATTAATTTGCTGGTTTAACAGGCATCATAATCAGGGCATAAAAAAGAAGGATTGGCTAATTTTAATTTTTGCCGGTCTATTAGGCTACTACTTTGCAAGTTGGCTCGATTTCATGGGTCTTATGTTTATTAGTGCCTCTCTAGAACGAATTATTCTATTTTTATACCCTACTCTCACCGTCATTGTTTCGAGTCTACTCTACAAACAAAAATTAGATGTAAAAAGTTTATTTGCCATTTTTCTTAGTTATGGTGGAACGGTGCTGGTTATGCTTCAGGAGCACAACAACGCACCAATTCAGGGCAACTTCTGGTTAGGAACAAGTTTTGTATTTGCAAGTGCTGTGGCTTTCGCCGGCTATTTATTACTAACACCCCCTCTCATTAAGAAATTTGGTTCTTGGAATTTCACAGGGTTAGCTCTAACTGTGGCTTGTGTCGGCACATTAACTCACTATATATTAAGCACACCTCATCCTATTCAACTTTTATTCCAGCTCCCCTCTAGCGTGATTTGGTATGGGATTGGCTTAGGCTTTTTAGTTACCGTATTACCCACCGTTATGCTCATGCAAAGCATTGAACGGTTAGGAGCCTCTCAATCAGCAATGATCGCTTCGATTGGACCAGTTTTAACAATTTTACTTGCCGTGGCTTTTTTAAATGAACACCTAAATATATGGCAATGGGTCGGCTGCCTACTGAATATTGTAGGTGTAATGATGATTACATTAAGAAAGAAAAGACTGAAACATTAAATTCTCTTGACCTCAACTTAAGTTGAGGTTGGATACTCATCTAAATTTTAATGAACGGTTGAGTTCCCATGAGTCAAGAAGCTTTTAAAATCATAAATCCATCAACGTTATATAACCCAACGCCAAACGCTTATAGTCATGTTGCTGTAGTGGAAAGTTTTAAGAATATTATTCATGTGGCTGGTCAAGGCGGCGAAAATTCCAAAGGGGAATTAAGCTCAAATTTTGAAGAACAAGCGAACCAAGTTTTTGATAATATTCAACATGCTTTAAAAGCCGCCAATGCAGAGCTTAACAACATTGCCGTGTTAAGAGTTTTAGTTGTTGACCATTCGGTCGAAAAACATCAAATTTTGATTAAAATTATGCAAAATTTATGGAAAAATCATCCTTTTCCTGCCTGTACACTCATTCCTGTGCCACGCCTTGCACTAGAACATATGCTCATTGAAATTGAAGCAACGGCATACACCCAATAAAACTGAGAGAACATCATGTCTACCCCTGAAGATATCAGTCAAAATAAACCTTTGCTTTGGTTGATGGCAGCAGCATGTGGCTTATGTGCAGGTGTGAATTATTATTGTCAGCCGCTGATTCACTCTATTCAGCAAGATTTTGCTGTAACTCAAGCACAAGCCGCTTTAACAGTGACATTTGCTCAGGTGTCTTATGCCCTCGGCTTACTCTTTATTGTTCCGATGGGTGATATTGTTAATAAAGCTAAAGCTATTCCGTTTTTGATGGTGCTTTGCGCAATTGGCCTATTTACATCTGCTTTTGCTGTTAACTTGCCCATGCTATGGATTGGTACAATTTTAGCGGGCTTGTTTTCTGTTGCAGCTCAAGTGCTTATTCCACTTGCCACAATGACCGTAAAACCTGAAAAAACAGGCGAAATTATTGGTTTTTTAATGAGTGGCTTATTGGTCGGGATTTTACTCTCAACCAGTCTGGCAGGCTTATTTTCCAACCTTTTTCATTGGAAAGTAGTTTATGTAGTCAGTGGTGTGTTAATGCTTCTGTTGGCCTACACCTTAAAAAGTCGCCTGCCTTATGTCATGCGCATGAAAATGAACTATGGGCAAATCTTTGTTTCCATGGCTCAGCTTTTAAAAGAGGAAAAGCGACTATTATTAAGAGCACTTACAGGGGCTTTCGCCTTTGCAGCAGTGAGTATTCTATATTCCACCATCGCGTTACTTCTCACCTCGGCACATCATTTACCTGATCTATTTATCGGACTAGTCCCGTTAGTCGGTATCTTTGGTGCTTTATCTACACGTTATATTGGTAAATATGCCGACCAAGGATATACACGCCTCCTCACTTGGATGGGCTGTGGGCTGTTTTTGGTAAGTTGGATTTGTTTCTATTTCGGACAAACTCTACTTTCAGCTTATGTTATTGGTTTTGCTCTAATTCAATTGGCACTTGCGCTGGTACACACCAGTAACCAGAGCATTATTTTCCGTTTACGTCCCGATGCCAAATCTCGTATCAATGCTATTTATATGACCACTTACTTTATTGGTGGTGCTGGTGGTTCGGCATTAGGGATTTTTGCATGGAATCGTGGTGGATGGACCATGACTTGTCTTGCAGGTGTTGGACTCGTTGTATTTTGTATTTTATTTAGCGTGATTGATGCTTTCTTACAAAAAAAAGCAAATGCCTTAGCTATAAAGTAATTTGTTAAAAATCATCTTTCTATATTTAACACGAGGGTGGTTATAAATTACTCGGTTAAAAGCCACTGTCGATTCAGGGCCAAACCCCGTATAATGCTGCCCTTTCATTAATTTAGCGACTTTTGGGTCTATTGGTTATGCAATCACTTCAATCGTTACAACCTCGTATTTCTGTCGCGCCTATGATGGACTGGACTACAAAGGATTACCGATTCTTTGCACGGTTGTTTAACCCAAACGTTGTGCTCTATACCGAAATGGTCACTACAGGCGCAATTCTATTTGGCGATGCTAAACGCCATTTGGACTACAACGCACAAGAACATCCGATCGTATTACAACTTGGTGGTTCAAATCCCGAAGAACTTGCAACCTGCACAAAAATGGCAGAAGACTGGGGTTACGATGAAGTTAACCTCAACGTAGGCTGCCCAAGTGACCGGGTACAAAACAATAAAATCGGCGCATGTTTAATGGCAGAGCCAGACTTGGTTGCTGAATGCATTCATACCATGCAAAAGGCAGTAAAGATTCCAGTAACAGTAAAGCATCGTATCGGTATTGATGACATGCAGTCTTACGAAGAAATGCTACATTTCGTAGATACTGTCGCGGCAACAGGTTGTACTTATTTCGTTGTACATGCCCGTATTGCTATTTTGAAAGGTTTATCTCCGAAAGAAAACCGAGAAGTACCACCTTTACGCTATGAAGATGTATATCGTTTAAAGCAAGAGCGCCCACATCTCACCATTGAAATTAATGGTGGAATTAAAACGTTTGCCGAAACTCAAAAACATTTACAGCATGTTGATGGTGTCATGATTGGCCGTGAAGCCTACCATAACCCTTACCTACTTGCTGAGCTCGGCCAACTTTGGAATTTAGAAGCACCAGATCGATTCGATATTATGGAACAAATGCTGCCTTATATTGAACAACGTATGGCTGAAGGTGCCCCTCTTTCAATCATTACACGTCATATTTTAGGTTTATTCCAAAACTTGCCGGGCGCTCGTAAATGGCGTCAAGCGCTAAGTGGCGGAAATGCAAAAACTTTAGCTGACGTTGAAAATGCGATTCAAAACATGCAAGCAGCCATGATTCGTACTGAAGAATATTTAAAAGAGCAGCAAGTTTAAGTGGGTGGTGACTTCTTAAATTGTAAGAAAATGTGGCATTTTAAATCAGCGACTTAGATTTTGAGTATATTCGCAAATGTTGAAGCAAAATATTCAAATTTAAGTTCTGATTTATTATTTATTCATAATAATATCAATAATTTAAGTTTTACTATTTTTAATAAACCTTTTGATGAGCATCTTTTCATTTCAAAGCACACGCCTCTGGAAAAAAGATACGTTATTACATAACATAAACAAAACTTTTAAGGTACGCCTATTAGTATCTCTGAACGCCACAGGTAGGTGGTGATTTTTTTAATATGGACATGGGTAGCACGATAGAGATTTCACGATGATTATTTATGACGGACAAGTAGCTGATAATTACATGTATCAGGATTCAAATCAGGCAGCCATTGTTGTATCGCACAGCACACCAAGCCTCCCTTATCCTTTCACCATGAAACCCAATAATCATCAAACTCAAACCTCAACTAACCCTCCCATTGATGTAGAAAAGTTCGTAGAAAAATTAGAAAGTATTACATCTAGACGCAGTAAAGCGAGATGCGCACGCAGTATCCGTCTTGCGCTCGAATCTGCTGGTGCCGATGTTGAAAACCATCCAATTGCAGCCTCAGATTGGGGCGACACCCTTAAAAAGATTGGCTATAAGGAAATTGATCCAGCCTTCGACGAACCTCAGGAAGGTGACATTTACATCATTCACCGAACCCGCAACCATGTTTATGGACATATCGCTGGGTATACAGGAAGTGAGTGGGTTTCTGACTTCAAACAAAGTAGTTATGATGTCTATAAAGACGATAATGTTACTTATACTTATTATAGATTAGCTGCCTAATCAATTTCCTAAAATTGAAAAACTTGATGGATGCGTTCGGCACAATGCTGAATTATTTCATCATGATCTTTTCTATAGACTAAAACCACTTCCGAAAGTGATAGCTGATCAGTTAAAGGCAATAGTTTTACCTGAGCAGGCAAGATTTGCTGAAATTCTTTAGGCACAATACTTACACCTAAATTTGCAGCCACAAGTTGCAACTGTGAAATCTTACGTGACTGAATTGGAGCTTTTTGTGGAGTAAATCCTGCGGCTAAACATAAATTTGAAACTAAATAGCTTAATCCACCTCTTTTAGAATGTGGTGTAGAAACAAAGTATTCCTCTTTTAAATCTTTGACTTCCAACTTCTCTTTATTTGCAAATTTAGTATGATCAATATGCACAGCCACCATTAAAGGTTCTTCATATAATTTAATAACATTGACGTCATCTAATGTATGCCGAACTGGTGGTCTAATTAAACCAATATCAATCTCCCCATTCAGTAAAGCCAAAACCTGATGCTCAGATGACAACGTATTTATCTCAAAGTTAATTTTTTGCTTTAAGCTAATTTCTTTTAATATTTGAACCTTTTTAGCATCCATAACAATACTGCTCGAGTGAGCAATTTTAATCTGGCGATTTTTTCCTTCTGCAATATTCTTAGAAACGCCAATAATCTCATTTAAATAATGCATATTATCTTTTATTTTTTTATAGAAGACCTCTCCCGCTGTCGTCAGTTTCACTTTCTTATCAGTACGATCAAATAATTTAAAGTCAATTTCTTCTTCTAATAATTTAATTTGCCGACTTAAAGCAGACTGAGCTATGAATAGCTTTTCAGAAGCCGCGGTAAAGCTTCCTTCTTCAACGATTTTTATAAAATATTGGAATTGTTTTAATGTGAGCATTTCTATCTCAAAATTAGATCATTAGGTCTATTTTCTATATTAGATTAGATAGATTGTCTTCGCTAGAATTTTATCAAGACCATTCACTTGATTGAATTATTCATGAAGTATTTAAAAGGTTTAGCCATCTTCACCGTTGTTATTCTAATTTTATGGTGCTTTAAATTTTATGATCAACAGCTCCCAACACAGCCCCAACACGACAACATAGAGTTATATGATTAAATAAATTTTAACTTTACTCAAAAAAACAAAAGGCATGCACTCACATAAGCGCATGCCTCTTCAATATTTAAATTATGCTTTCTTTAAATCGAGTTTCTTCAAAACTTCAGCTACAGCAATCATCGCAAAGCTTGACGTTACCACTACCGCTGAACCATATCCACCACAGCGCAACCCTGCCGATGGGCAGACATCTGCACTAGAAAATGGGTTATCGATTGAGTAAATACAGGTAATTCCAAATTTCTCTTTTGGCTTTTTACAAATACCTCGAGCACGAAGCTGACTACGGAGCTTCGCTAACATCGGGTCCTGTTCTGTTTTTGATAAATCAGCCACACGGATTTTAAGGGGATCGAGTTTACCACCTGCTCCACCCGAAACAATCAAAGGAATTTTATTAAAACGACAATGAAGCATTAAAGCCAATTTCGCTTTAACGTCATCAATACAGTCCAAGATAATATCAGGTACAGGATTTAAAATTTCGGTGACATTCTCAGGGGTTAAGAAGTCATCAATAATATTGACTTTAATACGTGGGTTAATTTGGCGACAACGCTCCGCCATAATCTCAACTTTTTCACAACCCAGTGTTGATGTCATTGCAGGTAATTGACGGTTCACATTTGATGCTGCAACCACATCCATATCGACTAATGTAATCTCACCAATACCCGTGCGTGCCAAAGCTTCTACCGCCCAACTACCAACACCACCAATCCCAATCACCATCACATGACTTTTTTCATAGTGCTGGAACGATGAATCACCATAAACTTTCGCTACACCTGCAAAACGGCGGTCATATTCATCTTGTTGAAGATCGGTCATTGCTACTCTTTGGGGATATAAAACACGGTGGCTATTTTACTGCTTTTCAAAACCAAATTGCTACTTTGTACTAGATAGCTATCTGATTGGTGCCAAAGCCATTCACAGCCTGTCGAGCATTAACAAGATACTGTTTTTGCAAAACATAAGATATTAATCAGTATTGAACAGGTTCTGTGAATGGCAATGGTTTTGCCTACTTTTGCCGAAACAAAAGTAGGGTTATGAGCTACTACCATTAGAATTTTTTACGATAAGACTCTGCCGTGATAATTCTTCCAATACCAACCAATACAAATATTGATTGGTATTAATCTCAAAATAACATTAACCAACAATCAAATTCCGCAGTACATAATGCAAAATACCACCCGCCTTAAAGTACTCAACCTCATTTAACGTATCAATTCGACATAACACATTAAAGTGGCTGGCTACTCCATTTGGCCCTTTTACATCAACTTCAAGAATTTGATGAGGTTCAATCCCATCTGATAAACCTCGAATTGATATCACCTCATGACCAGTTAAGTTGAGTGATTGCCGCGTTTGCCCATCAATAAACTGTAATGGCAACACGCCCATACCCACCAAGTTTGAACGGTGAATACGTTCAAAGCTCTCGGCAATCACTGCTTTTACGCCTAATAAGTTTGTTCCCTTAGCAGCCCAGTCACGTGAAGAACCTGTTCCGTATTCTTTACCAGCAATAATCACAAGCGGTGTGTGTTCTTGTTGGTAACGCATCGCCGCATCATAAATGGCAAGCTTCTCACCACTTGGCACATGAATAGTATTACCACCCTCTTCACCACCAAGCATCTCGTTTTTAATACGAATGTTGGCAAAGGTTCCGCGCATCATGACTTCATGATTACCACGTCGTGAACCATAGGAGTTAAAGTCTTTTGGCTCAACACCTTGCTCTTGTAAATATCGGCCTGCCGGACTGTCTTTTTTAATATTGCCTGCCGGTGAAATATGGTCAGTCGTTACCGAGTCACCGAGCACTGCCAAAACACGTGCCTGTTCAATATTTTTAATTGGTTTTGGTGGTTCGCCAATACCCTCAAAGAACGGTGGATGACGAATATAAGTCGAATCATCCGCCCATTCGTAAGTTTTACTTTTCGGGATCTGGATCGCTTGCCAGCTTTCATCACCATCAAATACCGCAGCATATTCTTTATGGAACATCTCTGTATTTACTTTCTGTAAGACAGCATCAATTTCCGCCTGACTTGGCCAGATATCTTTTAAATAAACAGGTTGCCCATCTTTACCTTGCCCTATAGGTTGCGTAGTCAAATCGGTACGGATATTACCCACTAAACCATAAGCGACGACCAAAGGTGGCGAAGCAAGCCAGTTTGTTTTAACCAATGGGTGTACGCGTCCTTCAAAGTTACGGTTACCAGAAAGTACAGATGCAACATTCAAATCATGGCATTGAATTGCGTCTTCAACTGGTTCAGGTAATGGACCTGAGTTACCAATACAGGTTGTACAACCATATCCCACCAAGTTATAGCCCAACTCATCTAAATATGGGGTAAGGCCTGCAGCTAATAAATAATCTGTAACGACCTTAGAACCCGGTGCAAGAGAGCTTTTCACCCATGGTTTCCGTTGCAAACCTTTTTCAATGGCTTTTTTAGCAAGTAATCCAGCCGCCAGCATTACACTCGGGTTAGAAGTATTGGTACAAGATGTGATGGCCGAAATAACAACATCACCATGATTTAATGGATAAGTTTGTCCTTCAATCACGCAAGAAGGACTTTCATGTTGAATATTTGCTTTTTTTGCCTCGACAGCAGTACCGCCACCGCCTTCATTTTCCAAACGTTCTTTGGCTTCTTTGGCCGGTTTTAAAGTTAACTCCATGAGCGCATTAAACGTTTTTGGTACTTCTGATAAAAGCACTCGGTCTTGTGGGCGTTTTGGACCTGCCAAACTTGCCTGAACTGTACTCATATCTAGACTTAAAGTATCTGTAAAAACAGGTTCATCACCAGCATTTCGCCATAAGCCTTGTGCTTTGCTATACGCTTCAACCAATGCAATACGATCACTTTGACGACCAGTTAATTTTAAATAACCTAATGTCACTTCATCAATTGGGAAGAAACCACAAGTCGCACCATACTCTGGTGCCATGTTGGCAATAGTTGCACGGTCAGCAAGTGGTAAATCAGCTAAGCCGTCTCCATAGAACTCTACAAATTTACCCACGACACCTTTTTGACGAAGCATTTGAGTAATAGTCAGCACCAAGTCAGTTGCCGTAATGCCTTCTGGTAGTTTTCCTGTGAGCTTAAAACCAATGACTTCAGGAATCAGCATCGAGATAGGTTGGCCCAGCATAGCTGCTTCAGCCTCAATTCCTCCTACACCCCAACCTAATACACCTAAACCATTAATCATGGTGGTATGTGAGTCTGTACCCACTAAAGTATCTGGAAAAGCAAAAGTCTGGCCGTTATCCTCGCCTAACCACACTGCTTGTGCCAAATATTCTAAATTGACCTGATGGCAAATCCCCGTACCTGGTGGCACTACACTAAAGTTATTAAATGCAGACTGTCCCCAACGTAAAAACTGATATCGCTCACCATTACGCTGCATCTCGATTTGTACGTTTTCTTCAAATGCCTGATCATCAGCAAAATAGTCGACCATCACCGAGTGATCGATCACCAAATCAACAGGAGATAATGGGTTAATTTTTTCAGGGTCACCGCCCGCTTGTGCCATCGCTGCTCGCATTGCAGCTAAGTCAACAACCGCAGGAACACCCGTAAAATCTTGCATTAAAACCCGCGCAGGTCGATATTGAATTTCCTGATCTGAGGTGCGGGTTTTTAGCCATTCTGCTAAAGCATGGATGTGTTCAGTTTTAACGCTGTGCTGATCTTCAAACCGTAATAAGTTTTCCAATAATACCTTTAAAGATTTCGGCAGTTTGGCAATATCCCCTAGCGTTTTCTCTGCTTGGGCTAAGCTAAAAATCTGATAATTGCTGGAACCTACTGTTAGCGTCTGTAAAGCATTAAAACTATTGATATTGCTATACTTAGCCATTGGGTTATCCTCCCATGTCTGGCAATGTTATTTTTCACGTTTTTACATGTTGTTTTCTTACTTTAAGCTTCTTTTTTAATCGCTGTGTTTTGTTTTAGTTAATATTTTTAATCTTTGATTTTTATTACGATAATTTCAATGCAGAGAGAGAGTTTTTCCACAGCACCTCAGCCAAATCTGACTCTCGCATATTTAAATTTTCGGCCAAACTTTGTAAAACATAAGGCAAATTAACAGGAGTATTACGAGTACGTTGTTCAGTTGAGGTTTGGCAGCAAAGCGGTGTCATATCTGGGCAATCTGTTTCGATCACCAAGTGCTCGGCACCTATGGCCTGCACAACAGTATGAAGTTTTTTTGCGTTCGGGTTGGTAATCTGTCCTGTCACACCAATTTTAAAACCAAGCTTAATAAGGCCTTTTGCCTCTTCTACCCCACCACTAAATGCATGAGCAATGCCACCCAATTTAAATTTTTGAGCTTTTAATATAGCGAGCACATCACCATGTGCTTTTCGAATGTGGAGTAACACTGGTTTTTGATATTGCGTTGCCAACTCTAAATGATCTGCAAAATATTGTTTTTGCTTAGCATATATATCGGGCTGCTTATGCTCTTTTAAGAAAGTATCTAAGCCAATTTCACCCACTGCCACGCAGTCCTGTTGCTGCAAGATGTGTTCAAGCTGAGTCAAATGCTCTGGTTGATGTTGCTCAATATAAAACGGATGTAAACCTGGTGCTAAATATGAAGTGGGCACATTTTCCCAGCTTTTTAACTGATGATGAGTTTGCACCAATTCATCAAAGCGTGACTGCACAAAACCAATTAAGACTAATGCATCTACGCCCACTTTTTTGGCATCAAGCGCTAACTGCTGCCGATCTTCATCAAAATCGGCAACATCAAAATGGGTATGGGTATCAAACAAATGCATTAGCCAGCACTTTTTGCAACTGGTGCCGAAGCTGGTTTAGCTTTAGGCTGTGGCAAATACTCTTGTTTCAACACGTCTTGTAATTGGTCATATGGAATGACTAATCGAGGTAATCCTACCACATATGGTCCAATTTCATATTCACCGTATTGAAGAATTAAACCTTGCTCACCCAATAAGAAGTTATCAGATAACTTAAATGGCCAAGCTTGCTCATATTCACCTACATTATCAGCCAGTTTAGAGTCTGTAACCCAAGTCTTAAAGGCTTCATGGGCTAACTTTTCTAATGCAGTTTTTTGCTGTGGGCGTAACAAATCTTCCAGCTTAATCTGCTTTTGTTCTTTTAAATCAAAATTATAATAATGCTGTGCAGCAGAACCGTGTGCACCACCTAAATAGCTACTACTATTAAGCACCACGGTTACGACTTTACCTTGAGCCTGCAAAATCTTAGGTTTCACCAAAAGATTAATTTGATGATTACTACTTAAAGCTTTTAACTCATTGTCTAAACCAATAAATGAATTGGCATAACGTTGAACCTGTGCATCAAAACTATTTTTTTGCTCTGCTCCCGCAACTGCTGAAGCTTCTGTTTTTTGATCGGCTTGCTTCACTTTAGCATCTGGTTCAGCAATCTCTAAAATTTGACCTAGAGTCTTTAAGATTTGCTGATCTAGAATTTTGTCAATAAATGGAAAATTACTCTGCAAACGTTCAACTGTGAATTCTGGACAAGTTTTACCATCACAATCAGGTAAAGCAACCTTAGTAGGAACTGTTTCGCCCTTCAAAGTCAGCTCTACTGGCTTTTGTTCCTCGACTGCTGGTTTCTGCTGTTCTTGAGAATCCTTAGGATCAGCTTTAGGTTGGCATGCCACCAAAAATATAGCAGAAGCAAGCAAAGTTAATCGCAGTGAAGCTTTAGAAGATAACATCATATTTTGCCTTTTATTCTAAGGAGATTACACAGTGCCTTTTCTAAGAAATTAGCGCATATAAATAGAGGTTGCAAATTCTGCTACCATCTTAAAACATTTGTTCATAAACCTCGGGTTGTAATATTTTTTTGGTTTGTTCTTTAGATAAATAAATATCGAGCTGTGGAGCTTCTTTAGTAATCTGGTTTGCCTGATAATGTAAGCCAACACCTTCACCATCAAAGAACCAATCTGCCTGCCCCCAATATAAAGTTTTTGGTGCTTCTTTCTTTATGTCAGCAGTCTGTTTTTTTAACCAATCTTGATAGGCCACCTGCACCATTTGATGCACAGTAGTTTGCTGATCCTTCTTTAAAACATCTAACAAAGTTAAGCTTTTATGCAATTTCCGGTCTGCTACAAAAAAGTAATAACGATCTTTAATTGTGAGCTCTTCTTGCTTGGTATCAAGTCCTAATTGCAATAAAACATATTGATTACGCTGCGATGCAATACGCGTATGAAGATGTAATTCGTAAGCCCGATTCTTTGAATATTTATCTTGCCATTCATCAGACTTTTTAACATAGGCATTAATGGCTTGCTGCAAGCTTAAGTCTTTTTTCAAATCAATCTGGTCTTGGATCACTTTAGCCTGACTTTTGGCAATCCAGCCATTTAGCCATGCATCTTGGGTCTTTATCGTTTGAATATCGACATCAATACAGTTTTTCTTCTCACAAAATGGCAAAGCATAATCCGCTTTTACTTGTTGTAAGTTAAGAAATGGCAGTACTTCAGCCTTTTCTATATGTTGAGTTTGGGTAGATGCTAGTTTTGTTTGAGAAGATGATGAAGGCTGAGTGCTTTTCCAGACAAAAAGGCAAATAGCTAAAAGTAATATGATTACTGCAACCACAAGCGCAATAATTGTCTTTCTATTCAAATTCATTTCATCATCCTTTCTTATTTTTCAAAACAAAACAGCTTCTATTCGAAGCTGTTTGTCACATTAAAATGATCAGTGTTCACGTGTGTTACGGAACTGAATATCAGGCCAACGCTCTTGCATAATCTGCAAGTTCACTCGGCTTGGCGCAAGATAGGTCAAGTGTCCGCCGCCATCGATAGAAAGTTGATCATGTGCTTTCTTCTTAAACTCATTCAGAGTTTTTTCGTCATCACAGTGAATCCAGCGAACTGTGTTAACACTTACAGGTTCATAAACACAGTCAACCTTATATTCTTCTTTCAAACGATAAGCAACCACATCGAACTGAAGCACACCTACCGCACCCACAATCAGGTCATTGCTGATTTGTGGCATAAATACCTGAGTCGCCCCTTCTTCCGACAGCTCTTTCAAACCTTTTTGCAATTGTTTTGACTTCAATGGATCTTTTAAACGCACACGACGGAACATCTCTGGCGCAAAGTGAGGAATACCTGTGAAATGTAAATTTTCACCACTGGTAAAAGTATCACCAATTTGAATTGTGCCATGGTTATGTAAACCAATAATATCGCCTGGCCATGCTTCTTCTAAATGTTCACGCTCACCAGCAAGGAATGTCAAAGCATCACTAATGCGGACATCTTTGCCAAGACGCACGTGGTTCATCTTTAAGCCTTTTTCATATTTACCAGAGCAAATACGCATGAAGGCAATACGGTCACGGTGTTTCGGATCCATATTGGCTTGAATTTTAAATACAAAACCAGAGAAACCTTCTTCTTTCGCTTCAACCATACGCTCTTGTGTAGGATGCGCTTTAGGTTCAGGCGCCCAGCCCATGAAAGCATCTAATACATGGTCAACACCAAAGTTACCTAATGCCGTACCAAATAGAACCGGAGTTTGCTTACCTTGTAAAAATAATTCGCGGTCTAATGGCTCATTCGCCATTTGCACAAGTTCAAGCGACTCTTCAAAAGATGCCCAAGCCAACTCACCTACTTTTTCGCGAATATCCGCATGATCATAGCCATCGCGCACTTCAATATCTGTAATGGTTGAACCAAAACCTGCTTTGTAAACATACAATTTATTTTCAAGAATATTGTATACACCAGCAAAATCACGTCCCATCCCTAAAGGCCATGTAATAGGTACACAGCGAATATTAAGGACATTTTCAATTTCATCGAGTAACTCAAGTGGTTCACGAATCTCACGGTCCATCTTATTTACGAACGAAATGATAGGAGTGTCACGCATACGACAAACTTCCATCAATTTGATGGTACGTTCTTCGACACCTTTTGCACCATCAATCACCATTAATGCAGAGTCAACTGCTGTTAGGGTACGATAAGTATCTTCAGAGAAGTCTTCATGTCCCGGTGTATCAAGTAAGTTAATGGTATGACCTTTATAAGGAAACTGCATGACAGAAGTGGTAATCGAAATTCCACGCTCTTTTTCCATTTCCATCCAGTCAGATGTAGCTGCGCGATCAGATTTACGGCTTTTTACCATCCCTGCAACCTGAATTGCTTTACCCCATAACAGTAATTTTTCTGTCATGGTGGTTTTACCGGCATCGGGGTGGGAAATGATGGCAAATGTGCGGCGTTGAGCAACCTGTGCCGCTAACTCATCTTTAAAACTCATGAAATACACCTACTGCGGAGATTGCAGTGCCAAAGACCTAAAGTCGATCAAAATAAAAATTGGCGTAATTGTAGCAGATTTATAGAACTGTTTAATGATTGTTGATAAGCCAAGAGCTACTCATAAGCTTTTTAGATCTTTTCAATTAAAAAAACCCACCTGTTGATAGATGGGCTTTGTTAAAACTTAATAGAATTGTTATGCCAGTTTCTTTTCTTCAATAAATTGAACATCTGCAATTTGTGCATCCCAGAACTCATTCCATAAAGCACAGTAATCAATACATAGCTTGGTTAAGCTCTCATAATCATCTTTTGTAATCGCTTGGGCTAATGCAAACCAAAGGTCATCTTGGTGGTCATCATCAGCAGCCTCAGATGTTTCATCAGTAGATACACCATGTACATGGTAATAGCCACCACCTTCAACATCGATATTTACGAATTTGGTTGCTTGACGCAGTGGTGGGCTAAAAAGAATGACCTCTTCCTCTGCAACGGCCAATAATGCTACGACCTTGATATAACTATCATAAGAAGACTCTAAGAATGATCTCACCTGATCTGCAAATTTTGACGGCTTATAATTACGACGGTCAAGCTCAGTTAAACCATAATCATTAAGTAAATCCTCATATAAAGGATAAT
Source organism: Acinetobacter sp. WU_MDCI_Abxe161 (assembly GCF_025514355.1). Lineage (NCBI taxonomy): Bacteria > Pseudomonadati > Pseudomonadota > Gammaproteobacteria > Moraxellales > Moraxellaceae > Acinetobacter > Acinetobacter sp. WU_MDCI_Abxe161. The sequence goes on from NZ_JAHPTU010000005.1 coordinate 74,273, forward strand.
GAGCGTATTCAGGGTTGCCCAAATAGTAATTATCTTTATCGAGTCCAGGACGAAAACCGAATTCATCAAGTATATTTAAACTTAATAACACTCTTGGAAACATTTTGGCTCCTGAATGGAGTTTAGGTTCCAATTGTTTTGTTAAAAACTGTGCTTGTAATAGAGCATCAGTAAAAATCTGCACAATCGCGTGGCGATATTCTAAATGAATATGCGTCAACGTTGTCTTATCCAGATATCCACTGTTTAATAACTCGATTGCAGGATGCTTACAAACCGGCAATTCTGCAATTGTTTTTCTTAACTGTTGAAGAAATTGTAAATTTTCATCCCATTGTTTTGCAGGGATACTGTTTTTCATCCCCTGCAATGCTTTTTCTCTTGGATTATTAAAGTCTTCAAATTTTTTTAACATAATGATTCTCAGTAGAAAGTTGTTCTTATAGTTAAGTTATAGGTTTTCCCTTTATTTCAATTATGCATTCAATTGCTAAAATAAATTCCGCTCACCTATGCTTAACAAGTTGATACTATGTTTATTATCTCAACAAATCAACGGATTAATTAATAATATTTAAAAAAGTAAACTATTGCAAACTCAATATATAATATGTTGTTTTTTAAATTAACCAAGCTATTGAATAAATATAATTTTTTAAATACTATAAAATAAGTTTTATTTAAGCTTCTACACTTTACAATAGCAAAGTTAATCAAAAAATATCCGCGACGGGGAAACCAATGTCAAAAAGAGAAACTATTATAAGAACAGCTACCTCCCTCTTTAACCAAAAAAGCTATACGTCTATTGGTGTTGATCGTATTATTGCTGAATCTGGCGTTGCAAAAATGACTTTTTATAAATACTTTTCTTCTAAAGAAGTCTTAATTGAAGAATGTCTTTATAAAAGAAATTTAGAAATCCAAGATTCAATGTTGGAAAAAATTAATAACATTAACAACCCCTTACTTAGACTAAAAAAAATCTTTACTTGGTATATCGAATGGATCAACACAGATGACTTTAATGGCTGCTTATTTAAGAAAGCGACCATCGAAGTCATGCAATTATATCCTTCTATCAAACATCAAATTAATGAGTACCGAGAGTGGATTTACGCATTAGTTTTTTCAGCCCTTTCAGAGTTGGAGGTTGAAAATACGAAAATTCTAACAGGACTTTTTCTTAACATTGTAGATGGAATTATTATTGATGGCACTATAAACAAAGAAAAGATTAAACCCGAAGAAACATGGTATTATATAAATAAAATTATTGAGTTTGAAACAATCCGAGATTGTGCAACTATTTAATTTATAAATTAATTAAAATTTTATATTTTAATAAAAATAGAAGTTATTTTTATTTCGGTGGAGTCTACTATCCAACTCCACCAAAAATCTATTCAACTTCAAAAATTAATGTATTTATATTTTATAAAAATGAATAATTTTATTTAACCCCATCTTCATTAATTCTAATTATTATATAAACTTCACAATGCTTTATAATAATCCTTTTCACCTCTTATATTTTATAAAACGCAAACATCAATTTATTAGTATTACTTTATACTTACAGTATATATTCATAAATTATTATATGTAAAATACTCAACCAATTGAGAAACTACTACTATTTCATTACTACAAATATATAGGTGTGCTTTTAAAAGATAATTTTATTTTAATTAATTGTTCTTTAAAGAAAAAATTAAAAGAAAATATGAGGTTTAAAAACCGATATAGAAAAGATTAAGCGAAATGGGCGCCTTGGGTTTCAATGAGCTGATCAACCTGAACAGGCATACCTAATAAATAACCCTGAAATTGCTGGCAACCTAAACGAGTCAAAATCTCAACCTGCTGTTGAGTTTCTACTCCTTCGGCAGTTACGGTTAAACCCAACTTTTTAGCTAAATGAATAATACTTTCTAGAATGACTTCTTCTTTTGAACCTGGTTTTAAATCAACAATAAAGCCACGATCAATTTTCAATTCATCTACAGGCAAATCTTTTAAATACAAGAAACTCGAATGCCCTGTCCCAAAATCATCAATTGCAACTCGAATGCCCATGTCTCGCAGTCGCTCACAGGCTCGAATACTTAAATCAATATGCCGCATTGCTGTTGATTCAGTAATCTCAACAATTAAGTGATGAGGTTGAATTTGATATTTTTTTAACAATGCTTCGAGTGTACTAAATAACTTTTTATTTTCAAATTGCAGTGCCGACAGGTTCACTGCAACTGGATAAAATGGTGTATTACTGCGTTCCCATTCCTGAATTTGCAGGCAAGCTTGCTCAAGCGCCCAATATCCCATTGGAATGATCAAACCTGTTTTTTCTGCACCCTCTATGAACATATGTGGGGTGAGAATTCCTAAAGCTGGATGATTCCAACGGATTAATGCTTCCACACCGCACACTTCAAGATTCGTATTAAATTTTGGTTGGTAATATAAGATGAATTGCTTTTCTTCTACGGCTTTATAAAGATCATTGATCAGTTTTGACTGGCTTCTTGTTTCTTGTTGATGAGTTGAATAACTGAATATGGTGTAAGTATTCCGGCCCTGCTCTTTAGACATGAGCATCGCGGCATCAGCGTTCATGAGTAAGTCTTGAACATTTTGTCCATGCTCAGGAAAGAGTGCTACTCCTAAACTCGCAGAAATATTAATTTCTTTACCAGAAATTTGATAACTTTCCTGAATCAGCTGTAAAACTTTCTCGGCCAACACAACAGCTTCATCTGAATTTGTATTTTCTGCAATAAGCAAAAACTCATCGCCACCAATTCTAAGTAGTTTACATTTCTCATTGAGTTGCCAGTGTAAACGATTTGCCATTTGAATGAGGAGTTGGTCACCTACATGATGCCCAAATGCATCATTCACTGATTTAAAACGGTCTAAATCAATATATAAAAAAGCAATTTTTTGATCTTTATATCGATGATCTGAAAGCAATACTTCAGCATAATCAACTAAATAAAGGCGATTTGGCAGCTTGGTTAAATTGTCTTGTATAGATAAATTAGCTAATTCTTTATTTGCCTTGCGCAATTCTAAATTTTGTTGCATGAGGCGTTGTTCTAACATTGCCACAATAAAACTTGCTACGAGTACCAAACAGGTGACTAGAATAATTGTAAATAGTAATAAGTCATGTTCAGCCTGATATTGGCTAATAAATTTATCAGTAATATTCGTCGCAATAAGAGCAGTATAGTGCATCCCCATGATGCTTAAGGTCATCATTATCGAAAATGCGATTTTTAAGGTTAAGCGATATCGTTCGGTATCTTTTAATTTATAGGCGAGTAAAAACGCTAACCCCGAACCACTCATTGCAATTAATACAGAAAATAAGAGTAAGAACGAAGTGTAATCTTTTTTATAAACATTAATATTCCAGCCCAACATGCTAATGTAATATGAAGCTGAAATTCCAATTCCCATAATAATCGAACTCAAAATGAGTCTAAATAAAGGAAGTGTAAAACGTGAAGTCAACCACATCGCAATGCAAGATAACAATGCACTAATGGCATAAGAAATGACAATTAAAGGAATATTCGAGTTGGCTGTATCAAACAGATGATAAGCTTGTATGCCAACAATATGAACAATACTAATTGCTAAAGCGAGTAGCAATCCATTAATAAATAAAATTAAGGATTCAAACTTTTTATAGAGTTGCTTGAATATTAGCTGCTCCATGGAAATTACAATATAGCAAGTGAGGCCAGCTGCAATAAAAGAGCCGACGATCATTGTGCTATCGTAATCAACATGACCCATATTGGACTTCCATGATTATTCAATACTTTTTTTTATTTTGTTCAACTCATTGCCCAAAATACAATTAAACATGTTAAAGAAATTTTAGTAAATTTGACTTATTCAGTCAGTTATAAACAATAACATTATCTATCTTTTGGTCAAGTATTTTTTACTTTATAAATCAATAAAGTAAATAAAAACCAAGCAGCCAATTATATGAAAAATATAGAATTTATTTAATCTATTCAAGACGACCTAATCACAATTGTAGCATTCAAATAAAAAAATAATATAAATAAAGAACCCTGCTTTAAGCAGGGTTCTTTTGAAGCATTAGAAAAGGAAAATTAGTTCTTTTCTTTATCTACGATTTTGTTTGCTTGGATCCATGGCATCATTGCACGTAACTTATTACCAGTTACTTCAATACCATGTGCAGCATTTTGACGACGACGAGCAGTCATAGATGGGTAATTTAATGCACCCTCTTGAATGAACATCTTCGCGTATTCGCCAGATTGAATACGTTTTAATGCATTACGCATCGCTTCACGAGACTGCTCGTTGATTACTTCAGTACCCGTTACATATTCACCGTACTCAGCATTGTTAGATACTGAGTAGTTCATGTCAGCGATACCACCTTCGAACATTAAGTCAACGATCAATTTAAGCTCGTGTAAACATTCGAAGTAAGCCATTTCAGGTGCATAACCAGCTTCAACTAAAGTTTCGAAGCCCATTTTCACGAGTTCAACTGCACCACCACAAAGAACTGCTTGCTCACCGAATAAGTCAGTTTCAGTTTCTTCACGGAATGAAGTTTCGATAATACCTGTACGACCGCCACCTACGCCAGAAGCATAAGAAAGAGCAACGTTACGTGCATTACCAGAAGCATCTTGATGAATTGCGATTAGATCAGGAACACCTGAACCACGTTGGTATTCAGAACGAACTGTGTGACCAGGTGCTTTAGGAGCAACCATGATTACATCTAAGTCTTTACGTGGAACAACTTGGTTATAAAGAATTGAGAAACCATGAGCAAATGCTAAAGTTGCACCTTCTTTGATGTTTGGTTCAATCACGTCACGGTAAAGTTGTGATTGGAATTCATCTGGAGTCAAAATCATTACGAGGTCAGCTTGCTTAACTGCAGCAGGAACTTCTGCAACTTTAAGACCAGCATTTTCAGCTTTCTTCCAAGAAGCTGAACCTGCACGTAAACCTACAGTTACATCTACGCCTGAGTCTTTAAGGTTAAGTGCATGAGCATGACCTTGAGAACCGTAACCAATAATCGCTACTTTCTTGCCTTGGATGATTGATAAGTCACAGTCTTTATCGTAAAAAATTTGCATTTGTGTTCTCCGCTAAAATACTTTTTAAAAAATTAAATGGCTAATACTTTTTCGCCACGGGCGATACCAGATACACCTGAACGAACGACTTCTAGAATAGTGTTTTCTGCAAGCGCATCGATAAAACCATCTAATTTTTCAGTTGTCCCTGCTATTTGAATGGTATAGGTAGTTGGGGTCACGTCTACAATTTGCGCACGGAAAATATCCGCTGTACGCTTAATTTCAGCACGTGAAGCACCTAACGCTTTTACTTTAATCAACATCAGTTCACGCTCAATGTGCGAACCTTCTGATAAATCTACTACTTTTACAACTTCAACAAGTTTGTTGAGCTGCTTTGTAATCTGTTCAATCTTATGGTCATCACCATAAGTGGTTAACGTCAAACGTGATAACGTAGGGTCTTCGGTTGGAGCTACATTCAACGTCTCAATGTTGTAGTTACGTTGACTGAATAAGCCCACCAAACGAGAAAGCGCACCAGCTTCGTTTTCAACGAGTACAGAAATAATATGTCTCATTATGTACGCTCCCCTTTACCTAACCACATATCCTTCATAGACTGACCTGCGATCAGCATTGGATAAACATGTTCCGTGCGATCAACCATGACGTTAATGAATACACACTTATCATTAATAGCCATTGCTTCAGCAAGCTTTGACTCTAGTTCATCAGCATGATCAATCTGAATCCCCACATGACCATAAGCTTCCATCAATTTGCCAAAATCAGGCAATGATTCAACATATGAGCTTGAGTGACGGCCTTCATAGTTCATATCTTGCCACTGTTTAACCATACCTAAAGCACGGTTATTCAAGCATAAGATCTTCACGTTCATACCGTATTGCTTACAGGTTGAAAGCTCTTGAATACACATTTGTATTGAAGCTTCACCAGTAATACAAACCACTTGTTGATCAGGGAAAGCAAGCTTCGCAGCCATAGCATAAGGTAAACCTACGCCCATGGTGCCCAATCCACCTGAGTTAATCCATTGACGAGGACGTTTGTACTTGTAGTACAACGCACCAAACATTTGGTGTTGACCCACATCTGAAGTAATGATGGCATCACCATTGGTCGCTTTATATAAAGCTTCAACAACTTGTTGTGGCTTCATTGTGCCATCAGTCGGTGTTTCGAACTTCAAGCCATGAACTTTACGCCATTCATTAATTTGATCCCACCATGCAGCAATTGCTTCAGGGTTTGGCTTAGACACATTCAATTGTTTCAATTGCGTCAACATTTCCTGAAGTACAGGCTCAACTGCCCCTACAATTGGAATGTGCGCCATAATTGTTTTTGAAATGCTCGCCGGATCAATATCAATATGAATAACTTTGGCATTCAAACAGAATTTTGCAGGGTTATTAGTTACTCGGTCATCAAAACGAGCACCTACCGCAAGAATGACATCAGCATTATGCATAGTCATATTTGCTTCATAAGTCCCATGCATACCTAACATGCCAATGAACTGTGGATCATCGCCAGGGAAGCCACCAAGGCCCATAAGTGTGTTAGTCACTGGGTAACCGAGTAAATGAGCAAGTTCAGTCAATAATGCTGATGCATTACCTTGAACAACACCACCACCTGTATAAATTACAGGACGTTTTGCACTTAAAAGCTCATCAATCGCTTTACGAATTTGACCAGAATGACCACGTGAAGGTGGCTGATAAGAACGCATCTTCACTTTTTCAGGATATTCGTACGCAAATTTTTCTGCAGGATTAGTCGCATCTTTCGGAATATCGACGACAACAGGGCCAGGACGACCACTTGATGCGATATAAAATGCTTTTTTGATAATTGCAGGAATTTCACTTGCGTGACGAACTTGGAAACTGTGTTTCACGATCGGACGTGAAATACCTACCATGTCAGTTTCTTGGAAAGCGTCTTCACCAATAAGATGTGATGCAACCTGGCCAGACAAAATCACCATTGGGATTGAGTCCATATAAGCTGTTGCAATTGGAGTCACAGTATTAGTTGCGCCAGGTCCAGAAGTGACCAGTACTACGCCAGTCTTACCTGTAGCACGCGAGTAAGCATCTGCCATATGACCAGCAGCTTGTTCATGACGTACGAGGTAATGATTAATTTTGTCTTGTTGAAATAGCGCATCATAAATATGTAATACAGCGCCGCCTGGATAACCAAAAACATGTTCAACGCCTTCGTCCGCAAGAGCACGAACGAGCATTTCACCACCAGATAAAAGTTCCAACGTGATTCACCCTAAAATCTTTATCACTATTTATGGAAGGCACAAATAGTGTTTCATTCATTGAATTGTCTGCACTGTTATAGCACACATATTGTCTAGTTTTCGTTGCAATAGAAAAATTTCTGTTTTTCAGCCGTATAAGCTTTTTTAACATTAATAAAGCATGTCTGGATATACATACTTTAAGTAAAATCAATCTCTCGGCTAGAGAGAATGTCTATTACAAAACATGACGGTTATTCGAAGGGTGATCAAATAATCGCATATAAAACTAAAGGAAGCATTTTTGTTGTTTAATTCACTAAAGTCAAGATTAAAGAAACACTTTTCTATGATTATTTTTTAACTGACTATTTTTTCATCTTATTTGATTTTTCCACTTTTCTTTTTTTATGTCTGCCCCACTTTTTTCAGGTTTATTCCTGTTTAATTTTTAACGGAAAATAAATCCATCCCAAAACTGCATTTTTGTCAATTTTGCGCTATGCTGTGCAACAATCTTTAATATCAATTTTTGTTGTATAGCTTACGTCTATGACTATTTCTCACATTGACCCCGAATATCAAGCAAACACGATTGAACCATCAGTTCAACAAGATTGGGAAAATCGTAAAGTCTTTAAAGTTGCCGACACTGTCGAAGGTAAACATCGCTACATCCTGTCAATGTTTCCTTACCCAAGTGGCAAGCTGCATATGGGGCATGTGCGTAACTATACAATTGGTGATGTAATTAGCCGTTTTTACCGTTTAAAAGGTGAAACTGTATTACAACCGATGGGTTGGGATGCATTCGGTTTACCTGCGGAAAATGCTGCAATTGCCCATAAAGTTGCTCCGGCAAAATGGACATTTGAAAACATTTCCTACATGCGTGATCAATTAAAAAAATTAGGTCTATCTGTAGACTGGGATCGCGAATTTGCAACTTGTACACCAGAGTATTATCACTGGGAACAATGGTTATTTGTCCAGCTTTATAAAAAAGGCCTCATCTACCGCAAGCTTTCAACAGTAAACTGGGATCCGGTTGATCAAACAGTTTTAGCAAACGAGCAAGTTGAAAATGGTCGTGGCTGGCGCTCAGGTGCATTGGTCGAAAAACGCGACATTCCAATGTACTACTTCCGTATTACGGACTATGCACAAGAATTATTAGACGATCTTGACACTTTACAGGACGGCTGGCCTCAACAAGTGTTGACCATGCAACGTAACTGGATTGGTCGCTCTACAGGTATGGAAATTACTTTCCCATCTGCCAATACCGAAATTTATGCTGATGGCTTAACTGTTTATACAACACGTGCTGACACGCTTATGGGCGTGACTTATGTTGCTGTTGCGGCAGAACACCCTCTTGCGCTTAAAGCTGCTGAAAATAACCCTGAATTGGCTGCATTTATTGAAGAATGCCGCATGGGTTCAGTTGCAGAAGCGGACTTGGCAACAGCAGAGAAAAAAGGCATGGCAACAGGTTTGTTTGTAAAGCACCCTGTAACTGGTGAAGAGCTTCCTGTCTGGATCGCAAACTACGTATTAATGTCTTATGGTTCTGGCGCAGTCATGGCTGTACCGGCACATGACGAACGTGATTTTGAATTTGCCAACAAATTCAATTTGCCAATTAAACAAGTGATTGATGCCAAAGGTGCTGACGATGCAGACTACTCTGCAACTGAATGGCAAGAATGGTACGGTTCTAAAGAAGGTAAACTTGTTAATTCAGGTGAGTTTGACGGTTTAGAGTTCCAAGCTGCTTTCGATGCATTCCTTGCAAAATTAGAACCACAAGGTTTAGCAAATTCTAAAGTTCAATTCCGTTTACGTGACTGGGGTGTTTCTCGTCAACGTTACTGGGGTTGTCCAATTCCAATGATTAACTGTGATACTTGTGGTCAAGTCACAGTTCCAGAAGACCAGCTTCCGGTTGTATTACCAACTGACGTTGTTCCAGATGGTTCAGGTAACCCATTAAATAAAATGCCTGAATTCTATGAAACTAAATGTCCTTGCTGTGGTGGCGATGCACGCCGTGAAACAGATACTTTAGATACATTTGTAGAGTCATCTTGGTACTACGCACGCTATGCTTCTCCAGACTTTACTGGTGGTATGGTTAAACCTGAAGCAGCTCAAAACTGGCTTCCTGTAAACCAATACATTGGTGGTGTTGAGCACGCGATTCTTCACTTACTTTATGCACGTTTCTTCCACAAATTAATGCGTGATGAAGGTGTCGTACAAGGTAATGAGCCATTTACTAACTTGTTAACTCAAGGCATGGTGCTTGCAGATACATTCTACCGTGAAGCAGAAAATGGTAAGAAAACTTGGTTCAACCCTGCTGACATCGAATTAGAGCGTGACGAAAAAGGTCGCATCATTTCTGCGAAATATTCAGGTGACGGTCAAGAAGTGATTATCGGCGGACAAGAAAAAATGTCTAAGTCGAAAAATAACGGTATTGACCCACAAGCGATTATTGATCAATACGGCGCAGATACAGCACGTGTATTCATGATGTTTGCTGCTCCACCAGATCAATCTTTAGAATGGTCTGATGCAGGTGTTGAAGGTGCAAATCGTTTCTTGAAACGTGTATGGCGCCTTGTAGCAAGCTTCCTTGAAAAAGGTAACCAAGCCTCTACGATTGATGCAGCTAACTTGTCTAAAGATGCTCAAGATTTACGTCGTAAGACTCACGAAACTATTCAAAAAGTAAGTGATGATATTGAACGTCGCCATGCATTCAACACTGCAATTGCTGCTTTGATGGAATTGTTAAATGCAAGCAATAAGTTTGAAGCAAAAGACGACAACGACGTTGCTGTAGAACGTGAAGCGATCACCACACTGTTAACTTTACTTGCTCCATTTGCACCACATTTAAGTCAAACATTATTGGCTCAGTTTGGTACAGATGTGACAGAGACAACATTCCCTGAAGTCGATGCTTCTGCATTAACTCGTAATACCCAAACGATTGTTGTACAGGTTAACGGTAAACTTCGCGGTAAACTTGAAGTTTCTGTTGATATTTCTAAAGAAGATCTATTAGCTCAAGCTAAAGCTTTACCAGAAGTTCAACAATTCTTAACAGGACCAACAAAGAAAGAAATTGTGGTTCCAAATAAATTAGTTAACCTCGTGGTTTAATTAAAGTTATTAATGAGAGGATCAAGCATGCACTTTGCCAAACGTTTAGCCGCTGTTGTTTTGACCTTAGGCCTTAGTGCAGGCTTAGTCGGGTGTGGCTTTCATTTAAAAGGAAGCAACCCGACTGCAACTCCGCTTGTTTATAAAAAATTAAGCCTTGAGTTACCAGCAAAAACTGATGACTTGGAAACGCAGTTAAAAGTATATTTAGCTGCAAATGGTGTTCAACTCAGCAATGATAACGATGCTTACGTACTCCGTGTTTTAGAGTACAGTCCACGTCGTCAGCTTTTAAACGGTAAATTAACGGAAGTATTATTACGTTTAACTGTAACCTTCCAGATTGAAGACCGTCAGGGTAATAAAATTACAGAACCACGTTCGTTAACTGCATCTCGTAGTTATCAATATGATCTTGCAACGGTTAACACCGAAAATCAGCAAGAATCTTATTTACAACGTATTGTGATTGATGACATTGCACAGCAAATTACTCGTCAGATTTCAGCAAACCGTTTACCAAAAGCTCAGCCTTAATCTATATTTTTACCAGCAATGAAAATTGACTATTTACAAGCCTTAAAACGCATTCCGGAAGCACGGGGTGCGTGGATTTTACACGGCCAAGAACCTTTGCTGGAACAAAATTTATTAGATGCTTTTCGTAAAAGTTGGCAACAACAAGAAGTTGAAAGACAGCGTTATGATATTAGTAGCGTGAGCGACTGGAAAAATGTTTTTAATGCACTTAACAGCTTATCTTTATTTTCTCAGCAGCTTGCAATTGAAGTACATGGCAATATAAAACCTGATGCAAATGGATTAAAACAACTTAAAAGTTATATCCAGCATAATGAAACTAACCTACTTTTAATTGTTTTACCTAAGCAAGATAGTAGTAGTTTAAAGTCTGCTTTTTTCCAAGTTGTTGAAGCAAATGGTGTTGTCGTTGCCCTAACCGCAAACTATCCGCAAGACCGCCAAAGAATTTTATCTGTTGAAGCAGAGAAACTTGAAATTCAACTCGACAATGACGCTTGGCAATGGCTCATGCAACATCACGAGCACAATTTGCTTGCAGCTAAAAATAGCTTGATGCGTGTAAGAGACACTTTTCCAGACCAACAACTGATTCAAATTGAACAGTTATATGCTTGTCTACAAGATCAATCTCGTTACACCACTTACGATTTAAGCGATGCCTTATTAGAAGGTAACCTCGCTCAATCCATTAAAATTTTTCAATATTTAATTGCTGCTGGCGAACCAGAAAGTCTGATTTTATGGACGTTAAGTAAAGAAATGCGTTTATTGATGCAATTATTTGAGCAGCCCCATAATGCCTTACAACTTGGCATCTGGAAAACCAAAGTCAGTTTATATCAACAAGCGTTAAGAAGATTAAATCCTCAACAATTTTTAGGCTGGTCTACCCTTCTATTACAAATTGATGCGGCAATTAAAGGTATGTCGAACGAAAATGCCCAACATTTAATGCAGCAAGCGATTGCTGAATTATGTGGAAAAACATTATTTATACAGTAATTCGGCCGAATCATTTTTTTCATTCTTGAATTATCATAAAAATTCACGTTTTATCCTCATTTCGCTTTTATACTCAATTAAATTTTAAACTTTTCGACCTCTCACCATGCCAAAAATAAAGCCAATCAAACTCGTAATTATCATCGTCTGTATAGCAATTATTGCTGTATTAGCTTGGAAATTTTTAAAACCTAAACAGCAACAGCCTCAATATATTACTGCTGAGGTGACGCGTGGGGATATTGAGAATAATGTCCTTGCGACAGGTACACTTGATGCAACCAAACTCATTAGCGTAGGTGCACAGGTATCTGGTCAGGTTAAAAAGATGTATGTACAGTTGGGTGATCAGGTTAAGCAAGGTCAACTTATTGCACAAATTGACTCAACAACCCAAGAAAACAGTCTAAAAACCTCTGATGCAAACATTAAAAATTTAGAAGCACAGCGTCTTCAACAAGTTGCATCTTTAAATGAGAAACAACTTGAATACCGCCGTCAGCAACAAATGTATGCGCAAGATGCAACGCCGCGTGCAGATTTAGAATCGGCTGAGGCAAGCTATAAAACAGCTCAGGCGCAAATTAAAGCATTAGATGCACAAATCGAATCTGCCAAAGTGACAAAATCTACGGCTCAAACTAATATTGGTTATACACGTATTGTTGCTCCAACTGATGGAACGGTAGTCGCGATTGTGACCGAAGAAGGCCAAACCGTAAATGCAAACCAAAGTGCACCGACCATCGTTAAAATTGCAAAACTACAAAACATGACGATTAAGGCACAAGTCAGTGAAGCTGACATTATGAAAGTTGAAAAAGGACAACAGGTCTACTTTACAACTTTAGGTGATGAAACCAAGCGTTACGCAACTTTGCGCCAGATTGAGCCTGCTCCTGACTCAATTTCGAGCGAATCAACAAGTAATACAAGTTCAACGACCAGTTCGGCTGTCTACTATAATGCTTTATTCGATGTGCCAAATACCGATGGTAAATTGCGTATTGATATGACTGCACAAGTTTATATCGTATTAAACTCAGCTAAAAATGCTTTATTGGTTCCATCTTCTGCTTTAAGTAGTAAACAATTTTCTGGTCAAAGAAAATCAGGTCAGTCATCTGAGAAAGCAAGTTCTACCCCAAGTACAGAACGCAAACATCAAGGTGATGGTGCTCGTTTAGAACGCTTAAATTTAACTGCTGAACAAAAACAACTGGTTGAACAAGGTAAAGCAACGCTAAGCGTAGTACGTATTTTACAAGCAGATGGTACAACCAAACCGACTCAAATTTTGGTGGGTATTAATAACCGTGTAAATGCGCAAGTTCTTGCTGGATTAAAACAAGGTGACCAAGTTGTAATTGCAGATAGTTCAGATACTTCTGCTGCGTCTGCAAATAGTGGTAATAACCGTCGCCGTGGCCCAATGGGAATGTAAGCATGACAAAACAAGCTTTGCTTGAAGTCAGCAATCTGGTCCGGGAATTCCCTGCTGGCGAAAGCACGATACAAATTTTAAAAGGCATTGACCTAACTATCTATGAAGGTGAACTGGTTGCCATTGTTGGCCAGTCTGGTTCTGGTAAATCGACCCTCATGAATATTTTGGGTTGTTTGGACCGACCTACGAGTGGTAGTTATAAGGTTAATGGGCAAGAAACGGGGAAACTTGAGCCTGATCAGCTCGCTCGACTACGCCGTGAATATTTTGGTTTTATTTTCCAGCGCTACCATTTACTTGGTGACTTATCTGCTGAAGGTAACGTTGAAGTTCCCGCTGTTTATGCAGGGGTTACCCCTTCTGAACGTAAACAACGCGCCACAGCTCTACTGACCGAATTAGGTTTAGGTACTAAAACACTCAATAGGCCAAGCCAACTTTCTGGTGGTCAGCAGCAACGTGTGTCTATTGCCCGTGCACTCATGAATGGCGGTGACGTTATTCTGGCAGATGAACCGACAGGAGCACTCGACTCTCATAGTGGTGTTGAGGTGATGCGTATTTTGCGTGAACTCAATGCCGCAGGTCACACTATTATTTTAGTCACTCATGATATGCAAGTTGCAAAAAATGCGACTCGTATTATCGAGATTAGTGACGGAGAAATTATTAGTGACCGTCCTAACGCTCCAGATCAAGCAGCCGAACCGATCAAATCTGATCCTGATGCCGCTCCTGCTTTACAAGGTAAACAGAAGAAAGGCAAAAGTATTTCTCCATGGCGTTCTACTTTAGACCGTTTATCAGAAGCCTTTCAAATGGCTTTACTGTCTATGAATGCCCATCGCATGCGTACTTTTTTAACCATGCTTGGGATCATTATTGGTATTGCGTCTGTTGTTACGGTGGTCGCTTTAGGTAAAGGCTCTCAACAGCAAATTTTAAGCAATATTAGTAGTCTCGGAACAAATACAATTACGGTATTTCAGGGCCGTGGTTTTGGTGACAACTCAAAAACTGCAAGTTTTAAGACTTTGGTTCCTGCCGATGCTGATGCGTTAATGACTCAGCCTTATGTCAGTGCGGTCAGTCCAATGGTTAGTACATCCAAAACTATGCGTTACCAACAAAATGAAGCAAATGCGACCATTAATGGTGTGAGTAACGATTATTTCGATGTAAAAGGTTTGGTCTTTAAAGATGGGCAAACTTTTGACCAACGTAGTGTTCGTGATCGCTCACAAGATGTAGTCATTGATACTAATACTCAAAAACAATTTTTTAGTGACGGTACCAACCCAATCGGTCAAGTGGTACTGCTCGGTAGTGTACCTGCTCGTATTATTGGTGTTGTAGAACCGCAGACAAGTGGCATGGGTTCAGATGACACTCTAAATGTCTATATGCCTTATACAACCGTAATGAGCCGTATGTTGGGTCAGTCGAATGTACGTAATATCGTGGTTCGCATTAATGACAAATATTCAACTGCTGCCGCAGAAAATGCCATCGTTAACTTATTAACCCAGCGCCATGGTGCACAAGATATTTTCACCATGAACAGTGACAGTATCCGTCAAACCATTGAAAAAACCACCAGTACAATGACACTTCTGGTTTCAGCAATTGCCGTAATTTCATTGGTTGTTGGTGGTATCGGAGTCATGAATATTATGTTGGTTTCGGTGACCGAACGTACTCAGGAAATTGGTGTACGTATGGCCGTAGGTGCTCGTCAAAGTGATATTTTGCAGCAATTCCTGATTGAAGCAATTTTGGTGTGTTTAATTGGTGGTGTGCTTGGCGTCTTACTATCGCTTGGCCTTGGGCAACTTATTAATAAATTTGCTGGCGGTAACTTTAGCGTGGCTTATTCAAGCACTTCTATTATTGCAGCATTTGTCTGTTCAACACTGATTGGTGTCGTATTCGGTTTCTTGCCTGCCAAGAACGCCGCGAAACTTGACCCTGTTGCCGCACTATCTCGAGAATAAGGAAAATTGCATGTCTTTCTCTATGGCTAAACTCAGCACAGCACTTCTTCTCACAGGTTCTCTTGTAGGATGTGCAGCTGTAGTAAAAACACCTTATGAAGCGCCTGCGGTACAAGTTCCGGGTAGCTTTCAATATGACACAGCAAAAGCAAAAAACATGTCTGCCGATCAATACTCTGATCGTTGGTGGACCCTTTTTAACGATGCGCAGCTCAATCAGCTTGTAAGCAATGTATTAGAACGTAACAGTGATTTAGCAGTTGCAGGTATTGCCTTAAAGCAAGCTCGTTTACAAGCTGATCTAACTGCAAACAAGCAAGGCTTACGCACCAGCTCTAGTGTTTCTACAGGACATTCTTTCGATTTAAATTCGGGAGATGACAGCGCTAAAGGTCTTTCAATGAGCGCTGGAGTAAGCTATGAGCTTGATTTATTTGGCAAGCTTGCACGCCAAACCGAAGCAAGTAAATGGGAAGCTTTAGCAACCGAACAAGACTTACAAGCTACTGGACAAAGCTTAATTGCAACCACTGCCAAACTCTATTGGCAACTGGGTTATTTAAATGAGCGTTATACAACTGCTCAGCAAAGCCTAGCAACGTCTCAAAAGCTTTATGACTTAGTACAGATTCAATATAAAGCTGGTGCCGTTTCAGGTGTAGATCTGACTCAAGCAGAACAATCAGTGCAAAGCCAAAAAGCAAGCTTAAGTCAGATTGAACAACAACTGGTTGAAACACGCACAGCCATCGCAGTACTATTGCATGAACCATTGCAACAACTCAACATTCAAGAGCCAAAACGTTTACCACGCACCGCTCTACCTGCAATTGGGGCTGGTTTACCCGCCGAAATTTTATCGCGCCGTCCTGATTTGCAAGCAAGTGAGCTACGCTTAAGAAAAGCATTAGCAACTAAAGATGCAACCAAAGCAAGCTACTACCCTTCGATTAGCTTAACCAGTAGTTTGGGCTCAAGCAGCACATCGTTAACGGAGTTATTACGTAACCCTGCTCTAACTTTAGGTGCAAGTTTAAGCTTACCGTTTTTGCAATATAACGATATGAAAAAAGATATCGCGATTAGCAATCTGGATTATGAGAAAGCGATTATTCAATATCGTCAAACGCTTTATCAGGCTTTTGCTGATGTAGAAAATGCTTTATCGAGTCGTACAGAACTCGACAAGCAAGTAGCGTTACAAGAACGTAATGTTGAACTTGCAGAAAAAACCGAACGTTTAACTGAAGTTCGTTACCGTTATGGTGCTGTCGCATTAAAAACACTTCTTGATGCACAGCAAACCACTCGTACTGCACGCTTAAGCCTCGTTGAAACGAAGCAAAGCCAATACAATGCTTATGTCACCCTCATGCAAGCTCTAGGTGGTTCACCTGTAAAAGGACTGCCGCAATAACTTGTACCAATTAAAAAAGCCGTAGTCCTTCAACTACGGCTTTTTTATGGCTGAATAAATTTTAAAACTTATTCATCATCCATCATAGATTGGCTCATACCTACAGTATTGAAACCAGCATCTACATATAGAATTTCGCCAGTAATACCTGAAGCCCAAGGTGAGCATAGGAACAACGCTGCGTTACCTACTTCTTCAATGGTTACATTACGCTTTAATGGCGCAACTTTTTCATTGGCATCTAACATTTTACGGAAAGATTTAATACCAGATGCAGCCAAAGTACGGATTGGACCCGCAGAAATCGCGTTTACACGTATACCATCAACACCTAAGCTTGATGCTAAATAGCGAACACCAGCTTCTAAAGAAGCTTTTGCCATACCCATAACATTATAGTTAGGCATAACGCGCTCAGAACCTTGGTAAGTCAAAGTCAATAAACAACCTTGGCGAGCTTGTAATAAAGGTTTTGCAGCACGAGCCATTGCAATAAAGCTGTATGCACTGATGTCATGAGCAACTTTAAAACCTTCACGGTCAGTCACGTCAGTGAAGTCACCGTCAAGTGTATGTGCAGGTGCAAAGCCAATTGAGTGCACAACACCGTCTACACCGTCCCAATGTTTTGCAAGTTCTGCAAATGCATTATCAATTTCAGCATCAACAGCAACATCACATGGAAACACAAGCTTAGAACCGAATTGCTCAGCAAATTCATCCACACGTTTTTTTAATTTTTCGTTTGGATAAGTAAACGCAAGCTCTGCACCTTCACGGTGTAATGCTTGGGCAATACCAAAAGCAATTGATAATTTACTAGCAACGCCTGCAATCAAAAAGCGCTTACCTGCTAAAAGTCCTTGTGTCATGCCGATCTCACTCAAAACAATTTCAAGCATAATGCCAATATTCGGCGGTTTTCGAAATTGCATAATGCATCTTTTTTCAAAAATCGCACGAAAAAAAATCGCTCCTGATGAGGAGCGACCTTTAGATGAATTCAAACTTAGTCGTCAGACAATAAGCCAAGTAAGCGTAAGAAAGAAATATACATCCACACTAAAGTTGCAAGTAATGCGATACCACACAACCATTCCATGAATTTTGGCGCACGATATGCTGCATTAGTTTCAATTAAATCAAAATCTAAAATCAGGTTAAGTGAAGCGATTACCGCAACAAATGCAGCAAAACCAATGCCTAACCAGTTGCTTTCAAAAATATAAGGAACGCTTGAACCAAATGCTAAACGCATAACCATCTGCACAATAAATACAATAAAGATTGCCAAAGATGCAGAGATTACAACTGACTTGAACTTTTCAGTTGCGCGGATAATTTGGAACTTATATAGACCAAACATCACCAAAGTCGTAACGAAAGTCGCTAATAAAGCCTGAAGAGGAACACCTGGATATTTCAACTGGAAAGTAAAAGAAATACCACCTAAAAAAGCCCCTTCAAATAAGGCATACGGAATTGCCAATGTTGGCGCTGTCGTTGGTTTAAACGTTGTAATTAAAGCTAAAACCAAACCACCAATTGCACCTACAATTGAAGCCGCGTAAGCAATACCAACATTTGCAGTAAAGGCTGCATAGAAAAATAAAGCGACACCCACCGCAGCTGCAATGACCGTCAACATAACAGATTTTTGAATCGCACCTTGCACAGTCATCGGTTGACTATAGTCACTGACCGTTTCAACACGTGTCAGTATCGGGTTATTACTTTGCATAAATGCTCTCTTTTTATAATAAAAAATTTCAAACATCATTTTAAGCAAAATGAATATGAAAGCCAAATCAGGCGATCGGCATTATTGTAACAAGGTCCTTTAAGTAATAAAAAAGGAGGCAATAGCCTCCCTTTAATATCACTCGAGTAAGGTTATTAATCTTTACCGTCAGTGTTCATGATAAAGAAATATTCACGGTAATATTTCAACTCGGAAATCGAGTCACGAATATCATCCATTGCCAAATGCGATGCATTCTTTTTCAGACCGCTCATGATTTCAGGGCGCCAGCGTTTTGAAAGTTCTTTTACCGTAGATACATCAAGATTACGATAGTGGAAATACTGCTCTAGTTCAGGCATGAGACGGTGTAAGAAACGGCGGTCCTGACAGATTGAGTTACCGCACATTGGTGAAACTTTTGGATTAACCCATTTTTTTAGGAATTCTAAAGTTTGTAACTCAGCATCACGAGCTGTTAATTTACTGCGTCGAACTCGTTCAATCAGTCCAGACTGCCCATGTTGACGAGTGTTCCATTCATCCATTGCATTTAAAATACGATCAGGTTGATGAATAGCCAAAACTGGACCTTCGGCAAGTACATTTAAATGATCATCTGTAATAATTGTTGCGATTTCAATAATTTGGTCATTATCGGTATCTAATCCGGTCATTTCCAGATCAATCCAAATTAATCGTGTATTTAAAGTACTGCTCATGAATGTACGTTCTAAAATGCCGTAAAAACATCAATAGTAGCAAATTTCTTGCTTCCGCGCTGTAATTCTATAGCTGCTTCATGCTATTTTTGCGGTCTTCAAACAATGGTTTTTTTGGGATATGAATGGCTTTAATTCGTAAGCGTCGTTTAACTGAACAACAGCAACGTCGTATTGAAAAACAGCATAAAACTCGCCAAGAAGAGATCGATACTTCACAGGATCTAGACGGACTCGTTGTACAACACTACGGTCGTCAACTTGAAGTACAAGCCCTCTCTGTACCTGAGCATCACCCAGAAAAACCACAAGTTGCCGAAGGAGAACCAGAACCATTCTGGAAACCGATCGAACTCAATAGTGTTTGGCGCTGTCATACTCGAACTAACCTTGAGTTATTGGTCACTGGCGATCGTGTTAAATGGCAAGCTGACCCAAATACGGGTTTAGGCATTATTACAGCCATTCACCCACGCACCTCTTTACTCACTCGTCCTGACCGCTATCACAAAGTTAAACCAGTGGCCGCAAACATCAGTTTGATTGTGATTGTATTTTCACCACTGCCTGAACCAGCTCCAACACTAATCGATCGATATTTAGTGGCTTGTGCAGACGCTAATATTCCTGCTCTTTTGGTCCTCAATAAATCTGATTTACTCACTGAAAATGACCCAATTCTCACCCTATTAGAAGAATATAAAACTTTGGGTTATGAGGTGATGATTTGTCAGTCCAAGAAGGGAGATATCTCTGCTTTATCTGAACGTTTAGATGGTGAAACCGTAGCATTTGTAGGGCAATCAGGCGTAGGAAAAAGTTCTTTAATTAACGTGCTCATTCCAGATGCAGAGCAAAAAACCAATGTTATTTCTGAAAACTCTGCACTTGGACAACACACAACAACCTCTACGCGCTTAATCAACTTCGGTAAAAATGGTGCCTTAATTGATTCTCCGGGAATTCGTGAGTTTGGGCTTTGGCATCTCGATTTAGAGAAAATTCGTATGGGCTTTCCAGATATTGCAGCGCATCTGGGTTCTTGCCAATTCCGTAATTGCACGCACACTCATGAAAAGAATTGTGGGTTAAAACATGCTGTCGAAGCTGGTGAAATTTTACCGCGACGTCTAGATAGCTTTTTGCGTTTAATCGACGAGATTCAAGAAGCACAGCAAAAAAACTGATTTTCTGCCCTATTTGCCCTTGAAGTGGTGATTTTGATCACCATCTATATACGCTATACTCTAGGTCAATTTTGTTTTTAATTTTTTTAGGTGACTTGTGGAACGCTGGTTAGAGTTTATGGGGAATCACCCCATTTTGTTTGGTACGCTCGGAGTCTTGATCGTGTTGTTCTTCATTTTTGAAGGTCAACGTAACGGTCGTAAAATTTCTCCACAGTCGCTTGGTATTTTAGTGAAAGCGAAAAATGCGCTTTTAATTGACTTACGCGATAGCAAAGATTTTCGCGAAGGTCATATTAGCGGCAGTCGCAATATTCCGTATAGCCAAATTGCAAGTCATGCTGAAGAATTAAAAGCAAGTGACCGTCCATTGGTATTTATTTGCAACTTGGGGCAAGTTGCTGGAAGTGCTTTGCAAAAAGTTGCTCACCACGATAGCTATCGTCTTGATGGCGGTATCAGTAACTGGAAAGCACAAGGCTTACCTCTTGTTAAAAGCAAACCAAAAGCTTAAGGAGAATTATCATGGCTGCAAACGTCATTGTTTACTCAACTTCTGTATGCCCGTATTGCGTTCGTGCTAAACAGTTACTTGAGCGTAAAGGTGTTGCTTATAAAGAAGTAAATCTTTCTGTTGAAGCACCCGAAGTACGTGTTGAATTAATGCAACGCACAAATCATCGTACTGTCCCACAAATTTTCATTAACGATCAGTTTATCGGTGGTTTTGACCAACTTTATGCTTTAGAGCGTGAAGGTAAACTCGACGAATTATTGGCTTAACATCGCATCCATATTAAGGAAAAAACAATGAACGAAGAACAACAAGTTCAACCACAATTAGCTTTAGAGCGTATTTATACAAAAGATATTTCTTTTGAGGTTCCTGGGGCGCAGGTTTTCACTAAACAATGGCAACCTGAACTTAATATCAATCTTTCTTCTGCTGCAGAAAAGATTGACCCGACTCACTTTGAAGTTTCTTTAAAAGTTGTGGTACAAGCTGATAACGACAACGAAACAGCGTTCATTGTAGATGTAACTCAATCAGGTATTTTCTTGATCGATAATATTGAAGAAGAACGTTTACCTTATATTTTAGGCGCATATTGCCCAAATATTTTGTTCCCGTTCTTGCGTGAAGCTGTAAATGATTTAGTCACTAAAGGTAGCTTCCCACAGTTACTTCTTACTCCAATCAACTTTGATGCAGAGTTTGAAGCGAACATGCAACGTGCTCAAGCTGCTGCTGTTGAAGGCCAAGCTTAATTTTTAGCTTTTCCTTTTAGTAAAAAAACCGCGTAATACGCGGTTTTTTTATGTACGCTATTTCACTTATTAACAATCAAGTGAATGAAGCTGAATAGATGGAAACTGGAAACCTCGGCAAGATAACTCTGAACGCCACGCCACGGTTAACATCATATTACCAACAATAAAATTCTGATAAGCAAATGTACCATTCAATGGATGAGAACAGATTCCCCCTTGGTCTGTAGGGTGCGCTTGAGTATTTAATGTATTTAAATCTAAACGTATGCCTAGTCCTGATGCTTTTAGAACCGCTTCTTTAGTGGTCCAGACTTTGAACCAATATTCTCTATCTTGTTCCAAACTTAGCCACGTTGCATATTCATCGGGATGAAAAGCATGTTTTGCTAATGCATCTAAGCGTACATTTCGATCAAGTTCCTCAACATCTACACCAATATCTTTAACCTGTGCACTTATGGCTAAAGCGTAGAATTGCTGGCTATGTGAATGATTAAAATGCAAATTATGATTTAACAAATAAGGTTTACCATGTTCATGCTTGGCAAACTCCAATTCCGTTGAATTGAGTTGTAGTTTCTCTGCGATCAGTCTATTTCTGACACTCTGTATTTGTTGTTTTTTATAATAATTAAATGTACGGAAGTCGGGGAAATCTTGTTTCGATTTTAAAAGAAGCTGAGATAATGCCTGTGTGTAGACTTCAATTTTACGCTTAGACATTATCTCGACCTTACTTTAAATGATTAGAATTTAACTACATCGCCTTTTAACGCAACACCCGCCATCATGGCACCTTTATAACAATCGTAAGTTGTGGTACTTGTGGTTTCATTGGCTTTAAAATAGCTCACAATATTGGTCACGGCGTTTGCCCCTTGTGCTTTAGCATTGTTTTGCATTTGGATTAGTGCTGAACGTAAAACCCAGTCACAAGACGTTGCTGCCGACTTACCAAAACCATTGGTCTTTTTATTGGTTACCGCATCTTTTTGAATAACTTTACCGCCAGACTTTGTACCTTTTAAATAAAACTTTACCGAACCATCCAGTGTCCCATCTGCAACAGCACGGTCTACAGCTTCTTTAAAATTTAACTGATGTACTTCATCTCCAGCCTGAACAGTGGCAGTAAAACCCGCACTTAGCATTGCTACAAATAAAAGTTTTTTATTTAACATTGTTGTGTTCCTTATTGTTTAACACGTTTAAAAATAAGCGAAGTATTAATTCCGCCAAAAGCAAAGTTATTGCTCATAATAATGTCAGCATCCAAATTTCTCGGCTGCTGAACGATATAATCCAGTTCACCACATAGTGGGTCGATTTCATCTAGATTTAAAGTTGGAATAAAACGGCCACGATTCATCATTTCGATGCTTAGCCAAGCTTCAATAGCTCCACACGCCCCCAGCGTATGTCCAAAATAACTCTTTAAAGAGCTGATTGGTTTATAGCCTAAAACTTTTGCAGTAGCTTGACTCTCCGCTACATCTCCCTGATCTGTTGAAGTCCCATGAGCATTTACATAGGCAATGTCTTTAGCTTCTACAGAGGCATCTTTAAGCGCTAATTCCATACAGCGCCCCATCATTTCTGACTCAGGACGAGTGACGTGTTGGCCATCGGTATTGCTACCATAGCCAATCACCTCTGCATAAATATGAGCACCGCGGGCTTTGGCATGCTCATATTCTTCTAAAATTAAACAGCCTGCGCCTTCACCAATCACCAATCCATCTCGTTTAGCATCAAATGGACGCGGTGTTTTTTCTGGTTGGTCATTCATTCCACTGGTCGCGAACAATACATCAAAAACCGCTGCTCCTGCCGCACTGAGTTCCTCTGCACCACCCGCAATCATGACCTGTTGTTTGCCATATTTAATAGCTTCATAGGCTTGCCCAATCGCCATAGAACCAGAGGTACAGGCACTTGAGGTAGGTAAAGTTAAGCCTTTAAGACCAAAATATACGGTCATGTTCACGGCGCTGGTGTGGGCCATCATACGAATATAAGTAGTTGCGTTGATCTTACTCATGCTCTGATGAAGCAACATGCTAGCAAACTCACCCACGGCATCTACGCTACCCGCTGATGAACCAAAGGCAACACCCGCTTCGCCACTAGATAAAATTTCATGTCCAAGCAAACCAGCATTTTGTAAAGCAGTTTCGGCACAAACCACAGACATGAGAGCAACACGGCCCATCCCACGGGTGACTTTACGGTTAAAATGTTTTGGAATATGAAAAGATTCTACAGGTCCAGCAAGCTTGGTCCGAAGGTCAACATATTGCTCCCACTCGGGCATGTAACGAATACCGCTTTTAGCAGCTTCAAATCGCGCAAAGATGTCATCAGCAGTTTCACCTAAAGAGGTAATTCCTGCCATTCCTGTCACAACCACACGCTTCATCAGATGAGTCCTCCATTTACAGAGATCACCTGTCGGGTTACATAAGAGGCTTCATCTGAACACAAGAATTTCACTACGCTCGCCACTTCATCGACCTGTCCCATACGTTGCAATGGAATCATTTTAAGTGCATGTTCTTTAACTTCATCTGTCACCATTTCGGTCTCAATGAGCCCAGGTGCAACACAGTTCACTGTAATTTTTCGCTTCGCCAATTCAAGTGCCAAAGCTTTGGTCGCACCAATCAAACCTGCTTTTGCAGCACTGTAGTTGACCTGACCGCGGTTCCCCATAATTCCAGACACAGAAGATAAAGTGACAATACGGCCACCTTTGCGTAAGTGAATCATTGGCATGATAAGTGGCTTTAAAACATTATAAAAACCATCTAAAGACGTCGAAATCACTTCATCCCAATCTTGATCGGTGAGTGCAGGGAAAGCACCATCATGGGTAAGACCTGCATTCAATACAACGCCATAGAAAGCGCCATGCTGCTCTACATCTTGTTCTAAAATTTGTTGAACCGCCTGGCGTTCAGTTACATCAAACATTAAATAATGGCTATTTTGTCCTAAGGCTTGAATCTCTTGGACAACTTGCTCAGCCTCTGCCTGACGCGAACGTGCATGTACAGTCACATCAAAACCAGCCTTTGCGAGTTGTAATGCAATCGCCTTCCCAATTCCTCGACTTGAACCCGTTACTAAAATTCGTCTTGTCACAATGTATTCCTAATTCTTTGTGGTTATTCAAATGGTGTTTCTGTAGGTTCAAATACACTTAACATTGCCTGAATGCGGTGTTCAGCATATTGAATTTCACAGGAAAATTGCCCAAGTCCTTCATGAAAATATTGTTGCTCTATTTGAATGATCAATCGTGAACCCAAAGCGAAATAAGGAATGGGTAAATGTAATTTACGCGTTCCCAATAAAAAACCGACTTTTGGCGCTTGTTTTGACTGCTTACCTTGCCAGCCTGAATAAGCACTAATCGTTTGTGCCATAATTTCAATGCTTGCCCATGTCGGCAAACCTTCTGCTTCACAAAACATCAGCTCTGGCGTAATCGTGAGTTCTGCTTCCGCCCGCCCTTCTGCAACCTCAGTTAAATGGTCGATAAATACCATCGGTTGCTCATGAGGAATATATTGAATTGCATCCAGTTTCATTAGGGCTTCACTCCAAAAACAAGACTAATATTACTTCCCCCAAAAGCGAAAGAATTACTCATGACATAGCGAATGGATTGTTTTAGTTCAGTATTTTGCACATAGTTTTGGTCAGCCAAATCTGGATCAATCTCAACATTTTGATGTAAAGGCAACCAACTTTGATCTTTTAGAATCTGTTCACAAATAAAAGCCTCTATGGCACCCGCTGCTCCTAGACAATGTCCAGTTTTATGTTTTGTACTACTTAAAGCCACTGGGTAATCACCAAAAACTTGCCTTACAGCCTTAATTTCCATTGCATCATTTTGTGGAGTTGCTGTTCCGTGCAAGTTGATATAACCCACCTCTTGAGCGGAAATATGTGCCATATCTAATGCACGTTGCATAGCTAAAGCTGCACCTTTGCCTTCAGGATGGGGAGCCGAAATATGCCATGCATCCATAGATTCACCCGCCCCCATTAACATGACAGGCGCTTGTTCTTTACTTAGTACAAAAAACGCAGCAGCTTCACCAATATTAATACCATCACGGTTTACACCGCAGGGTTGGCAAATATGTTCAGATAAACTTTCTAAACTATTAAATCCATTTAGGGTCAACTTGCACAAAGTGTCGACGCCACCCACCAGCACAACATCTGCTAAATCTGCGTGAAGTAATCGCTGCCCTGCGGCTAATGCTTTAGCGCTAGAAGAACAAGCAGTTGAAATCGTGTAGGCAGGTCCTTCCCATCCCAAGTACTGCTGTAATGCTTTCGCTAAACAGCTCATTTCTTGGGGATAATGAGATATCGATAGATCTGTTTGCCCTTGAAAATATTGCTTAAGTAATAATTCATTATCTGCAATACCAGAAGTCGATGTGCCCACTACAATGGCCAAACGTTTATTTTCAAAGGTTGCTGTATAAGCTTTTAACTCTGTTTCAATTTTAGATAATGCGGTTAATGCAAAACGTAGATTACGTGAATCTACAGACTGTAAAGTATCAGGTACGCTCGAACATAATGGATGCGTATATTGCCCCACCCAAACATCACGATCAGCGATTAAATCATTACGCAAACTCAAGGTTTGCTCGGGCTGGTGTAATGCTTGTTTGATTTGATTAAGTTCGCAGCCTAATGCAGATAAACCAACACTAAATTGTATGCCTACTGCCATTGGAGCTGCATTTTCTGAAGGTAGATGTTTCATGGCGTAGAACTTTCTTCTGTCTGCAAGGTGTTCTCAATCGAACTCAGCGTCATGGTATAAGGGACTTGTTCATTAATCAATTCAATGCTTCCTTGCCCTTGTTTAAGCTGCAACACAGGCTGCTTTTCAATATAAACAACCTGCTTGTCTGCTTGTTGTTTCATCTCTACAGCTTGCTGTCCTAAATGTGAAAACTGAGGATATGTCGCAAACAAAAGGTCACGCACCACAAACTCAAAAGGCAATAAACGCATTTGATCAATACGCTGTTCAACATGAACCCGATGCCCATCAAACTGTAACTTAAATAATTGCTGGCCTGTCAGGCTTAAAGCAACCATATCCAGCACAGCACCCTTTTGCTGTTGATATAACAAGAAGCTAAAGCTTTGCTGCTTCCACTGAACTTCAACCTGATCTTGCCGTTGATAAGTCTGAGTTTGCCATAGAGGACTTTGCAGTCCTTTAGCATGTGGCATGACCTGACAACCATTTAAAAATAAAAAGCTACTGAGTAATATCGTTGCCCATTTGCGTTGCATGGTTATCCCTCAAGTACCTGTTCTTGCACCAAGCCTTCACGACAATATTCTGCCAAAGTAGTAAGTCTACGTTTGGCATTTTTATGAATCGGATTTTTTTCATCCCACGCATAACCAGCTAATAATGAAGAAATCATACGGCGAATGCCTTCATTCTGATTTTGCGAGAACACCACATCTTGGAACTCGCCTTCGTACCATGACTCTACATAGGCACGAAATACCTGAATACCACGGCGTAATGGTTTTTCATATTCTTCTAACCAGTCGACTTGCTTACCTTGTAAAACTCGTTCAACCAAAGGAACTGCCAAACTTGAAGATTTAAGAGCAATCGTCACACCTGATGAAAAGACTGGATCAAGAAACTCACCCGCATTACCTAATAGCGCATAGTTTTGGCCTGCCAAGTGTTTTACATTCGCTGAGTAGCCCACCAAGGTACGCACTGGTGTATCAAACTTAGCTTGACGTAGTACATTTGACAAGCTTGTTTCATCAGCCAAAATACGCTTAAACATTGCCTCAGGTTCGTTATCTTCAATATTTTCGACCGTGTATTTGTCAAAAAAATCTTGTTCTGCAACGATACCAAAAGAAGCCCGTCCATCTGCAAATGGAATCAGCCAATACCATGCACGATGATCTTTTTCATGAACGGTAATTAAAATTTTATTACGGTCAAACTCTGGGTCATCTGTAATACCATCTTCAATATGGGTAAACAGTGCACGTCGTACTGGAAAATTTGATGGGCTCTCTAAATCTAATAACTTTGGCAAAATTCGCCCAAAGCCACTCGCATCTAACAAGAATTTAGTTTGAATCTGATAACGCTGTTGTTCTTCATCTAACACGGTAAGTAAAGGTTGCTCAGATGCGACATTGACATCTAAAACCTCATGTCCAAAGCGTATGTCTGCGCCATAAACTTGAGCCTGCTTTGCTAGCAAATTGTCAAAATCTGCACGGCGAACTTGCCAAGTTGTGCCCGGACCATCGGTAAATTTTTCAGTAAAGTCGTAGAAGCTACGCTGTTTGCCGCGTAAAAAAGCTGCTCCATTTTTAAATTGAAAAGCATATTGCTCAACATGCTCACGGACTGTTTCTAATAAACCAGCCTCTTCTAAAAATGCCATAGATTGCGGTAACAATGATTCACCAATCGAAAAACGAGGGAAATACTGTTTTTCAATGACCGTAACGGTATAGCCCTTTTTTCGAAGAAGTGCAGCAGCAGAACTACCTGATGGCCCAGCCCCAATAATCACGACATCAATTTTTTCTATAGTGCTCATAGCACAACTTCCTTTTTAATTTATTCAAATTATGAATGGTCTTGTAAATTCACGATATGTTTTTCATCTGCGGGGGTTAACAAAGTCGCATAGATAAATGAGAAAATAACCCCGAATAAAACCGTTAAACCAAAACAATGAATTGCATAAGTATGGCTAAATGAAAGTAATCCAAAGCCAAGTAAAGTCGACATCATACATAAAAATAATGCCATTCCAACTACTTGCGGGTGATCATGTCCATGTCGGTAGAAAATTGCATAGTCAACGCCAATCCCAATAATCAGGAAAGTCGCCATAATACTAAACAGGTTAATCTCGACACCTAACCATGCCTGAACAGCAAAAGTGCTTAGTAAAGCCAAACTGACTGGCAGAACCAAGGGCACAATCGAACATAGTCCATAAATAAGTGCTAAACCAATCGCCAGACCAATTAAGGCATAAATCAGAAGATGTTGAGCCTGCACTCGATGTTCGGCAAACATTTGTGACATTGCAGTAATCGGTTGCTGAAAATATATGTGCTCATTCTGAAGCTGCTTTAACACGTCAGGCTGTTTTACCCCTGTCACCATCACTAATCGTTCATTAGATTGAGGCTGTAGAAAAGCTAAAGGATGATCTTTAAATACCGAAAAATCTAATAGTGGTTGTGTCGCTAGTTGCTGTTGCCAATGTAAAACATCATTAACATTTAGCCCCATACTTTGTGCATATTGCTGCAAAGTCGCTTTTGGAATATTTCTTAATAATTGTAGATTATTTTGCTGCTCTGCCAATGGTGGAATCCATTGACCCAAAGCTTGAAATGCATTGATTTTCCCTTGTGATTGTAACTGTTGCAAGTGTCCAATCAGTTGCTGCTCTTGTTGCTGCATTTCATTTGCAGATGCTGCACGTACCACAAAATAATCACTGCTTTGTTGCTGACCAAATTGCTCACGAACCGCTTGGTCCTGCTGTTTTAAGCTCGCGTCCATACCTTGTAAGTTACGAATATCATCGTTACTTTTAAGATAGAAAAGACTCGCCGTACCTATTGCTAAAATAACTGCAATCAAGCCATAACGAACTTTGGTTCGTTGCTGAAACCATAAGCGTGCTTGTCCAATCCACGACAGTGCTTTTATTGCTGGCTGGGCATTGAGTGCAGGTAATCTTGGTAATAATAGAACACTACTGATCCACGCCGCAGTTAATCCCACAATTGAAAAGACTGCAATCTGCTTGAATCCAGGAAACGGAGTAAAACTCAAAAAGATGTAAGCAACTAATGTGGTCATTAAGCCCATAAACAAACTTGGTAATAGCGGTTTTAAAATTTGAAAACCACCAAGCTTTCTATGCTGCGATTGCATCGCCATAAAATAAAATGAAAAGTCGACACAGACACCTATCAGACTTGCACCAAACACTAATGTCATTAAGTGAATTTCACCAAACACCCAATGTGTGACCGCAAACGCCACAAAGCTTCCAGTCGAAACTGCAATAAACTCGGTCGCCAAAGGTCGCAGTGAGCGAAAGCCGAACCAAACCAGAAAAATTAAGCCCAGTGTCGAGCCAACACCAATGGTTGAGATTTCCTGTTTAGCCGATTGCGTCCCAAAATTTGAAAATAAAATAGTTCCAGTCCAATGAGATTTTAATCCCATTGCAGCTAACTTTTGCTTAGTTTGCTCAATCCAAATAGAGGTCTGTTCTTGATAATCAATATTGTATGGGCTTTGCGTCAACTGTAATACGAAAAGCCGAGAGATACCTTGCTCATGATGAATTGTGGCAAAACCCTGCTCCATTTCAATATCTTGTTGTGACGGAGTTGCCAACTGCATGGCATAACGAGGGAACAATAATAGCGGGTCTTGCTTCAGTGACTCAGCAGTGACAGGCATGCCTGGACTCATCATCTGCATCAGACTTTGTTCAGTCAGCGCAGCATAATCCTTTTTTTGCAATAAGGCTTGATCTTGAGCACTCAACAACCCTGCTCGATGTTGATACAACTGTTTTGCAAACTGGTCAAAATCTAGCTGTGGTTTGAGTGGCTGCCATAGCGCACTTTGCTTCGCTTGCGCTGTTAAGAAATGAGTCGCTTGTTGTATCGCAGCCTCATCTTTGGCATCTACCACCACAAATACTTTATTGTTGAGTTGCTCATTCATGTACTGCTGAGTACGTGCAAGTTCTGGGTCTTGCTGTACTTTAGGCAATAAAGCAAAAATATTGGTTTGAATATGAATATCTTTATTCAGCCACGTCACGCCAAGCCCCACAGCGATCAGTAGCAGAGCAATTAACCAAAGCGCGGTGAACCTATTTTGCCAGTTGGAAAATCGCATGCTCAGCAGCCGTTAGAGTCGTCGGTTGAGAAGTCTGGTGACTAAAGCGAATGGTCGTTAAATTATTCGCTTTCTCGGTAATCACGATTTGGTTGACGTACTGTTGACCTTGAGCATCAACACGCACAAATAACTTTTTAAACAAGCTACTTTTCGGAGTTAAGCTCATGTTCCAACCCGCTGGACTATAAGTCGCACTTACCACATTAAAATTCTTTGCCAAAGCCTGTTCATTACCAGACATGAGCTGTAAGAATAAAGTCGCGACCGAACTATATGGCGATTGATCAACTTGTATTTGGCTAAATGTCCGCTGAGTTTTCTGTACCAATTTGGTTGGGGTAACAATCAAATCTGCTTGTACAGGTCGTTTGATTTGCCATGCTACACCATAAGATTTTGAGAACAACAAAGAGCCGTTCGATACAAAAGTTTTATTCAACGATGGCAATTTTTTTTGCTGTTCGAAATCAGCACGAACCGTAGGAGACTGTGACAATTGCTGAAAAATTTGAGTAATTTGTGCTGGTGCTGCATAGACTACACTTAAACTGCTCATCCAAACAGCTGCACCTAAACCTAAAGTTTTGATGAATTTAGACATCACGCATTCCTCTTCGGTTGAAACTCAGACCACGCATTCAAACGATCAAACAAAACTTGAGGTGACTGAAAACACATTTCACGGGCTTCAATATTCACCGCCACCTGTGTGGTATAACCTTTGGTTAAACGTTTCCCAGATTCAGCATCAAAAATCAAATAATCAATTTTCAAACGGTTTTCCCATTCTTTTAAAATAGCCCGAACCCGAATCTTTTGTTCAAACTCAATACCGTATGCATAGCGAACATGGCTTTCAATCACAGGCCATGCATAGCCTGATTCTTTCATTTGCATATAGTTATAATGAAATTGATCGAGCAATTTACAGCGCGCAATCTCAAAGTATTTTAAATAGTGTCCATGCCAAACCACATTCATGGTATCGACATCATGAAATGGAATTTCAATGATTACATCTGCATGCATTGGCTCACCTTATCCCATAAGTTCTGGTTGATTAAACAATTCAAGTTGGTCTAAACGATCAACAATCTGTTGTAGTTCGGTTTGTAATGGTCGGTCTTCTTCGACAAATGCAAAGCTTTGTAAGGTCCATTGCATAAATGCCTGCAATGTCGGACTGAGCTGTGCCGTTAAACCTTTCAAATGAATCGCCTGCACACTCGCGCAGCAAAGTGCTGCAATGACCTGCTGGGTCAAGGTAATCACACGGCTCGCATCACGCGCAGCAATGGTTCCCATACTGACTTTGTCTTGGTTATGACAT
Organism: Acinetobacter sp. WU_MDCI_Abxe161; assembly: GCF_025514355.1. Classification (NCBI taxonomy): domain Bacteria; kingdom Pseudomonadati; phylum Pseudomonadota; class Gammaproteobacteria; order Moraxellales; family Moraxellaceae; genus Acinetobacter; species Acinetobacter sp. WU_MDCI_Abxe161. Next base: position 106,474 of record NZ_JAHPTU010000005.1, read on the forward strand.
TCGGTTGAACGTGAAAAAATTGAAGCTGCCAAAGTGTTTTTTAAGGCTTCAGCCGTCCACGCTGACACTCCGATTTGTACCGCCTTAAAACCATGATTGAGTGGTAAACGTTCAGCTGTCGCACCCGTTAAATTACGTGGCAAACCATGGTTCATTTTGTGGTCAACCAACTGTGCAATCTGTCTGTCCATCAAATCAGCAATATTGGCAATCATAATTTTTAAGCTATCCATTGCTTGTGCAATATGCCCACCGTAAAAATGACCGCCATGCAATACACGCATACCAACTGGATCAATCAATGGGTTATCGTTACTTGAATTCAGCTCATTTTCAATAAACTGACGTAACCATACTTTTGAGTCTTCAAACACACCAATAATATGCGGCGCACAGCGTAATGAATAGCGATCTTGCAAACGCGGACTTTGATGTGCCGTTTGTACTTCACTATTCAGCCAATCACGTAATTGCTTTGCTATTTGCTGCTGTCCCGGATGAGGTTTCTGTGCAAACAGTACTTCATCAAAATGACTAGGATTACCCTCTAGCACCAATACATTCAGGGCGGTAATTAAAGTACTTGCGAGTGCAATTTGCTCTGCTTTTTTATAGTTCAAACAAGCAATCGCTGTCATCACCGCTGTGCCATTCATGAGCGCCAAACCTTCTTTAGGTCTGAGCGTTAAAGGCTGCATATTCTTTTCAGCATAGACTTGAGCAACAGGAACAATTTGTCCATCAACATAGACATCACGCTCACCGACTAATGTTCCCGCAATGTAAGACAACGGCGTTAAGTCACCACTTGCCCCGACTGAACCTTCAGATGGAATGACTGGAATTACATTTTCATTTAGCAGCCACGTCAGACGTTCAAGCAAAGCTAAAGACACGCCTGAATAACCACGAGCTAACGAGCATAAACGCGTCACAACTACTGCACGTGCAGTGATGACATCTAAATTTTCGCCTAAACCACAACCATGAAAGCGTGAAAGATGCAGCGGTAGTTCATTAACCTGATGTAATGGCACTTCAACCAAACATGAGTCACCGTAACCCGTAGTCACACCGTAGATAACCCCTTCTTCTTCAAGGAGCTGATCGAGAAAATCAGCTCCTTTTTGAATCAGTTCACGCCACTCAGACGTTTCAGGTAAAGCAACCTGACATTCGCCTCTGGCTACAGAAACGACATCTTCAATACTCAGTGGCTGTTCACCTACGGTTAACACACGCATGTTATTTCGTCCAAAAATTATAAAAATTAAACCATTGATAAGGAGCACGCAGACAATGCTGTTCTAGAACGGCAACGTATGTTTTAGTGATGGTTTGCATACTTTCAATACGGTTAGCACGCGGTAAATTGATCTGTTCAGCAATTAAATGAATATGCACTTGAAATTGCTGTTGCATTCGATAACAAAACACTGCGATAACAGGTACTTTGAGTAAATTTGCTAAAATCCATGCACCTTGAGGGAAGGATGCTGGCTCCCCTAAAAAATCAATTTGCTGTACACGATCTGACTGCACAGGCACTCGATCTGCCGCCACAATGACCCACTCACCTTGTTGCATCTTGTCTTGCAATAGCATTGCAGTTTCAATACCCAGCTCATCAACTGATAAAAGACACACATCTGCCTTATCATTTATTTTTTTCAAAAACTCATTAAATTTGGTCGCGTGCTTTTGGTAAACCAGCACATTAATTTTCTGTGGATGCTCTGACTTAATTGCTCGAAGCAACTCAATATTGCCAAAGTGAGAGACAATAATCAGAGCACCTTTTTGATAATGCTGAGAGAAGTTTTCATGTCCAAAAACTTGTAGTTCCTGCTCGGGAATATTGCCTAGCCAGCCTTCAATCTTATCTAAAATACATTCGCCAAATTGCATGAAATGCGCGTAGCTATTTGTCCAATTTGGTTGGTGGCTAAACGGCGACTGGGATCCAGCAAAATGATGCAGTTTTTGTAAATAAAGTAAGGAAGCCTGTCTTGCTGTGGCAGCAAATAACCAGTACCACATAATGACGAAGTACATCACCAACTTGCATAACCAACGTCCACCAAAACGGTAAAACCACAACATCAGCATAAGGGGCAGCATACCGCCTCGCTCTTTAATGTCGTTCCATTTTGGTGAAGCTGAATCTGTCATAGTCAACCTTGCAGCTTTTGTTTTAATAGCTTCGGTAAGCGAATCAACATGCCCATAAACAAAGTTGCATGCGCTTTGCTTAGCCCTAAGTTATCTCGCCAAGCATGAAAATGAGAAATTCCCTGCTCTGGATAAACCACAGGTGTTGGTACATTAATAAAAGAGGTATTTTCCCATTTTAAACGTACTAAAATTTCACTATCAAAGCCCATACGTGGCTGAAATTTAGCACTATTCAACACCTTAATTGTGCTCTCAAGCGGATACACGCGAAACCCGCACATGCTGTCTTTAATTTCAAAAGACAAACTGTTTAACCAGACCCAAAAATGGGTAATGTAACGGCCATATAAGCGCTTTTTAGGAATAGAGGCATCAAAGTATGGCTGACCAATCACCATTGCATCGGAATGTTGCCGAGACTGCTCAATAAATTTTGGAATGTCATCCCAGCAGTGTTGACCATCCGAATCAAGTTGTAATGCATGACTTAACCCAAGCTCATAGGCTACACGTAAACCAGTCATTACGGCTTGCCCCTTACCCTGATTTACCTCATGTTCAATAAGATGAATTTGGGAGTATTGCTCTGCCAATGCTTTTAAAATTTGGCTACATGCAGCATCACTGCCATCATTGACCAACACAATCGGTAAATGGAAACTATCCAGATAAGCAATCAAATCTGCTAAATAATGTGGATGATTATAAACGGGAACAACAAAGCCGTAGTTGGTCTGCATTTTTAACCCTCTGCTTCTGTTTGCAAAGCAAATAATAGTCGTCCTGAAGCTAGAATCTGTTCTGAATCACGTAGTTCAAAAATTACTTTATGCTCTTTTCGAGCAAGCTTAAGTTGTACCACAGCATAAGGACGAATCAGGTTTTGGAATTTTAACTGCTCATATCCCTGACACCAGCTCAAATCAGACCAAATTGATTTAGCAAAATGTTGTAAAAAACCAATCTGCCCAACTCCAGGATAAATCGGTTGCGTTGGAAAATGCCCTTTAAAACATGCTAATTCAGGTGGAAATTCTAACTCCCAAATATAGTCATCTGAATTTTGAGACTGTGACAGCACCACGGGTTGTAACATAGGCTTAAATAGAGTTTTCAAATAGTTTTTATTGAGTTTGGACTGAGTATTTTGTGGTAACTGGCTGAGGAAACGCCATTGACGTGGAATCGCAATCGTTTCCAAGCTATCTTTCAACTGTTGTTTTAAATGACCAACAAAAGCGGACTTACCTTGCTGTTGTAACTGCTCACGAGCTTGTTCTGTCAGAACAACAATACAACCCAACATTTGGCGTTGCTCATGTTCAAATACAAGTGCATGACAATGTTTTACAACCTCTAAAGCCTGAATACTTTGTTCAATCGCATCTAGACTCAAACGTTTTTCTTCAAGTTTTACAATTCGATCTGTACGTCCCATCAGCGTAAAGGTCTGACATGTTGCATCTGTCCATGCTGCGCCATCACCTGTAGTAATCCAGTCATTCTCAAAAGCATGGTTACTTTTTACGATGAGCTGTTGGTCTTCAATACGAATAGCCACATTACTAAACGCAGTCCAAGCATCTTCATCTTTAGCACGATGGGCAATACCACCCGTTTCCGAACTTCCCAAAACTTCAATAATCGGACGGTTTAAGTAAGGACGAATACCACTGTCTAGCTTACCACCAGAGCTAAAGACCATTTGACAGTGTTGCAAAACAACATCGGTTGTCCAGCGTTTTAATAAAGCAGGGCTTGAGATCAAATAATTGCTTAATCCCAACGTTTCTAATTGTTTTTGAGCTTGTACCACATCTTCTGGGAATGCCATTTGAGGCACATAAAAACTTCGACCAGTAGCAAGTGGTAGTAGTAACTTAAACAGTAATCCATAAATATGTTGATGACTAACAGTTGCAATCGCAATTGCATTTTCATCAAAACTAAAGCTCTGACTCAACCCTTGAACTTCGTTGAGTAATTGTTTGAGTGTTCTTGGGATTTTTTTAGGTTCACCAGTTGAACCAGATGTATAAAAATAGAGTTGCGCCTGCTCTAAAAAAGCATCGTCTAAGGTTAAAGATAAAGGAACAACTTTTTCAGTATTTTGGCGCTTTAAAAAATAAATCTGCTGTGCTGCAAAATCCTGTTCTAGTTCACGTACTCGATTTGGTGGTAAAAGTACTTGTTTTTTCGCTAGCAAAGCAGCAAAGAATAAAACCAGAAATTCATAGCTATCTGCTTCCCATAAAGCCCAAGTTAGATTTTCCATTTGAGCAATTGCAGTAGCTTGTAAGGCCACATCCTGCCAAAAGTAATTAAAACTGGTCGAGTGCAGAGCACCGTCTATACAAAGTGGCTGAGCTGAATCGATGAATTTCTGAAAATGGCAATACATAGTTTTTAATTAATGATTTGAAGAATGCAAACGCTGATGTCGCTTGCGCAAAATAAATTCACCAAGGAACAAAATGCCCATCAGCACATAAGAAATAAAGCCATTATAAATGACCCAAACCTGAGTTGAGGTAAAAAGCACAGTGCTTAAAGCAATCAGTGCATTACAAAAAAAGAAAACACACCAAACTTTAGTCACCTGTCTGGTCCACTGCACCCCAGAATCAGGTAAATCAGGTTCAACGAGTCGGGCAAAGCGTTCAATCATAGATGGCGGCTTAATCAGTGTCAGCGCAAAAATAATTAATGCGCCTAAACTCATACCCACTGGATATAACTTTAGCCAAGCATGGTCATGTAACAATAAACTTAGACCGCCGCAAACGATAGCAAACCCTGTTAATGGCCATAATAACGAGTTGCCTTTGCTAAAAAGTCTGATCACACCTAACCCGATGAGTAACGCACTCACCCAGACAAATTGGCCATGCGTCAAACTCCAGCCCACAATAAAGGGATACAGCACAAAAAGTGCCGTCATTATCCCTTTAAGAACAAACTTCATTCAGCAGTCATATTCTGAATAACCGTCACCACATCAAGCACGGTTCTCACATTTTTAAAGTCTTCAGGCTTTACTTGCTTGCCTGTTAACTCTTTAATTTTTACAACTAAATCGACCGCATCAATGCTGTCTACATCAAGATCAGAATAAAGGTTCGAATCGAGTTGAACAGACTCCGGTTCAATTTCAAACAAATCTTCCATCCATTCGCGGAGTTTAGTTAGTACTTGCTCTTGAGATAACATCATCACGCTCCTTATGACTTCTGTTGTGCTTCAACTAAAGCAACCAAGCTCTGGATTGACTTAAAATGCTGTTTGGTTTCATCCGACTCTGCATTTAAATGAATGTTGTAACGCTTTTTCAAAGCCAGTCCCAACTCAAGTGCGTCAATTGAGTCTAATCCTAGACCTTCTCCAAATAATGGAGCTTCTGTATCAATATCGGCAATAGTAATATCTTCTAGTGCTAGAACATCAATAATCATTTGCTTTAGTTCATCAGCAAGATTGCTCATTTCAAGATAACTCTTCTTCAAAAATTTTATAAAAACTACGACTTAACTGACGAACTTGTTTAGGTCCTACTGTTAAATCATCTAACAGATCTGATACCTGTACTGCATCTAACACCTTAACCTCAATATGGAACGGTTGAGATGGTACGTGATACCATTTTTCATTCTTGGTTAACGTAGATGGTGTACAAGTAATAATTACTGGGCGAATTGGTACATTTGCACGAATGGCAATATTGGCTGCGCCTCGCTGAAACTCGTTTAGGGTCACCCCTTTTTCAGTGCGCGTTCCTTCCGGAAAAATTAAAAGAGAAGCCGCATTGTTTTCTTTTAGACGCTTTACACAGTCTTCTACAAACTGCTGAGAACCTGCATTTAAAATATAACCTGCGCTTTGTACCGGTCCTTTAGTAAATGGGTTCGACCAAAGAGATTGCTTCACGACACAATTAGCCTGCTGCATCATACCAATTAGTACTACAACATCAATCAAAGTCGGATGATTGGCAATCACCAACTCTTGGCGACTATTTTGTAGCTTTTCTAACCCTTCTACCGAATACGTCATGATGCCGAGTTTGACCATCATGTCGGTAAAGCCTTTAAAACTATGCTTAATCACATTTTGCGCACGTTGCTGCCGCTTTTGTGGATCAGAAGTGGTTGCATTGAGTACGGGTGCAATCACTGAGGCAATGGCCATACCGCCTAGCCCAAAACTGGCAAAGCTAAAACCAGTAGCAGCCACACGCCAGCAATAATTACTTTTTTGCTTGAGATTTTTAAGATTTAGCATTTGTTCCACCCAAATGCAGATGTTAACTGGTCAGCATCCTGCCAAAAATGAGCAAAAGCAGGAGCATCTGCTTCATCTATATGCGTCCACGCAGTAATTTGTAAATTAGGTTGCTCTAGAGTAACGACGGCTGCCATCGCATAGGCAGGAAAATTGATTGCCTCAGCATAAATACTAGGTAATGGTTCATCATAAGCGACAACTAAGACCCGCTTAATCTCAGACATTGACTTTAAAAGTGCATAAGCCTCAATCAAACCCTCAGTCCATGAACAGCTTAAGCTTGTAGAGGGGGTATCATCCTGACATAAAATTGAATAGAGACCAGAAATTGCATTATGAACAGACGTTGAAAATTGTGTAGGCGATGGAGTTTGATCATTTAAAACGTCTTGCAAGATATTTAACGTTTTGGCCTCATCACCATATTTTGATACCCAAACAATATAATCGGCCTTACTCCCCTCTAATGCGCCGATCGCACTATTTAAAGCAAGTTTAGCCAATAGTGATAAACGTCTACGCTGCATAGCCGGGATGCAGTCAAGAGCCGTATAGGAGGGCTGAGCATGTGTAAATATAAGCTGAGCAAGATGTAATGTTACCATGCTAAAAAATGAACCCTAAGCCGCGTTATTCTGTCGAAATATAAATTATTTTATAAAGATGCTGATTATAGCATTCGTTATAAAATTTACAAAAAATTACGTTTATTACTCACACTTTTTCATAACTCTTCGGACTAGCTCATTTATTTGCAAAAAAAACCCAAAGAAAACTTTGGGTTTTTGAACAGAAAAAAACTTAACGATTAAATTTTTTCTCTGCTTTTTTAAATTTCTGAATATAGCGACGGCGACGTGCAGCAGTACGTTCATCAACCTGACTCTTACGACCTTCAAATGGGTTTTCAGAAGTTTTAAAGTCAATACGAACTGGCGTACCTTCAAGTTTATATACTTTACGGAACACGTTTTCTAAGTAACGACGATAATCGGCAGGTGTCTTATCAACCTTATTACCGTGGATCACAATAGTCGGTGGGTTTTGTCCACCCATATGCGCATAACGCATTTTAATACGACGACCGCTAATCATTGGTGGTTGATGAGCTTCTGTCGCATCACTCAAAATTTGAGTCAATTTAGCTGGTGATACTTTTAAGTTTGCAGACTCATAAGCACGGTGGATAGAAGGATATAAATCACCCACCCCTGTTCCATGTAAAGCAGAAATTAAATGGATTTTTGCCCATGGAATAAAGTCAAAACGACGTTCAACATCAAGCTTACATTGCTTGCGGTCATATTCAGACATGTTATCCCATTTATTGATGGCAATAACCATGGCACGACCAGCTTCAAGCGCATAGCCAATTAAATGCAAGTCTTGCTCAACAATACCTTCACGCGCATCGACTACAACCACGACAACATGTGCATCTTTCATGGCTTGCAAAGTTTTAACAATTGAGAATTTCTCAATCATTTCATCAACTTTACCTTTACGACGCACACCCGCTGTATCAATTAAGGTGTATTTACGACCTTCACGTTCAAATGGAATGTAAATAGAGTCACGAGTTGTACCTGGTTGGTCAAATGCCACCACACGGTCTTCACCAAGCAAACGGTTGACTAGTGTTGACTTACCAACGTTAGGACGACCAATAATTGCTAAACGTAAGCCAGTATCTTTGTCATGTTCTTCAGGGTTTTCATCTTCTGGAACTTCAGCAAGTACGTCTTCCAGCATTTGCTGTACGCCACGACCATGGCTGGCGGCAACTTGTAATGGTTCACCCATACCAAGTTTATAGAACTCAACTAAAGCTGCTTCAGCATGAACACCGTCTACCTTATTCGCAACAAGATAAATTTTCTTGCCTAAAGTACGTAGTTCACGAGCAATTTGCTCATCAGAAGCTAACAATCCAGCACGAGCATCAACCACAAAAATAATAATATCTGCTTCGTTGATCGCTGTTTTTGACTGCTCGGCCATGTAGTTATCAATACCGCCTTCACTCTCACCAATACCGCCAGTATCAACGACAATGAAAGACTTATTTTGATAAGTCGCATCACCATATTTACGGTCACGAGTCAGGCCCGCGAAGTCGGCTACAAGTGCATCACGACTCTTGGTAATCTGGTTAAATAACGTTGATTTTCCGACATTCGGACGACCAATGAGCGCAATAACGGGTTTCATACAATAACCTTAATTCAAGACCAGCCATATCTCATGGCATGAGCATTAGAAACAATACAGGAGATATATTTTAAGGTCAGATATGACCATAATAAAAGACGGGGCTTTGAACTGATTTAATTCAAACACCCCGATATTTTTTTAACAGCGTAATTTGTTAAGCGGCTATTTTAGCACAAGCAAACGAAATTAACGATTCTGCCAAATACTTAAATCGCCTTTTCTGGTCGAAACGTAAAGTTGGTTCTCAATAACACGTAATGTATTGACCTCACCACTTGTTTTTGAACGACCAATTAGCTTACCTGTTGCTGGATCAACAAGATGTAATACTCCATCTAAATCACCAACAATAAGGTCCGAACCCAACACAACCGGGTTACTTAAATGGCGGTTTAACAAACTATCATTTTGCCAAATCTGTTCGCCTGTCGTTAAATCATAAGCCGTTAACTTACCATCTGTAGAAGAAACAAATACTTTGTTGTCATACACTTCTGGGCGCTTCGTGCTGCTTGAGTCTTCACTCCAAACTACACGTTGAGAAGCTAGGTCAGTTACGGTCACTTGTCCTTGGAAACTAGTCGTTACCATAAACTGTCCGGCAACAGCAGGATCACCATCAATATCAATTAAACGTTGAATATCAGAACGACCTTCACTTACCGCAACACGGCGCTGGAAACGCGGAATACCACTAATGGTATCAATTGCATAAACATATGCATTCGCAGATGCAATTAATACAGTACGCGGATCAAGACTCACTGGTGATGCCTGTCCACGTAAACTAAATTGGACATTTGGTAATTTATACGCCCAAACTTGTTGACCTGAAGCAGCATCATGAGCAAACACAGTACCATCATTAGCAACGGTAATAACACGTCCAGACTGAACTAAAGAAGGACTTAATAATGCACCAGACAACTGTGCTGTCCACTTCTGCTCACCTGTTGCCTGATCTAATGCAAACAGTTGACCTTTACTATTACCAACAACAACAATTCCTTCAGCAGCCTCAACACCAGAGCTTAAGCCTAATTTGCTGACTTTTTTCTCCCAAAGGCGTTGTTTACCACGATATGCGGCAACTTCACCTTTTGGATCAAGCGTAAAAACTACGCCTTCACTTGCATCAAGCTGCAAACGTAACGGATCTGCCTTATCAGTAGAAGAAACACTGCGCGAAAACACCGGTACTAGAGTCTTTTTCGACTCAGTCAATTTCGGTAGTGGATTTGGTTTTGCTTCTTTTACTTTGTTGCTAGAACATCCCACTAGTACAGCCGATGCGATTGCAATTGCCAAAGGCAGTTTGAATTTCTGATTCATTAAGACTCTTCCACCTGTGTTTCCAAAATTGGGCGCTCAATCTGTGGATCTTCAACTAAAACGCCAACACTTTCGAGTTTAATTTGTAAAATTTGTCGCTCTTGTTTACGTTCCAGTAACGAATCCCATGCAGCTTGATACGCTTTTTTAGCAGAATCAATATCTTTCTTGGCAACAAAGATATCACCACGTAACTCTTCTACTGTTGCTTTAAATGCAGGATCGACATTACCAGACAAGGTTTTTAGTGCTTCATCATATTTGTTTTGCGCCAATTGTGCATCTGCTAAACGCAATTTTACAACCTGAATCAAGCCTTCATCTTTGACTTTTGAATTTTCAACTTTCTTCAACGCTTTTTCAGCTGCTGCATAGTCCTGTTTTTCATAGGCTAATTTTGCTAATACAAATTGAGTCTGTATGGCCTGAACAGAATCGATATCATCTTTTACGATCTTATCTGCCGATGCAGTTACCGAAGTTAAAGCATTAGGATTATCAGCACTCGCATTTGCCTCATCCATTAACTGCTGTACTTTTGCAGTTTCTACTTGGCTGCTTGCAAGATTTCTTTTTTGCCAATATTCCCACCCAAAAAAGGCAATCAATGCAATGAGAATCCCGCTAATGATGGCAGAACCATATTTTTTTGCGAACGACTTTAAGCTGTCGAATTGTTCATCATCACTTAAGCTCATGTGATTGTCCTTTTCCAGATGTTTCAGTTTATTTTGTAAATTTTTCAATTAAGAATGGTACAAGGTCAGCCAGTGCAACTTGTGACTGCTCAGCTGTTGCCAACTCTTTGATAGCAAGTTGCTGCGCTTCCCATTCACGCTCACCCAAAATCATGGCGTAAACAGCCCCAGCCTGATCAGCTTTTTTCATCTGACTCTTCATGCTACCTTGCGAACCTGTTTTGATTCGAATACTGCTATTTGCAGCTTCTAACTGGTCACGTAATTGTTCCGCTAAAATCAAAGCTTTGGTTTGATAAGCAGGTTCTGCAACCAAGAAGACTTCGCAATCACGAATAACTTCTGCCTGTTCAACCTGTTCAAGTAGAAGCAATAAACGCTCCATACCCATCGCAAAACCAACAGCAGGTACAGATTGATCTGGCTTACCTTTTAGCTGACCAACTAAACCATCGTAGCGACCGCCAGCACATACAGTACCTTGCGAACCTAAAGCAGTAGTTGTCCACTCAAAAACAGTCTTATTGTAATAATCTAGACCACGCACCAACTTCTGATTAATGACAAATTGGATGCCAGCAGCAGTCAAATAGTCTTGTAACTGCTTAAAATGATCTAAACTTTCTTCTTTTAAGAAGTCATGTAATTTTGGCGCATTTTCCAGAATTTTCTGGGTAGATTCAATTTTAGAATCCAAAATACGTAATGGATTTGTTGTTAAACGACGCTGTGAGTCTTCATCCAACGCATCTTTATGCTCGTTTAAAAACGCAACCAATGCATTACGGTACTCTGTACGCTCATCAGTTTCGCCCAAAGTATTTAATTCAAGCTGAACTTTATCTGCAACGCCCATACGTTTCCATAAACGAGCAGTTAACATAATCAATTCAGCATCAATATCAGGAGTCGCAACACCGAAAGTTTCCACGCCAAACTGGTGGAACTGACGATAACGTCCTTTTTGTGGCTTCTCATAACGGAACATAGGCCCCATATACCACACACGTGGCGTCGCACCGCGCAACAAGTTATGTTCAACTAAAGCACGAACACAACCTGCCGTACCTTCCGGACGTAAGGTTAATGACTCTGGTGGATTGCCTTTATCGAAAAAGGTATACATTTCTTTTTCGACAATATCGGTAGCATCACCAATAGCACGTTTAAACAAACCCGTTTGTTCAACGATCGGCAAACGAATTTGTTGATATCCATAAGCATCCATTAAAGATGCTAAATGCTGCTCGAGACGTCTCCACGCTACTGTTTGCGTTGGCAAGATGTCATTAAAACCTTTGATTGCGACGATTGAACTCATGATGAACTACGAATAATTTCTTTAGATTTAGCTTCTTCAAGCTCTTGGACACGTTGACGAACCATTGTTTCGATTTCATCAACCAATTGATCGGTATCGATTAGATGGCTTTTTTCACCATTGCGATAAACCAATGAACGAGGCGCAGCCCCAACAACCCCGATATCAGCTTCTTTTGCTTCACCCGGACCGTTTACCTTACAGCCAATTACCGACACATCCATTGGAGTACGAATATCTTCCAAACGTTCTTCCAACGCTTGCATCACCTGAATAACATTAAATTCTTGGCGAGAACAACTCGGGCAAGCAATAAAGTTAATCCCGTTAGAACGAAGCCCAAGTGATTTTAAAATATCAAAACCAATCTTGATTTCATCTTCTGGTTCGGCAGCAAGCGAAATACGCATCGTATCGCCAATACCTTCCATCAATAATCCACCAAGGGCAATTGCTGATTTCACAGTACCTGTACGGTAAATACCAGCTTCAGTTACGCCTAAATGTAATGGATTATCAATTTGCTGAGAAAGCAAGCGGTAAGCATCCATGGTTAAAAACACATTTGAGGCTTTTACACTAACTTTAAACTCATGGAAATCAAGACGGTCTAAAATATCAATATGACGTAAAGCTGATTCAAGAAGTGCTTGCCCGGTAGGCTCGCCATATTTCTTTTGTAAATCTTTTTCTAGAGAACCCGCATTGACCCCAATACGCATAGAAATGCCATGATGACGTGCCGCTGCAACGACTTCACGAACTTTCTGATCTGATCCGATATTACCAGGGTTAATACGTAAACAGTCTGCACCATAATCTGCAACAGCTAAGGCAATTCTATGGTCAAAGTGAATATCTGCAACCAAAGGTACTGAAACGCGCTTACGAATTGCACCAAATGCTTCAGCAGCCTCCATAGATGGGACCGAAACACGCATAATATCAGCACCTGCATCAACACAACGCTCAATTTGAGCCACGGTTGCATCGACATCGCAAGTTTCGGTATTTGTCATACTTTGCACACTAATAGGTGCATCGCCACCGACATACACCGAACCAACACGGATTTTACGTGTTGGTCGACGTTTAATTGGGTTCTCTATCATTGTATCGCTCAACTCATGGTATTAGCGGGATAAACGGAATTCTGCTTTACCGTTTACCGTATATGGAGACAATGAAATCTGTTCTTGGTTTAGACTTAATGACACAGCTGTCGCATCATCAAGACGAATCTGGAATGGAGACTCACCATTTAAGCTTAAAGTTGATGACTGACGACCTGTCGCCAAAACTTTACCTGTTGCATCAACAATATGAACAGAAGTTGGTCGGTTAAAGTTTAACACTAATTGGTCACCCACTGTTGAGGTGGTACTTCCCTGCATAGGTAAAACTTCAACATTCGATTGATTTACTTTAGGTAAATCTGCATCGTCTTTCTTTGAAGTCCATTTTTGGATACCCATAACAAGCAATGACACAACAGCAAGAATTACAACAGCAAGCAGTGCACGTTTTAACCATTTTTTATTACGATCGCTATTAGAACCCGGGAGTTTGCCCATGATTTTAATTGGCGAGTTATTTAAAGCATGATTTGGTAAAAGGCCCGTATCATTTGCATAAATCTCATCGAAGCGCTGAATAATTGCCGTCGCATCTGTATTTAAATATTTCGCATATGAACGGTAATAACCCTTAATAAAAGTCGCTTCCGGCAATGACTTATAATCATCTTGCTCTAAAGCGGTCAGAGTCTTAACCGGCATATTTAAATCTGAAGAAACCTGCCCTAACTCTTTATTTTGAGCAACTCGAATTTGACGTAAATACTCACCAGGACGTTGAATATTTCCTAAAGCAGAAGTCGGTAAGCTTGAGCCAGTTGGCTGCTGTGAATTAGGATTTATTTCCATACGGCCTCAGTACTATACTGTAATTGCAAATAACGTTGATATTCTGGACTTTCCGGGAACAAGGCACGTAATTGGTTTACTAACGCTTGCGTTCCCATTTTATCCGCATTGGCTCGAGCCACTCTTACACCAATCCAAAGTGCTCTTGCACCCTGATTTTTCTGCCCCACTGTATGAACATATTGCTCATACATTTGTGTAGCAGCCGGAATCTGCTGCTGCAAATAAAAAATTTCCGCTAACTCTAACATTGAAATATAAGAGTCGCGGTTAGCAAGGAGTGCTTGTTTGAATGTTTTTTCAGCATTCACAACATCACCCAATTTTAAATAAATACGCCCCAGATTTTCTAATGCCTGATAGCGTTGGTCATAACCTAATGTTGCGCCAGCAATACGGAATTGCTCAATCGCCTCATTATAACGCTCCATTTGGTATAAATAAGTACCATAATTATTATGTGCTTGAGCATTATCCGGTTCAGATGAAATTGCTCGTTTAAAATAATGTTCTGCTTTTTCTAAGTTGGTTTTGCTACCTTCTTGCTGTAGCAAAATCCCCATCATCATGTTTGCTGTTGCATCGCGGCTATCTACACTTAAAGCTTGATCAAGAGCTCGCTTTGCTGAGTCCAAGTCACCAGAACGGATATGTTCAGCAGCAAGTTGTGTACGCACTTTTACTGCTTTTTCTGGGTCTTTTTTTTGCGTATGCGTTGTCTGGCAACCACTTGCCAGAAATGCAACTGCAATCCCCATACATAAGACCGTTTTTAACTTTGGAATACTCAAAGCCTGCCCTCAATTTATCCTTGTGTACGCAAAATCTCTTGACGCTGTGTCACTTTTTTCTGCCACTGTTCAGCACGGCGGGTTCTATCAGCCACCTGACCCACTAGCTGTCCACATGCAGCATCAATATCATCACCACGTGTTTGACGAATCGTACACACAAATCCGGCATCAGACAAAGTTTTTTGGAACGAGATAATACGATTTCGGCTTGAGCGACCATATGGTGCATGCGGGAATGGGTTAAATGGGATCAAGTTAATTTTACTTGGTAAATTTTTTAATAATTTAATCATTTGCTGTGCATGTTCAGGCTGATCATTTACGCCCTCTAACATCACATATTCGATGGTCACATGTTTACGCGTACTTTCATTACCGTCTTTGGCAATATAGCGCTGACATGCTGCAATTAACTGAGCCAATGGATATTTTTTATTAATTGGCACAAGCTCATTACGTAACTCATCGTTTGGTGCATGCAAGGAAATTGCTAAAGCCACATCAATATCTTTTGCAAGCTGGTCAATTTTTGGTACAACACCAGACGTTGATAAAGTCACACGACGTTTTGACATGCCATAAGCAAAGTCATCAAGCATGATCTGCATTGAGCTTAATACGGCATCATAGTTGAGCAGTGGCTCACCCATACCCATCATCACGACATTGGTCACTGAACGCTCACGCTCGGCAACAGGCACTTCTTCCATATAAGAATAGTTTGCCATCCAGAGTTGCCCAATAATTTCATCTGGCGTTAAATCACGTTGGAAACCTTGTTTACCTGTCGAACAAAACGAGCAATCTAATGCGCAGCCCACTTGAGAAGAAATACAAAGTGTTTTACGTAATCCAGTTTTATCTTCGGCAGGAATTAATACAGTTTCAACTAAAGAACCTGCACCCTCACCTACGCGAAACACCCACTTACGTGTACCATCTTTTGAATAATGACGGTGAACCACTTCAGGTGCTTTAATTTCACAAATCTGTTCAAGCTTTGCACGTAATTTACCTGAAATATTGGTCATTTCAGCAAAATCAGTGACAAAGTATTGATGTATCCATTTCATGACCTGTCCGGCACGAAACTTCTTCTCACCAATATCTTCAAAGAATTTTTCTAACTCAGGACGAGACATGCCGAGCAAATTCACTTTATTTTCGGCAGCAGGGATTACCGGCGTGGACGAAGATTGCTGCTGTCCATCAAGATTTTCAGATGAAACGACCACTGCAGAACTCATGTGTATTTACCTAAACCATGTCAAAAAACTGAAGATATTGTTCAAGAATCAAACAATATTCTCTTGAGAGAATAAAAAAACCAGATAAGTAGTATACCACTTATCTGGTTTGAATGCTTTCGATTAACGAGTGCGTGGGCAGATCTCGTTGTCAGCAAAGAAGTAAGCAATTTCACGCTCTGCAGAAGCAACTGAGTCAGAACCGTGAGCAGCATTTTCGTCGATGCTTACAGCGAAGTCAGCACGGATCGTACCAGGAGCAGCTTCTTTAGGGTTTGTAGCACCTAAGATTTCACGGTGTGCAAGAACTGCATTTTCGCCTTCAAGAACAGATACTACAACTGGACCAGAAGTCATGAATGCAACTAAGTCACCAAAGAAACCACGTTCTTTATGCTCAGCATAGAAACCTTCAGCATCAGCTTGAGAAAGGTGTTTCATTTTAGTCGCAACAATTTTTAAACCCGCTTTTTCAAAACGAGCAAAAATATCACCGATGTGGTTTTTAGACACTGCATCAGGTTTTACGATAGACAAAGTACGTTCAATAGCCATGAGTGGCTCCTTTATTTTAAAATTTAAACATTAAAAAATTTGCCGCATTATACCGATGTCATAGGCAATAATCAGCTTTGAATGTGTAAAAGTTGCGATTTTTTCTACTGTTTTTAGCGAACTTCGTCTATCCAGGCCATCTGGATGCCTTCTAGCAATCCTTCTGTCGATTTATTTGGGTCATCACTGAAGTCTGGTAATGCGCACACCCATGCATGTAAATCGGTAAAACGGATCCATTGCGGATCAACTTCTGGATGTGCTTCTGACAATTCAATGGCAATATCAATCGTATCTGTCCAACGTAAGCCCATAGCGGCTCCTATCTGTTTAATCTGCTAAATCACGAACTGTGTACTTTAGCAAATCCACAAACCTAATCGATAGCTTAAGTTGATAAAAATTACCGATGCCTATAAAGCGATGTTCATTAATGGCGCTATAAAAATAATCATCGCAGCGACTGCTGCACCAATTAAGGCACCTACGATTACATCACTTGGGTAATGAAGGCCCAGCACCATCCGAGACAAAGCGACCAGCACCATAAATGGGAACATAGCTGCGAGTAGAACTGGCTGGATATAACCCAACACAATCGTCACCATAACCGCATGAAGCGTATGACCCGATGGAAAGCTAAAGTGATCAAGTGGTCTTTCACCGAGTACAATCACCTGATGCACCTGATAAGGACGCGGTCGCGTTGTTTTATGTTTTAAAAATTTGTAGATTGCTGTTCCGACCGAACCACCTAATAACAAGTAGATGATTTGCAAGCTATAGGTGATGCCTTGCATTCCCCACACGATTGCCAGCATCAGATACCAAAATGGACCATCACCAACACGACTGATAATTTTGAAAAAAAGGGCAACACGCTGTGAGTGAGAGAAATTATTAAGATATAAACAGCCTCTCAAATCTAAATCGAGTATTTTTATTTTTGCATTCTTAAGTTTCATGGTCATTCTCCTATCTTAGGATACTTAGGTGAAGTCCAACGAGGGCTCCTTCACTACCTGATAAAATGCCTGCTCCAATTGCTGAACCGGAAGTTGCCAACCGCTTTGCTGTACTTTATGACAGGCTTGTACGCCCATTTCTCTAAGTTGTTGTACTGAAGGAAGCTGATAAATTTGTTGTATAAAGTGGTTTATTTGTCCAAGTGGGCTTAACCAGCCATTCACACCATGGGCTAAATATTGATGTGCACATGCATAATCATACGCGATAACTGGTAAACCGCTTGCCATCGCCTCTAAAACTACGTTACCAAACGTTTCAACTTGGCTCGCAAAAACGAATACATCTGCACTCGCATAGGCGGCTGCCAAATCTTGCCCTCTCAGACTTCCGGTAAAGATAACATCCTTCGCTGCAGGTAGTGACTTTAACCGAGCAAAATCTGGGCCATCTCCCACAATAACTAATTTAGTTTTATGTGGCTGAATGTTTTGTAGGTTGGCATAACTTTCAATGAGCACTTGCACTTCTTTTTCGGGAGATAAACGCCCCACGTAAAGCATAACGCGAGTATTCTCATCAGCATCCCATTGTTTTCGCAAATGTTCAGAGCGATGCTTCGGTGAAAATCTTATTGTATCTACGCCACGCCCAACCACAACCAGCGGGCAAGTAATACCAAAACCTCGTAATGCTTCTTGTGTATCTTTACTCGGCACACAGGTCACTTGCGTATTATTGTGAAACCAGCACAAGTATTTTTGAATTGGTTTGACTAAAAAAGCCAAGTCGAAGAATCGGCTAAAATCTTGGAATGGGGAATGAAAGCCACTCGAAATTGGAATAGCTTTTGCTTTAGCAGCTTGCATGGCTGTTAAGCCTAACGGCCCTTCAGTCACAATGTGAACGACATCGGGCACAAATTTTTCAAAAGCTTTCGATACTTTTAAATATTGTGGCCAACCAAACTGTAAAGTCGGATATTTTGGAATCGCCTGCGACATCACCAGACACTCTTGCTCTGGCGTAAAGTCTTGGCATTTCGCTTTTTGCTCTGGGCGAATCAATAAAATCTTATGCCCCTGTTTCTGTAAACCTTGGCATAATTGCAATAATGAAAGTGCCACACCATTGATTTCAGGTGGCCAAGTTTCAGTAACAATTGCAATTTTTAAACGTGGACGCACTAAATCATGCAGTGAATGCGTATTAGATAGTTGCTTTTGTTTAAAAAAGGATTGGAAGCTTTCAGGAAGTTGCTGTTGTTTTAATAGTGCTGTCGCGTATGAGCTTTGCATAGCGCCATCCATCAGTGTATTTATTTTCATGCTTAAAGATTAAGCAGTTTTTTTGACAATTTGATGATAAATGCGTGACAGTTTACTGACATGAAAAATAAAAAAAGCACACTGATAACAGCATGCTTTTCTCTTAAGACCTAGTAATATTTAGCGATTTTGCAATTTTGCATAATCCATAAGTACATTTGCAGCCTCAGTCACAAAAGTTTCTTCTTCTGGTAATGCAGGACGTTGTGATGCTTTCATTTTAGCGCGAGATTCAGCTAGAGCATCCAATGAAGCTTGATAGCTTTCCCAATTTGCAAAAGGCTTTTGACCAGTTGCAGCACGGCGTTCATTTTCTGCATCTAAAGTTTGTTTCTCTAAACCAAGTAATTCAGCACGGCGCTTATCAATATCAAGTACCACTTGTTTTTGATCACTTGTTACCTTAGCAATCGCAGTACGCTTATTTAGATATTTAAACTGAGCATCATTGCCAATACGTTGTTCAGAGAATTGAGACAACTTTGTCACATAAGGCTGAACAGAACCTTCACGCTTAAATGGTGCAGTAGGAATTGTGTCCCACTTCAACGCATTCTTCGATTTACGTTCACCAAACTCTTCGTTATAGATATCGACGAGTTTAATGTCTGGCACTACACCTTTATTTTGTGTACTACCACCCGTAATACGATAGAACTTACGTTGAGTTAAAGTCGCTTGACCGTATGCAAGAGTATCAAGTTGTACCTGAGCTGTACCCTTACCAGTTGTTGTACTACCAATAATAATACCGCGCTCATAGTCTTGAATGGCAGCAGAGTAAATCTCACTTGCTGAAGCCGACGCCAAGTTCACCAATACAGCGAGGGGACCTGTATAAATTTGTTGGCCGCCATCGTTGTCTTCAAAAACACTTACGTTGCCATTGCCATCACGAATTTGCACAACCGGACCAGATTTAATCACCTGCCCCAACATGCGTGCAACTTCTTCTAATGAACCACCCGGGTCATTACGTAAATCAATAATAATCCCTTCTACTTTCTTCGCTTTTAGCGCTTCGAAAGCATTTGCAGTATCTTCAGAAACTGAACGGTATTGTTGACCTGCACGACGTGAACGGTAGTCAAAATAGAATGATGGAATTTCAATTACGCCCAACACATGCTTTTTACCATCACGTGTTACTTCAACTGTACGTGAACGAACGCCAGCGTCTTCCTCTTGAATCACATCACGCACTAAAGTCACATTACGTGCTTGACTCATTGATGCACCGGCACCAAGAAGTTTTAATGTGACTTTTGTTCCGCGTTTACCACGAATGAGTCCAACAATTTCAGAACTTGTCCAACCAATCACATCAACCATTTTCTCACCCTCTTGAGCGACGCCAATGATTCGATCTCCTGATTTAACTTGACCAGACTTACTTGCAGGACCACCCTCTACAATAGTTTCAATCTTGGTGTAATCTTCGTTGCCGCGTTCTGGACGAATCGACACACCAATACCTTCGAGTTGTAAGGTGGTTTGGCGATTTAGTTCGATCGCATCAATTGGCGGATAATAGTTACTATGCGGATCATAGGTCGCCAACATTGCATTTAATGTTTTGTCCAAGACGTCATCGCTTTTCACACGACTAATTCTTTCAAGCTGACGTGTATAACGTTTAGTTAACGTTTGAGCTGGCGTTAAATCTTCTGGGCCAGTTAAGTCCTGACCGTTAGCAAGTGAAGGATTTTCTTTAAGCGCTTTTTGTTTCGCCTGCTCTTCTTCACGGCTAATGGTTAAGTTGATTAACTGTGAAACCAACATTTTACGCCAATGATTTTGTTGCTCAGCTGTCGTTTTAAAATACGGTGCTTTTTCACGATCAACTTCAATATAACTATTTGGCTGTTTTAAATTTTGCTGTTGTTTCAATTCAGCTAGCATGAACTCATAAAACTGTTTTAAGCGTTCACGATATTGCTGATGAATTGCAAACGGTCCAGTTAAATTCCCCGCTTTTAATGAAGCACCAAAATTTGAACCATAGAGTTTTTTATAATTTTGAACTTCAGCGTCTAAAAATAGTGAGTGATCTGGATCAAGACTATCTAAATACATATCGAGAATACGATTTGATGTCGTCGCATCCAGACGCATATTTAAATAATGTTGGCGATCAACTAAAGTTGCCAGCTGGCGAGCTACCAAAGCTTGTTCTTGCGTTGGCTGGATTGATTGAGAAACCGCAGCAGTATTGGTTGCTGCTCTTGCTTCATTCATCGTATGAGAGAAGAATAAACCGCCAGTCGCGATCGCTACTGCACAAGCTATAGTTTGAAGTTTCATAAATTTTTAATACTTCCTTGGGTGTTCCTATCTTACACGCTCTGTTTTCGATATGAACTAAGCAGATTCAAAATCTTAACCAACTAAATTGTTTATACCGTGTAGTTTTATCATATTCTGTACTGACAAAATGTAGCAAAACATTGCAAAATTCGCTTATTGTTTTTCAATCAAAATTCAAATGGAACCAATATGATTGGCGCATTGATGCTGGACATCGCCGGCACAGAACTTACTCAAGAAGATATTGAACTATTACGCGCTCCGCAAGTCGGTGGCATGATTTTATTTGCACGAAATATTGAATCTCCACAACAAGTGCGTGCTTTAACCGACCATATGCGTCAAATTCGTCCCGATATTTTGATTGCTGTCGACCAAGAAGGTGGTCGAGTTCAGCGTCTAAGATCAGGTTTCACTCTATTACCAGCTATGGGCCGTTTCGGAGAGTTGTATTTAACTCAACCACAAAAAGCACTTGAACTGGCTGAAAAATGTGGCTGGCTCATGGCAATTGAAGTACTTGCTGTCGGTATCGATTTTAGTTTTGCACCCGTTTTAGATCTCAATGCAATTAGTGACGTGATTGGCGACCGCAGCTTCTCTAAAAATATTGAGGATATCGCACCACTTGCTGGCGCGTTTATGCAAGGCATGAAAAAAGCTGGAATGGCAAACACGGGCAAACACTTCCCAGGCCATGGTTCTGTAAAAGCTGACTCACATGTAGCAGCTGCAATCGACAGTCGTAGCTATGATGAAATTTATAACCATGATATGCAAAGCTTCATTAAGCTTATGCCCCAGCTTGATGCACTCATGCCAGCACATGTGATTTATGATCAAGTTGACCCAAATCCGGCAGGTTTTTCGCCTTTCTGGATTCAAGAAGTTCTCCGTAATCGCCTGAAGTTTAATGGCGTACTTTTCTCTGATGACTTAAGCATGCAGGCTGCATGTGTAGCCGGCGGTGCAGATGCACGTATTCAAGCCGCTCTAGCAGCTGGTTGTGATATGGGACTCGTGTGTAATGACCGAAGTGCAGCCTGCACAGCACTTGAAGGTATTACAGATTTAGAGCTACCAAACCAAGAACGTTTAGAACGCATGCGTGGAAAAATTCCACAAATTCAGATTGGTGAAACTTTATCGCTTGGAAATGAGTGGCAAGCTGTCAAAACCGCCATTGAAGATTTTAAAAATTCGATTTAAGTTAGTAAAAATTTTAATTGGCTACAAAAACCTATTCACTATCTGATACGCGGTTAAGTCATACGCAACCTGAGCAATGCAAAAGCGTTAGCGCTTTCGCATTGCGCAAGACAAACGAAGTGCGTAGTATTTTACTCAAGCATAGCTTTCGTTTTACGGTACGGCAAAGATAATTAATCTTTGCTATTCGCACCTCAGGTTTTGGTTACTTTTCCCGAAAGAAAAGTAACTCCAACTGAAAGTTTATCCCAGAATGCCAACCTAATTGACAGGATTCCGTCATAAAGGTTCATTCAACATCAATGCAGTAAAACCTCTTCATAGTTACAAATAATGAAGATCACACAAAAACAATAAATCGAGTTCAGGACGAATGACACAACAACTTTCAAAACACCGCCACATCTCTTTTACTGCCCACTATACGGGGTATATCTGGTATCAAATGGGGATTTCTCATGAAGCACTTGCCACAACCAAAGGCAAATCACTAGCGTATTTGGTTCATCCAATAGAATCTTGGGCTGAGAAATATGTCGGCGGTAGCATGCGTACCACACTCAAACAACGCCACACCATGCTTGATCATCACTTAGAACAACTCATTCAAGAAAATCCTGATCTACAAGTTTTAGAAATAGCATGTGGGTTATCGCCACGTGGTTGGTGGTTTAGACAGCATTACCCTTCGATTACCTATCGAGAGCTTGATTTACCCGATATGGCACAAACCAAACAAAGTGCATTGCAGCAAATTGAAAAAAATGCACCTGAAGTTTTATCAGTTGATTTATTTACAGAAGCCTTTGCACAAGCATTTGAAGTATTTGAACCGAACCGCCCACTGGTTGTAATTAGTGAAGGCCTGATTAACTATTTCGATAAAGATTTATTAAAACAACTGATTCAATCAATTGCGCACTATGGTTCGTCTTTTAAAAAGTTTCACTATTTAACTGACCTATATCCTGAACCAGTTAAAAACAAACTTGCGAGCATTATCTGGAACAGCAGTAAGTTACTTAAACTCATGTCTCGAAGCTCTTTTAGTTTTCATTTCAAAAGCCCACAAGAAGTTAAAGACTTTTTTAAAGATACAGAATTTGAGCAAATTACGATTGAACAACCTCAAATATTTTTTGGACAAATTTCCTCTGATGCTCATGAGCAACATTTAGGGGACTTGGTCTGGACCATACACTCGCAAATAAAATAACGAATATAAAAAATGGAAGCTCGAAATAAACGAGCTTCCATCTATAACTATATTATTAAACTGCTTGTTTTTGACGAGCAATAAAACGACTTAAACGGTCAGCAAGTTCAAAACTACCATGTTTAAATAAAGCTCGAATACCCTGCTCGGTACTTTCAAAAATCAAGCACTCAATTGCAAAACCGCCCTCTTCATCTTCTAAATGTAGTGCCAAATCACGTGGATGATCATTTACAAAATTAAGCTGCGAAACATCATCCATTTTTAAATACATACCGAAGAAAGTAACATCAACAATTGTTACAGGTACCTGCACATCACACTCTCGGTGAGTCAGTTGAGTTTTTGGCTGCAAAACCCGAACTCGCTCTTCACCACGGCGTTCCATGTTTTGCATTTGTTCACGTGTCATAGGAATAATACCATCCAGATGCTGGATAGATTCACCTTTCAAGAATGAAGTAAACAAACTCATGGTTTCTTTACGACGCTGCAACTGAGGTACATGATCTGCATTTGCGATCAGTGCAAATTCCATGTCAGGGCATTGCAACGCAAAGTTCGCATTTTCATGAGGCAAAGTAAAGCTGTCGTATTGCCCTGCTGCAATCAACGTTTTGCACTCTGGAATAGGCACATCCGTTAAACGCAAAAGACGATTACAGTTAATTTCATAACGTTCTCGCTCAGTGCCCGTAAACTCAGCCATTTGTCTAAAAAATAATTTTTTTGCTGTTGGTGACATACGAGTTTTATCTAATTTTGCATGATTAACTAAATACAAAATTACAGCTTGCCCAAACTCTTCCATGCGGTTTTCTTGCATGAGTTTGAGCGACTCTTCCAAAATCATTCGCCAACTTTTACGAGTCTTTTGCATAACCCCCATCAAGATCATACGATCCATCAAATCTGGGCGGTGATGAGCAAAACAAGAAGCAATGACTGAGCCCAAGGACATTCCCATGACAGAAACTTTTTGTATTCCAACGATATCTAACCAACGTCCTAACATTTCAGATAAATCAGGCAGTTCTAAAGTACCTGCAGATACTCCTGTGTCGCGATTGGTAATTTGCTGATTTGCACCCATCGAAGGTAAATCGATTAAAATAACCGGACCACTTTCAAATAATTGTTCAACACAATATTTATAAGAATTAAAATTCTGGAAAGCACCGCCCACAATCACAATTGGCGTATTGTGAATCGTTTTTGGATCGGCAATTGCCATATATTCAATTTTCCAGCCGTCGATCCATGTTGTACGAGCAGGTCGTTTAAAACTATCTCTATGGTAGATATCGAAAAAGCCAAAACCGGCATAAGCTTGGTTGATCTCCGAATCCATTTGAATAATGGAATTCATATCCTTGCTTCCTCCTTGCTGTAATTTTTTTATGCTGCAAGAGTTCCTTCTTGAACACGTAATCTTTTATGCACAAATCTTTAAAATTTGTATTTGTTTGTATTGCACAATAACATTCTAAACAATTGTCTGAAATATACGCAATCGCTGAATTGACCGCTCATCCTGTTTAAGCCGCTAATAGTTTGCAAAATATTTAAATGTTTTTTTATAGCGGTCACATTTTTGAAAAAAAGCCATTCATTGTTCCGCATTTGACTGCTACTATCGTAGTCATTGGTAAATGATTAAAAAATGCTATGCAAGATTCAATTGAACAATATATGCAAAAAGTTGGGCAACAAGCACGCGAGGCTTCTCGTGTCCTCACAAGTGCTTCTACCTCACTAAAAAATCATGCGCTCTCTGCTATTTATACTGCTTTAGAAAATAATCAGGCAGCTATTTTGGCAGCGAATCAAATCGACATGGATAAAGGTCGTAGCAACCAGCTCGACAGCGCCCTGCTTGATCGTCTTGAGCTTACACCTGCACGTATTAAAGGCATGTTGCAAGGTTTAAAAGATGTGATTGCACTTGTCGATCCTATTGGGGAAATTACTGATCTTGCATATCGCCCCACAGGCATTCAAATTGGAAAAATGCGTGTACCTTTAGGTGTCGTTGGTATGATTTACGAATCACGTCCAAACGTAACCCTTGAAGCTGCATCTTTAGCGATTAAATCGGGCAATGCCATTATTTTACGTGGTGGTTCAGAAGCACTTGAGTCAAATAAAGCAATCGCAGAAGCGATTAAACATGGCTTAAAAGTTGCTGGTTTACCTGAACATTCAGTACAAGTCATTGAAACCACTGACCGTGCAGCTGTTGGTCAGCTTATTACCATGGCTGAATATGTAGATGTCATTGTTCCACGTGGTGGCAAAAGCTTAATTGAGCGTGTAACCAACGAAGCGCGTATTCCTGTCATTAAACATCTTGATGGTAACTGCCATGTATTCGTTGAAGCACAGGCAGACTTGCAAAAAGCATTACCAATTACATTAAATGCCAAAACACATCGTTATGGCGTTTGTAATGCGATGGAAACCTTGCTGGTTGATGAAAAAATTGCAGACGTTTTCTTACCGCACATTGCTGAACTGTATGCTGAAAAACAAGTTGAGTTACGTGGCTGTCCAGAAACACGCCGCATTTTGGGTGCCTCTGTAAAACCTGCGACAGAAGAAGATTGGTACACCGAATATTTAGGGCCAATTCTTGCAGTTAAAGTAGTGAGCGGGATTGATGAAGCAATTGACCATATCAACAAATATGGTTCACATCATACCGATGCAATTGTGACTGAAAACTACACTTTAGCTCGTCAGTTCTTGGCTCGTGTAGATTCAAGCTCAGTCGTAATCAATGCATCAACTCGTTTTGCTGATGGTTTTGAATATGGCTTAGGTGCCGAAATTGGTATCTCCACCGATAAAATCCATGCCCGCGGCCCAGTGGGTTTAGAAGGCTTAACTTCACAAAAATGGATTGTGTTAGGTGACGGACAAATTCGCCAATAATTAAATTTATTAGTTCAAATAAAAACGCCTGATCAATTTCAGGCGTTTTTTATTACTCGAGTTATGAGTCACTATAAAAAAGCCAGCCCGAAGGGTGGCTTTTTGTTCGTATATTTATTAGAAAATAAAGTCCGTATTCACAAATTTAGAATAGTGCTCAGACACCATAGAAGCCAACATGCCCTTACTGTCATCTGTCTGTTTAGCAGCAATCATTGAACGGATCGAGAATGCACGAAGCGCATCATGCACAGACAATGTACCTTCCGCAGAATCTTTACGACCACCAAATGGGAACACATCAGGGCCGCGCTGACATTGACAGTTGATGTTCACACGACAAACCTGATGAACTAGCGGATCAACCAAGTGACCAATTTGCTCAGGGTCACTACCAAAAATACTTACCTGCTGACCATGATCAGAAGTAGTGACATAGTCCAGCACAGTTTCAATGTCATCATAAACAGAGACTGGTATCACTGGACCAAACTGTTCTTCGCGATACAACCTCATCCCCTCAGTCACTGGATAAACTACAGCTGGATAGAACATCGTTTTGCAGAATTCACCGCCTTCCGGATTAACTACTTTTGCCCCTTTAGCCACGGCATCCTCAATGACTTCGGTCATGTAGGTCGTACGGTGCATACCTGGTAACGGAGTAATAAACACACCTTTTTCCCAAGGCATCCCTACTTTAAGTTTAGCCAGTTCAGCCGTTAAGCGGCTAACAAACTCATCGGCTATTGAGCGATGTACCATCAACATTTTGAGTGCGGTACAACGCTGGCCATTAAACGACAATGCACCCAACAGACACTCTTTCACTGTTAGATCTAAGTCGGCATCCGGCAGAATAATGGCTGCATTCTTCGCATCCAGCCCCAAAATCGCACGCAGACGGTGAGATTTAGGATGTTGCTTCTTCAAATGATCAGCTACTTTACTAGAACCAATCAGCGCCAATACATTAATTTGCCCAGATGCCAGTAGATGGGGTACCACTAGAGAGCCTGGCGCATAAATAGTATTGATCACACCTTTTGGAAATGAATCACGGAATGCTTCAAGCAACGGTTCAAACAACAAGGTCCCAAATTGAGGTGGTTTAAAAATGATGGTATTACCCATCAGCATGGCTGGGATCAGAGTCGCAAAGGTTTCGTTCAGCGGGTAATTGTATGGTCCCATACACAGCACGACACCTAGTGGAGTACGACGGATTTGACCAATCGTACCTTCAGCCATGACAAAGCGAGAGTTGGCATTATCCAAATCTTTCAAAGCATCAATCGTTTGACGCATGTAGGTAATTGTACGGTCAAACTCTTTTTCTGAATCCGCCAAGCTTTTGCCAATTTCCCACATGATCAACTTAATAATTAGATCTCGTTGCTCTACCATGCGCTGAATAAAATTTTGCATGCAGGCAATGCGCTCACTCACCTTCATCATTGGCCATTCGCCACGACCATTATTGTAAGCCCGTACCGCTGCCTCTAGTGCTTCATCGCTTTCTTTTTCACCCATGACTGGATAACTACCAAGTTCAACTTGCTGTAGGCTACCGTCAGGCTGCTGAATCCAGATTGGAGATAATGTTTTCTTGGTTGCACCAGCCCATAGCTTCAATTCACCATCCACTAATGAGACACGCTGATGAATTTGGGAGGGTAGACGCACACTTTCAGGAATACTGTCCACTACTGGGAATTTATGCTGTAGATTATTTAACTGATTCATTCTTCTTAATACCTTATTATTCGTATGTCTTTTATATATTCCCGAACTTTCCACTGTAATCAGGTTTTATTCGGGTCAATATCACTATTATTATCCGTACTCACCTTGCTTGAACCGTTAACCACAAGGTGAATATCTTAAAGCGTTGATAACTTTTCTAGATGAATTTACCCCCGACACACACTATCAGTCACCCCTAGCTTCTGGATGACTTGTTCAATGATCTGTTCTGGTGTGAGAGCAATATCAATAGCAATAGCTTCATTCACATCAGGTTCCTCTAATGTGTCTAGCTGTGTTTGTAGCAACGCTGGGTCAAAAAAATGACCTGATCTTTCTGCAAGTCGTTGCTGTAATAACTCATAAGAACCTTTTAAGTAGACAAACTTAACATTCTGGTCCTGCCCTCTTAAAATATCGCGATACATCCGCTTTAAAGATGAGCATGTAAATACAGCCGTTTCACCATCTCTCTGTTTGGTTTCAATGACCTGACGAATTGCTTGTAACCATGGCAAGCGGTCTTCATCAGTTAAGGGAATGCCTTGACTCATCTTACTTTTATTTGCAGCTGAATGAAGCGTATCGCCATCAAGGAACTCACAAGCCAAACGCTCTGATAACAATTCACCAATTAGGGTTTTACCTGTTCCACAGACACCCATTGCAATCACAATCATGGATTACTCACCTTTAATTATAAAATAGTGCTAAGCAGTAGCGTGAAAGATAAACCCAACACCGAAATGATCGTTTCTAATACTGACCAAGTCTTGAGTGTCTGACCTACTGTCATACCAAAATATTCTTTGATTAACCAGAATCCTGCGTCATTTACATGTGAGAAAACTAATGAACCTGAACCTGTGGCAAGTACCAAAAGTTCTGGTCTAACCGCAACACCTGCTGTTGCTGCAATTGGAGCCACAATGCTACAAGCTGTAGCCATGGCAACCGTTGCCGATCCTGTTGCCAACCGAATTAATGCCGCAACGAACCAGCCCAACAATAACGGCGATAAATTTGCCTTCAAAGCTGTAGAAACAATCTCATTAGAAATACCGGTGTCACGCAAAATGCCGCCAAAACCACCACCAGCACCTACAATCAACATAATCCCAGCAATAGAAGCTAAACATCCGCCACAGAATTTTTCAATTTGTTCACGGTTAAAGCCCTGCATCGTACCGAAAGTAATAAAGCTGACCAATACTGCAATGAGCAATGCGATATCAGAAGTACCGATGAAACGTAGCAAGTCGTTTGCGAAAGTTTGTGGTGCAAAGAAAAGATCAGCCCAACTACCGATTAACATCAATACAACCGGCAACATGATCGTAAATAAGGTAATACCAAAACTTGGTAATTCACGTGTCTTACTAGCATCTGCTTCAACAAACTGCTTTGCTAAAGGATTATTTTCAGGCAATTTGACGTATTTATTGATCCAAAGTGCATACAATGGCCCAGCGACGATAGCTGTTGGCACACCCACTATCAGACTATAAGCAATCGTTTTACCGATATCAGCATGATAAGCCTGTACTGCCAACAATGCAGCTGGATGTGGTGGAATTAAGCCATGCACAACCGACAAACCTGCAACCATTGGCAAGCCTACAACCAGTAAGGATTTGCCTGTTCGCTTCGCAATGTTGAATGCAATTGGAATGAGTAGAACGAAACCAACTTCGAAAAATACGGGAAGCCCAACAATAAGGGCAATAAACATCATGGCCCAGTGAATATTTTTCTCACCAAACCATTTAATGAGGGTAATCGCTATTCGCTCTGCGCCACCCGACTCAGCCATCATTTTGCCGAGCATCGTTCCTAATGCGATTACAATCGCAAGGTGGCCTAGGGTTTTACCAGTACCAGCTTCATATGACTTAACAATATCGCCCATTGGCATGCCAACAGCTAAAGCTAAACCAAGTGAAACAATAATGAGAACCAGAAATGGATAAATTCTAAACTTCGCGATCATGACCACTAAAGCAATAATCGCGATTACAGTGTAGATCAGTAACATACCACCCTGAACCGTCTCCATGGGACACTTCTCCTTGGAATAATTATTTAGGCACACTGCCTAAACAAAGGTCTTCAACCACAGTAATTCCTACTGTTAAGACATTAAATTTTTATATTTAGGTGTGACCAACACAAACTGGTCACATCAATACAGCCTTTAAAGCACATAAAATGCACTTCATTTTTTATAAATATCGACTACATCTACGGTGCTCTCAACTGGCTCGCAATTTGTGCCAAGCGAGTAATTTCAGCCCAGTCTTGTGCAGCTACAGTAGCTTTAGGTGTTAACCATGAACCACCTACACAAACCACGTTGGGTTGCTTTAAGAAATCCGGTGCTGACTCTGCAGTAATTCCGCCAGTCGGACAAAAACGTAAGTTTGGAAATGGACCATAAAATGCTTTTAGCATCTCAACGCCACCTGCCTGTTGAGCGGGAAAGAATTTTACAATGTCATAACCCAATTCAATTGCCTGAATCAGGTCACTTGGTGTCATCACACCAGGCAATAGAGGTAAGCCTGCATCTTGTGCAGCCAAATGTAAATCTTTAGTTAAACCAGGAGATACACCAAATTGAGCACCTGCTTTTTTAGCTTGAGCACAATGTTCTGGTTTAGTAATCGTACCTACACCGACCACAATGTCATCTGCCAACTGGCTTGCACGCTCAATAGCAGCAAGACCAGCAGCGGTACGTAACGTAATCTCAAGGACTTTTACACCACCCGCATGTAAAGCACGTGATACATCCTCACCTTGCTCAGCAGAATCAAATGCCAATACGGGAATGACTGGACCTAATTTGACGATATCTTCAATTTTAATCATTATTTTTCAGTTCCTTTGATTCAAATCTGCTCTGGTGAATTTTCACCAACCAATGCACCAAATACAGATGCCCCATGTTCAGCTGGCGCAGCAGCAGCACGGAAAACACCAAATAATTCACGGCCAAAGCCAACTTCGTTTTCTGCCTGATGTTCTGGCTGTGCAACAGGTCGTGACCGCCATACATCGTCATCTATTTCAACATCGAGCACGCCAGCCTCAGCATCAATGATTAACATATCCCCTGTTTGAACTTTAGCAATCGGCCCATTTAATAAGGCTTCTGGAGATAAATGAATCACCGCAGGAACTTTGCCTGAAGCACCGGACATACGACCATCAGTCACTAAAGCAACATGGAAACCTTGATCTTGTAAAACACCTAACACAGGCGTCAAACGATGCAATTCAGGCATACCATTTGCACGAGCACCTTGGAAACGAACAACTGCAATAAAGTCTCGGTGCAACTCACCACGATCAAACGCAGCTTGCACCGCTTCTTGTGAATCAAACACAATTGCTGGTGCTTTAACTTTACGATGTTCTGGCGCGACAGCAGAAATCTTGATTACGCCACGGCCAAGACGGCCTTGCATTAAGCGCAAGCCACCATCTGGTTGAAACGGCGCGTCAATACTACGTAAAACTTTGTCATCAAGGCTCTGAACCACACCATCAACCCAAGTCAGTTTGCCATCAATCAGTTTTGGTTCTTTGGTGTAATGGTGCAAGCCTTTACCAGCCACTGTGGTTACGTCGTTATGCAATAAACCAGCTTCAAGTAAGTTACGAATGAGGAAAGCCACTCCACCCGCAGCTTGGAAATGGTTTACATCAGCCTTACCATTTGGATAGATTTTTGCAAGCAATGGAACAACAGCAGACAACTCATCAAAGTCGTCCCAGTCAATCAAGATGCCAGCTGCACGAGCAATCGCAATTAAATGCAAAGTATGGTTGGTTGAACCACCTGTCGCAAGCAATGCCACGATGCCATTGATAATGGCTTTTTCATCAATCACATGACCAATCGGCGTATAGTTTCCGCGCTCAACTGTTAAATCCAGTACACGAATCGCAGCTTCTGCGGTAAGGGCATCACGTAATGGTGTGTGAGGATGGACAAATGCGGCACTTGGCAAATGTAAGCCCATGACTTCCATTAGCATCTGGTTACTGTTGGCTGTACCGTAAAAAGTACAAGTCCCTTGTCCGTGATAAGCAGCTGACTCAGCTTCTAGCAAAGCATCTCGGCCAACCTGACCCGTTGCAAATTGCTGACGAATTTTAGCTTTCTCATCGTTAGATAACCCACTGGTCATTGGGCCGGCTGGCACAAAAATAGTAGGCAAATAACCAAACTGCAAAGCACCAATCAGTAAGCCTGGCACAATCTTGTCGCAAACACCTAGACACAGTGCTGCGTCAAACATGTTATGAGACAACGCAATTGCGGTACTCATCGCAATAGTTTCACGAGAAAACAATGACAGTTCCATGCCAGCATTACCTTGGGTAATACCGTCACACATCGCAGGAACACCACCTGCAAACTGTGCCACGCCACCATTCTCACGAGCGGCTGTTTTAATTAAATCTGGAAATGTTTTATAAGGTGCATGTGCCGAAAGCATTTCGTTATATGAAGATACGATGCCAATATTTGGCTCACGACCTACTTTAATAATTAATTTTTCATTATCGTCCATGCTGGCAAAACCATGAGCCAGATTGGCACATGAAAGTGCTCCACGAGCAGGAAATTTGCCTTGTGCATGTTCAATACGTTGTAAATATGCAGAACGAGTTTTTTGACTACGTGCGATTACACGCTCGGTAACTTTTGCCAATATAGGGTTCGGCAAGTCCATGCTGGACGCTCCTGTACAACCGGATAAGCCGGAATATAAAAATAGACCAAATGATATATTTCTTATAATCATTTGAAAAAGGATGAACAATATTATTCAGGCAAAAAGCGACATGCAACCCCAATCAATATAGCTGTAATAGCCTCAGCACAAGCTTTAAAGGCCCAACAAGCTTATATTTTAGACAAAATACTTATTAATATTTAGGTATATTTACACGCAAACCAAACCTCAAAAAATACGGTAAAATTATCGCAATATCAATATAATGAAATACATTCAACCATATATAGATAATGGTCTTTTCATACGAATTCTTAGCACTTATAAAACTATATTTAGTACTTTTTAATTCTCTTAAATTTCATTCAAACTTAATTTCACTTACGTATATTATTTGTAATATATGCTTAAAATTTAATTTAAAGAGATAACCCACCTATTCAATAAACGATTGATCCTTGGCATTTACCTGCCCTATTTTATTTGAATTTATTCTTCATAAATATAAACAAAAAACTCGTTTCTACGTATATAAAAAAACAAGAAACACGTGGTTAAGTTTTATACTGACCGAATATTAGTTATAAATAATTTGATGGTCGATAGTGCTTAAGTCTAATGGGCTAAAGTCTATCTTGGACAGAAAAACAACACATGTTAAAACATGATAGCCCGTTCAATCTGTATCAAAAAATAATACATCTTGAACAGGAAGTTAGGAAAACTATTTTAAATCAGGACTTGGGTATTTCAACGTGGCTACATCAGTATTAGTTATCAATTGCGGCTCTTCATCAATTAAATACGCATTAGTTTCAGAGCGTCGTGAAGACCGTATTTACGGGTTAGCAGAAAACTTAGGGGCAGCTGATGCTCGTATTAAGGGGATTACAGTCGGTGGTGAACCGCTTGAACTTTCAATTCCCTATGCTGACCATGCCAAAGCTTTAGAAACTTTACTTGCACGTCTTGCCAACTATAAACCGCAAGCAATCGGACATCGTGTTGTACACGGTGGTAGTTTAACCAAAGCAGAATTACTCACTCCTGAAATTATTGAACGTATTCGTGCTGCGACACCTTTAGCACCGCTTCACAACCCAGCACACTTAATTGGTATTGACGCAACCGTACGCCTTTTTCCTGAATTACCTCAAGTTGCAGTATTCGACACAGCATTCCATCAAACTATGCCACCGCATGCATATCGTTATGCAATTCCTAAGTTTTTATATACTGACCACAACGTCCGCCGTTATGGCTTCCATGGTACAAGCCATGCTTATGTGTCTGATAAAGCGAGTGAGCTGGCAGGTAACCTGAAAAAAGGTGGATGGTTAACAGCCCATCTAGGAAACGGTAGTTCAACTTGCGCAGTATGGAATGGTCAAAGTGTTGACACCTCTATGGGCCTTACTCCACTTGAAGGTGTGGTGATGGGAACACGCAGTGGTGATGTTGATCCAAGCTTACATAGCTTCCTTGCGAAAAACCTCGGTTGGGACTTAGCAAAAATTGATAAGGTTTTAAATAACGAAAGTGGCTTACTAGGCTTATCACAACTATCTAATGACATGCGCACAGTGATTGAAGCTGCCGAAAATGGCAATGAAGATGCCGCTCTTGCAATCGAAGTCTTTAGTTATCGCCTTGCAAAATCACTTGCAGCCTTAAGCTGTGGTTTACCAACATTAGACGGCTTAATCTTCACTGGTGGTATTGGTGAGAACTCAGCCTATATTCGTGAAAAAACCTTAGCGTATTTACCTCATTTTGGTTTGCAGCTTGATAAAGATCAAAACAACAACCTAAAACGTGGCACTGAAGGACGAATCGACAATGGAACAGGGCCTCAAATTTGGGTCATTCCTACAGATGAAGAGGGCCGTATTGCTAAAGAAACTCGTCAAGTTGTTGAGGCAGCAGAAAATACAGCATCTGTAGCAAGCCTTGCTTAATTAGAGCTTAGCTAAAACTCGATATTCGTTTATTTATAGGTTTATATGAATACAATTTTATTGATTCCTACAGGCGAAGGGGTTGGCTTAACCTCTGCCTGCTTAGGTATGATTTACGCACTTGATTGTAACGGGATTAAAGCAGGCTTTTTAAAACCATTTTCTCAAGAAGACCAAGAGCATCTTGACCGAACCACTTCATTATTTGGTCATTTATTTCAAAGTAAAACTGTTCAATCTATTTCGCATGAAAAATTAACTCAGCTTATTGCCGCTGGCGAAGTAGATGAATTACTTGAAGAAGCGGTTAGCCTCCACCGCAGCATTGCAGCAGACCATGATGTCATTATTGTGGAAGGCTTATTACCAAACGGACAAGACCACTTCGCCAGTGAGCTCAACGCCAGTCTTGCACAAGCACTTGATGCAGAAGTCGTATTGGTCAGTACAGCAGATATTCAAAACCCGAAAAAAGCCGCAGAAAAAGTAGATGCGCATTTACGCCAGTTTGGTGGAGCAGCGTCAAATCGTACTGCGGGTGTACTATTTATGCGTACCCGTGGATTAACTGAAGAAACAGCACAAATTCCTGTTGCGTTTGATCCATCGTTACGACCAACCGAAGAAATCGCAAAATTTACGAGCGAACTGCAAAAATATAATCGTTATTTCGGCTCTAGCGATTTACCAATTATTGGACTTGTTCCTTTTAGTAATACACTGAGCGTACCAAGAACACTTGATATTGCAAATGTCATTGATGGGCAATGGGTACATCAAGGTGAAGCTAAAACACGTCGTATTTTGCATTCGAGTTTAATTGCCTCAAGCATTGAATATGAACTGAATAAGTTCATTGCAGGTGAATTGATCATTAGCGCATCCGAGCGTACAGATGTTTTACTTGCAAGTAGTTTGGCAACCAGCAATGGTATTCCTCTAGCTGGTTTAGTTCTTACCGAAAGAGAAGCACCAGCACCTGAGCTTTTAGAGTTTTGTCAAAGTGCAATTAAACAAGGTTTGCCGATTTTACATACCCGTTTAAATACACTTGAAACTGCACAGCGTTTATCTAATTTTGGCAATGAAATTCCGACTGACGATACCGAACGTGCTGAGCAAGTGACCCGATTTGTTTCAAGTCATATTGATGTTGAATGGCTTAAGCAGCATAGCAACAATGCCACTACCCCTCGCCTGTCGCCATCGGCTTTCCGTCATGAACTGGTGCAAAAATCGATTGCAGCGAAAAAACGGATTGTGCTACCTGAAGGTGATGAACCACGCACCATTCAAGCTGCGGCAATTTGTCAGGCACGTGGTATTGCTGACTGTATTTTGTTAGCTAAGCCCGATGCTGTGCACGATGTTGCAAAAGCACGCGGTATTGAATTACCTGCCGAATTGGCAATTGTTGATCCTGATAGCATTCGTGATCAATACGTTGCACCAATGGTTGAGCTACGTAAAGGTAAACTCAACGAATTACAAGCTAAAGAACAGCTTCAAGATACTGTAGTGCTTGGCACTATGATGTTAGCCCTAGATCATGTGGATGGTTTAGTTTCAGGTGCGGTACATACCACAGCAAATACAGTCCGCCCAGCATTCCAGCTCATCAAGACAGCACCTGAATATTCACTTGTTTCATCTATATTCTTTATGCTTTTGCCAGATGAAGTTTATGTATATGGCGACTGTGCGATTAACCCAGACCCTACAGCAGAACAATTGGCTGAAATTGCAATTCAGTCTGCTGACTCAGCGAAAGCATTTGGAATTGACCCGCGTATTGCCATGATCAGCTACTCAACTGGTACTTCTGGAACAGGTGCGGATGTAGAGAAAGTACAGCAAGCAACTCAAATTGCTCAGCAACGCCGCCCTGATTTACTGATTGATGGTCCACTTCAATACGATGCAGCTTCCGTTGAAAGTGTGGGACGTCAAAAGGCACCGGACTCACGTGTTGCTGGCCGTGCCAATGTATTTATTTTCCCAGATTTAAATACGGGTAATACCACTTACAAAGCAGTACAGCGTGCTGCAAATGTTGTGAGTGTTGGACCAATGCTGCAAGGCCTCAACAAACCAGTCAATGACTTGTCTCGTGGAGCATTGGTAGATGACATCGTCTTTACCATTGCGTTAACAGCAATTCAGGCAGAGCAACAAGCTGCTGCCAAATAATTAATATAATTAACCTTTACTACCTCTCGCCATTTGATGTCCGCTCAAATGGCTTTTTTTTATTTTAATCACTCAAAAATAAATAATTTTTCTGATTTCTTACGTTTAAATCACTTCAAATCTTCTTATGCGACTTTCGGTCAAAAGATCAACCAATCTCCCACAACGCTGTCTTTTTGTCATATAATTTAGCCCGCTAGCTAACAGCCCGCTCAAGAGATTTTCTGGTATGACAACGATTATCAAACAAGATGACTTGATTACATCGATCAAGGACGCCCTACAGTTTATTTCGTACTATCACCCGCAAGACTTTATCCAAGCGATGAGCCGTGCTTATGATCGCGAAGAAAACAAAGCCGCAAAGGATGCAATTGCACAGATTCTAATTAACTCTCGCATGTGTGCGGAAGGTCATCGTCCAATTTGCCAAGATACTGGTATTGTTAACGTTTTCCTTGAAGTGGGCTTAGATGTTAAATTTGATTTAACAATGAGTTTAGACGATGCGGTAAATGAAGGTGTTCGCCAAGGTTACCTTGAAAACAGCAACGTTCTTCGTGCATCTGTACTTGCTGACCCTGCATTTGGTCGTAAAAATACAAAAGATAATACCCCTGCTGTAATCCACTACAAACTCGTACCGGGTAATAAAGTAGATATTACTGTTGCTGCTAAAGGTGGCGGTTCAGAAAACAAATCTAAACTCGCGATGCTTAACCCATCTGATTCGATTGTTGACTGGGTACTTAAAACTGTTCCAACTATGGGTGCAGGCTGGTGTCCTCCTGGTATGCTCGGTATTGGTATTGGTGGTACTGCTGAAAAAGCCATGATGCTTGCTAAAGAAGCGCTCATGGAAGAAATCAACATGGACGAATTACTTCGCCGTGGACCAGAGAACAAGATCGAAGAACTTCGTATCGAAATCTTTGAAAAAGTAAACGCACTTGGTATTGGTGCTCAAGGCCTAGGCGGTTTAACGACTGTTCTTGATATTAAAATTAAAGATTACCCATGTCATGCTGCTGGTAAACCAGTAGGTATGATTCCTAACTGTGCTGCTACTCGTCATGCTCACTTCCAGCTTGATGGTACAGGTGTAGCTCATATCCAAGCACCAAAACTTGAAGACTACCCTTCTGTAACTTGGGACTCTTCACAGTCTAAACGTGTAAACCTTGATACCATTACTCAAGAAGAAATGGATTCTTGGAAACCGGGTGATACATTACTTCTTAGCGGAACAATGTACACAGGTCGTGATGCTGCTCACAAACGTATGGTTGAAATGATCGATAATGGTGAAGAATTACCAGTTGATCTTAAAGGTAAGTTTATTTACTACGTTGGCCCAGTTGATCCAGTGGGTGATGAAGTTGTTGGTCCTGCTGGTCCTACAACTGCAACACGTATGGATAAATTCACACGTAAAGTATTAGAACATACTGGCCTATTCGGTATGATCGGTAAAGCTGACCGTGGTCCTACAGCAATTAAAGCAATCAAAGACAACAAAGCAACTTACTTAATGGCAGTTGGTGGTGCAGCTTACCTCGTATCGAAAGCTGTTCGTGAAGCTGAAGTTGTTGCGTTTGCAGATTTAGGTATGGAAGCAATCTACAAATTCGTAGTTGAAGATATGCCTGTTTCTGTTGCAGTTGATGTAAACGGTACTTCAATTCATGCAGTAGCTCCAAAAATCTGGCAAGCGAAAATTGGTAAAATTCCAGTAGTCGATGCAGCCGCTGGCTAATGAAGAAAAGCACCGAATTCGGTGCTTTTTTTATGCATTCTTTTTTTATTTTAAAATCTGAAAAGAATTGTAACAATTACTTCGTCAATCTGTGCTATTAATGAAAGCACCCACTCGCCATATATTGAATATAGGTCATTTCATGACTATTCGCCCTCTTCTTAAAAATCTTTCAATCAGCCTCTGTCTAAGCTGTATCACCACAAGCTTATTTGCGTCTCCTGCTAAGTTAAGTTCAGTTAAAGAACTCATGCAAATGAGCCAGATTGATTATCTGCTTAAAGAATCAATTAATGAATTAACGCCTTACTATGATCAACAAGCAGAACAGATCGTTAGTAATATCACGGGTATTAAAACTTTAGGCCCAAAAGAAAAAGAGGCCGCGAAGAAGCTAGGTTCACTCTTAAAGGATTCGAGCAATCAGCTCATTAGCAATCCTAAAACCACTCAAGCCTTACAGGATATTTACCTTAAGACTTATACTGAAGAGGAAATTCAGGCTAATCTGAAATTTTTAAAAACCCCAGAAGGCCAATCAATTACGCGTAAGAACGTACAGATTATGGGGCAAATTTCAGAATATATGATGGAATTGGGACAGCAGACATTTAATGACCCTAAAGCACGAGATCATATGCAAGAAGAGATGCTTAAAATTATTGCACCATTAATGAAAGATAAAGAAAAGTCTTAACTTTTCTTTATCTTTTTTAGCTCATTACCAAGTTAAAGGATTCCATAATTTAAATGGCTTAATCAGATGTACATCTGATTTTTCATCATATTTGGCTGGCTTTAATTCTTGTGGTTTATTGCGTATTTTTCCTGAAGCATCTTCAGCCACAAAATTATAGCTAGAAGATTTAAGCTCGGTAAATGCTATCTCTCTACGTCCAATGTTGTCTTGCATTAACATAAATGGGCCAGTATGTTCACTTCGGTCCATTTTATTTTCTTCATCATATTTCAAATAATAAGACGTTCCCGACTCAACAGTGATATCAATATATTTTGGTTCTTGAAAATGGATACCAAGTAAAGGGCGACTCGCAGAAAGACGATAGGTTCCTGCGGGTAACTCAATCCAGTAATAATGATTATGTAATAGACTCGGAATGCGCTTACCATTCACAAAGAGATTAATCGCTGCGATTTCCTGACGATTCCATTTCGTGTCTGGTCGATATAGATAAACTACAGCAGCTTGTTCATTTTGTGGTTTGATTGGAGCAAATGTCTGGCCTAGCTTTTGGTTGACCCACCCTCCCACTGTAAAACCGCCTAAATGATATTGATCTAATAAACCAGGTTCTTTTTCAACATCAACTTTAGGTAGAGTCGCGGTCAATTCACTCGGATTTTTTTCTAAATGAGATGAACTTTGACAGCCTACAAACAGTCCGGCACAGCACAAAGATACGATTAAATAACGCATGGCATCCCTCAAAGCGTTTTGTTTTTGATTTATTTTTTACAACGCAAAACTATGCGTATTTTGTATTTTTAAGATTAACACTACCCATATAAATTGAAAACAAAAAAAGCATGAATCACTAGCGCAATTCATGCTTTTTAGATGAATGAAATCTATGCAGACTTCGAATCAATTACCTTTAAATCTGCCTTAGCAACACTTTCATGCGTTGCAGCTTCTTTAGGTTGGCGCTCAGCTTGATAAACAGGCTCTGCTTCACCTTTAATGACTGCTTCGTTAATGATGACTGTTCCAACATCTGTACGACTTGGTAAATCGTACATAGTTTCAAGCAGTACGTTTTCCATAATAGAACGTAGACCACGCGCACCCGTATTACGTTCAAGCGCTTTTTTAGCAACAGCACGCAATGCAGAATCTTCAAAGATCAGATCAACATTTTCCATAGTGAAAAGATATTGATACTGACGAGTTAATGCATTTTTTGGCTCAGTCAAAATTTGCATTAGAGCTTCTTCGTCCAGCTCTTCAAGCGTCGCAATCACGGGTAAACGACCAATGAACTCTGGAATTAAACCAAATTTCACTAAGTCAGTTGGCTCAACTTGACGGAACAATTCAGCAAGTTTTTTGGTTTCATCTTTGTTTTTAACGTCAGCTGTAAAACCAATGCCGCCTTTTTCTTGACGCTGTTGTACAATTTTTTCCAAACCAGAAAATGCACCACCACAAATAAATAAGATATTTGAGGTATCGATTTGGATAAACTCTTGCTGTGGATGCTTACGACCACCTTGAGGAGGAATCGAAGCAACAGTACCTTCAATCATTTTTAATAATGCTTGTTGTACACCTTCACCAGACACATCACGCGTAATTGACGGGTTTTCAGATTTACGAGTAATCTTGTCAATTTCGTCGATATAGATAATGCCCTTCTGAGCTTTTTCTACATCGTAGTCTGCTTTTTGCAAAAGCTTTTGTACAATATTTTCAACATCTTCACCCACATAACCTGCTTCGGTTAATGTTGTTGCATCTGCCATTGCAAATGGAACATCTAAAAGGCGAGCTAATGTTTGCGCAAGTAAAGTTTTACCTGAACCAGTTGGTCCAATCAGTAGAATGTTACTTTTAGCAATTTCTACTTCTTTAGACACATGGCCATTATGACCAACTTTTAAACGTTTATAATGATTATAAACCGCAACAGAGAGTGTCTTTTTGGCAAGATCTTGACCAATAACATATTGATCAAGCGCAGCACGTATTTCATGTGGTTTTGGCAATGCCTTACTCGCCCAGTCACCTGCTTCAACCTGCTGGCTGGTTTGTACGAGGTCTAAGCAGACATCCACACATTCATTACAAATATATGCGTCCTCACCCGCAATCAGTTTCCCGACTTCAGACTGCGTTTTACCGCAAAATGAACAATGTTTTTGTCCTTGAGGATGTTCGGACATATTCACTCCACAAATAGAATCTTAAATATTAGGGCAAGATGCACTGCATAAATAACTAAATGGAGATCTTTTTCAACATCTCAAGTTATTTATATAAAAGGTCCTTATGGACGCTTGCTTAACACCTGATCAACCAGACCATATTCTTTAGCAGCTTGAGCTGTCATAAAGTTATCACGGTCAGTATCACGAGCAACGGTTTCATAGTCTTGACCACTGTGCTCTGCCATTAAGCGGTTCAAACGTTCTTTAATAAAGAGAATTTCACGCGCATGGATTTCAATATCCGATGCTTGACCACGGAAACCACCCAATGGTTGATGAATCATGACACGGGCATTTTCTAAACAATAACGTTTGCCTTTAGCACCCGCATTTAATAAGAATGCACCCATTGAAGCAGCTTGGCCCATACAATATGTCACGACATCAGGTTTAATAAACTGCATCGTGTCATAAATAGCCATACCTGCTGTCACAGATCCACCTGGAGAGTTGATATAAAGGTGGATATCTTTATCAGGATTTTCAGCTTCTAAAAACAACATTTGGGCAACGATTAAATTTGCCATATTGTCTTCAACTTCACCTGTCAGAAAAATGACGCGCTCACGTAAAAGTCGTGAATAAATATCAAAAGAACGTTCGCCGCGAGAAGATTGTTCAACCACAACAGGAACTAAAGCATTTTCAATTGTTGGAACATACATACGTTATTTATTCCTAAATTTTTTGTGACTTAACCTATGGCAACAATATGCGGGATAATTTCTCAAATTGCAAAAGGTTCGCACTGAAATATTATATTATTTATACCTAAGTACTTAATGTCGCACTCAAATTGACCACATAAAGAAAAACAAAAAAGGCGCCCGAGGCGCCTTTTTCTGACTTCTTAAAA
This sequence comes from Acinetobacter sp. WU_MDCI_Abxe161, assembly GCF_025514355.1. NCBI lineage: Bacteria > Pseudomonadati > Pseudomonadota > Gammaproteobacteria > Moraxellales > Moraxellaceae > Acinetobacter > Acinetobacter sp. WU_MDCI_Abxe161. Next base: position 149,179 of record NZ_JAHPTU010000005.1, read on the forward strand.
GATTAGCCCATACGGCGAGCTTGTTGTTCTTTCAATAAGTCATCATAAGATACAGCTTTGTCAGTCACTTTAGCACCAGCTAAGATGTGATCAACAACTTGATCTTCTAATACAACTGCTTCGATTTGAGCACGTTGTTGAGCATCATTTTTGAAGTATTCGATCACTTCAGTTGGATCTTCGTAAGAAGAAGCCATGTCGTCAATGTAAGCATCAACGCGAGCTTGATCAACTTCAAGTTTAGCATCAGCTAAAACTTTGCTTACCAATACGCCAAGCTTAACAGAACGCTCTGCTTGTTCTTTGAACAATTCGTCAGGAAGCATGCTCTTATCAAAAGATTGCGCGCCTGCACCACCAAATTGTTGAGTGAACTGTTGAACCATTTGTTGACGTTGACGGTCAATTTCTTGAGCAACCATTGCACTTGGAACTTCAACTTCGTTCGCAGCAACAAGTGCATCAAAAGCAGCTTGTTTAACTTGGTTACGTAAACCATTGCGAACTTCACGTTCCATATTCTTACGAACGTCAGCTTTTAACTTCTCAATGCCTTCTTCTTCAGTTACACCGAAGATTTTTAAGAATTCAGCATCAATTTCTGGAAGTTTTGATTTCTCAACTTGCTTCACAGTGATTTTGAACTGAGCTGCTTTACCAGCCAAGTTTTCAGCTTGATAATCTTCTGGGAAAGTAACGTCAATTACTTTCTCTTCACCAGCTTTCATACCGATGATGCCGTCTTCGAAGCCAGGGATCATACGACCTGAACCTAACACAAGTTTAAAGTCTTCAGCAGAACCGCCTTCAAACTTCTCACCATCGATAGTGCCTTCAAAGTCAAAAGTCACTTGCATGTCTTTTTTCGCCATGCCCTTGGTTACAGCCCAAGTTTGACGTTGTTTTTGCAAGTTTTCGATCATAGCGTCAACGTCAGCGTCTTTGATTTCAGCTGATTTACGCTCAACTTCTAAAGTATCGAATGCTTGTACAGCAACTTCTGGATAAACTTCTACAGTTGCTTCAAAAACTAAAGCGTCTTCTTTATGTTCAACTTTCTCAATGTTCGGCATACCTACCGCATTGATTTTTTCTTGTTGAATTGCTTCAAAAACGCTATCACGAATGATGTCATTCACAACTTCTTGATAAATGCTTGCACCGTATTCGCGACGAACAACGTTTTCAGGTACTTTACCTGGACGGAAGCCGTTGATCTTCACAGTTTTGGCAGTGCGCTTCAAACGAGCTTCAAATTGCTCGTTAATACGGCTCGTCGGTACAGACACATTTAAACGACGGGCAACGCCCGAAACCGCTTCAGTCGTTACTTGCATGGCTTCCTCGATAAAAATTAGTTAGTAGGAACAGTTTTTAAAAAAGTGCTGTATTATATGACAACTTTCCAGATATACAAAATTAACCGATCACTTACTATAAGTGAATGCTATTTTTCCAAGAAATTTCACAGTAATTTTATGATTCTTTAAATATTTTTCATAAAGCCTTAAGTAAAACTAATTTTTTAGCTATTCTTTATAAATCTAAAATTACAATTAAAGTTTGATTTTAATCGCTTTAACAAACAATGACTAATAATCAGTAGATTAGCTACATAAAAGTACAATTCACCATTTAATTATTCATTTTCACTTCATAATTCAATTGGCAAATCCAATTAACACAAACTGTACATATAAATAAGAATTATTATTATTCGCATAACCTTTTAGCTTTAGAGTCCTGAAGTCATGTCTTTGATTAGAACACGTAAAAAAATTGTTTCATCTGCAATAGCCTCATCGCTATCAATGATTGCAACAACAGCTATGGCACAAGAAGCAGTTTCACAATTACCGACGATTCATACTCAAGCGACTCAAGAAGAATCTTTAAAAGTAGATCAGTCAGCAAACTCTAAATTCGTGGCTCCTCTCAAAGACACACCAAAATCAGTCTCTATTCTTTCTCAAAAATTAATTAAAGATACAAACTCTAATACCCTTCTCGAAGCTTTACGCTATGAGCCAGGCATTACTTTAGGTGCAGGTGAAGGTGGTACACCATTTACCGATATGCCTTATATTCGTGGTTATAGCGGTCAGTCTTCTATTTATGTTGATGGTGTTCGTAATACAACGTCTCAAAACCGCGATATGTTTGCGATTGAACAAGTTGAAGTGATTAAAGGCTCTTCTTCTGCTCTTGGTGGCGGTGGTAGCGTTGGTGGAAGTATTAACTTAATCCCTAAAGTTGCTCATGAAGGCGACGTATACCAAGGCAGTGTTCAAGGCGGAACTGATAATTATCGTCATATCCAGCTTGATGCCAACAAAGACTTTGGAAATGGCATTGCTGGTCGTGTTGTGATTATGGGCCATGAAAATGAAAAAGCTGGTCAAAGTAACGGTGCCGAATATGCTCGTGCCGGTATTGCATCAAGTCTTGCATTTGGCCTAGATACTGCAACTCGTGGAACACTGAGCTACTACTATTTACGTAGTAATGATGAACCTGATGCAGGTATTCCGTTTAATAATCCTACAAAAACACCTACAGGTGTGATTGCAAATCCTGGAAATGGCAAACCTGTTGATGTAAAAGCGGGTACCTATTATGGCTGGAAAGCACGTGATTTCGACAAACGCGAAAATCATATTGGTACGTTTAAGCTAGAACATGACTTTAATGAAAATCTTACTTTGTCGAATATAGCAACTTACAACAAGTCTAAATCTGATTATGTTTACACAAATGCTGATGATTCAAATGGTAATATCTATAGAGGCACAATCGCTCGTCGTGCTTTAAGTCGTATTTTGGATAGTGATGCTTATAGCGATCAACTTTCTTTAAGAGGTAAATTTAATACTGGTTCATTAAAGCATTCTTTTAATGTCGGTACTGAATGGAGCTTCCAAGAGACTGACCAAGGTGTACATACATTTACTAATGCTGCTGGTGAAACTACCTCAACCATTTTAGACACTAACTGTACTTCAGCTGCTGCTGTAGCAAATGGCTGGTGTACGAGTTTAAATAATCCAGGAAATGGCGCATTCACAGACAAACGTGGAACTATTACAGCACAATCGACCACTCGTAGTCATAATGTAGGCGTATATGCTTTAGATAGTATCGAATTTAATCCACAATGGTTACTTAACTTAGGTGTTCGTTGGGATAAATTTGACACTGAGAAAAAATACAATAAAGACGTAGGTGGACGTACACCTCATAAAGCTGGCGATAAACTAGAAAGTGATACAGATTACTTCTCTTACCAAGCTGGTTTAGTTTTTAAACCAACAGAAGATGGTAGTATTTATTTAAGCTATGCTACGTCAGCAAACCCAGTAGGTGTGCTCGCTGAAGGTGATACAGGTTCAGATTCTATTAGCGACTCAGGTGCTGCAAGTGCGAGTGCAAATGATCTAAAACCAGAAGAAGCTCGTACTTTTGAACTTGGAACAAAATGGGACCTGTTTAATAATCGTGCGAACTTAACAGCAGCAGTTTTCCGTACTGAAAAGCAAAATACTCGCATCCAAATCGATCCTACAACAACTGCAAATGCAGGTAAAAGTAAAGTTGATGGATTTGAAATTAGCTTGAACGGAAAGATTACTGACAAATGGGATGTATCTACAGGCTATAGCTATTTAGATAGCGAAATCACTGAAGCTGCATACAATGCCGTTGCTCAAGAAGGTAAACCGCTTCCATTCGTAGCAAAAAACAGCGCAACTTTATGGTCTACGTATAAAGTTATGCCTCAATTGACTTTAGGTGCCGGTGTTGAATATCGTGATCAAGTTTTTGTGAACACAACTGCTCCAAAATACTTGCCAACCTATACTATTTATAATGCGATGGCTAAATACGACGTGAACAAGAACGTAAACTTACAGCTTAATATCAATAATATTTCTGATAAGCGTTATTTCACAAGTGCACATGCAGCTCACTACGCTTTTGAAGGTAATGGTCGTAATGCTGTCTTAGCGATTAACTTTAAGTACTAAGTTTAAATTCCATAATTTATTTATGGAATTAATTGAAATTCATATAAAATAGCCTCATCACGAGGCTATTTTTACAAATGAAGTCGCTATATAAAAGGTGTTTGCTGTGATTCATCATATCCCCAATGTTTTAAGCAAAGAGCAAGTTGCCGAGTTTCGTAAGCTCATGGAAGAAGCCAATTGGGTAGGTGGAAAAGTGACTGCCGGCACCTTGTCTGCTTCTGTTAAAAGAAATCAGCAACTTTCAGAACAAGATCCGCTTACCCACCATTTAAGTGAGATTGTCATCAAAGCAATTTGGCAAAATCCTGTGTTTCAGGCCGCAGCCTTACCTCATAAAATTATTCCACCGCTTTTTAATCGTTATGATGAACATGAAAGCTTTGGTTTCCATGTAGATAACTCAATTCGTCTTATTCGTGGAACTTCTGAACAGCTACGCACCGATTTATCATGTACCTTATTTTTAAGTGAACCTGATGAATATGAAGGTGGTGACCTCGTTATTGAAGACACTTATGGTTATCACGAAGTCAAATTGCCCGCGGGTGATGTGGTGCTCTACCCTTCTACCAGCCTACATGAAGTCAGCAGTATTACCTCTGGTACTCGTTTTGCTTCTTTTTTCTGGGTACAAAGTCTGGTTCGAGACGATAGTAAACGCCATCTCTTATTTAATCTTGATGAGAGCATTCGAGAACTACGCAAATCACACGGCGATAACTACCCAGAAGTCATGAAGCTCACCAACATTTATCATAATTTAATTCGTATGTGGTCAGAACTGTAACACTATTTATTTTTGCCTTTTTAAGACTTAATAATCTTTTTTACCCTAAAAAGGCAAAAATATGAAAATAATTTTCCATAAAAAATAAAACAGCGCAAAATTAGAAAATTATTTTCTAAACAACTTAACTAAAATTATGATAAGAATTTTGCACAAGGTGTAATCATTGTTTAGATGTGATATATCTAAATATCAAGATTACCCGCAAACCATCAAACTTATTATTCTACGGTCTAGAGATGAAAACGAATTACTTGTTTGCCCAGCCTACTCAAGCAAGACATCATCTGCAACTCCTGATGCTGCGCCAAGCGCGCGTATAAAAATTTTGTCTGCTTTTTAAAGCAGCACTTCAAAATTACCTTTAATTTTTTTGAATTAGATACCATATATTAAGTAGAGACGTTGCCTTTTAAATATATCCAGAGCAACCGCGCTACGAGACAAGGAGTTTTCTCATGATGTTGGCTGACCCTAGCAAAAAATACCGCCGTATGTACCAACGTGTGGATTTACCAGATCGCCAATGGCCGAATAAAGAAATTACAAAAGCGCCAATCTGGATGAGTACCGATTTACGTGACGGTAACCAAGCAATTTTTGAACCGATGAACATGGAACAAAAATTCAAAATGTTCAAAATGCTTGTGAAAATCGGTTTTAAACATATTGAAATCGGTTTCCCTTCTGCATCACAAATTGACTTCGATTTTACTCGTATGTTGATCGAAGAAAATCATATTCCTGATGACGTATACATTGAAGTTTTGGTTCAAGCACGTGACCATTTAATTGAACGTACGTTTGAATCTTTGGCAGGTGCTAAACGCGCAATTGTGCATATTTATAACTCGAACTCTCCAACCTTCCGTCAAAAGGTGTTGAACGTAGATGTTAATGGTGCAAAACAATTAGCAATTAATGCTGCTCAAAAAGTTAAAGAGTATGCTGCACAGTATCCTCAAACTGACTGGATTTTCCAGTACAGCCCAGAGTGTTTCTCTGCAACTGAATTAGAAGTCGCTAAAGATGTCTGTGATGCCGTCACAGAAATTTGGGATGCACGTCCTGACCATAAAGTGATTTTAAACTTACCTGCGACTGTAGAAGTTTCTACACCAAATGTTTATGCAGACCAAATTGAATGGATGCATCGTAATTTGGCACGTCGTGATGGTGTGATCATTTCTGTTCACTGCCACAATGACCGCGGCTGTGGTATTGCTGCCTCAGAACTTGCCATTATGGCAGGTGCTGACCGTGTTGAAGGTTGTGTGTTTGGTAATGGTGAACGTACAGGTAACGTTGACGTTGCAGCAATTGCATTGAACATGTACACCCAAGGTGTAGCGCCTGAGTTAGATTTTTCTAATATTAATGAAGTGATTGCAACGGTTGAAGAATGTACTGGCTTACCGGTACACCCTCGTCATCCATATGCAGGTGACTTGGTATTTACTGCATTCTCTGGTTCACATCAGGATGCAATCAAAAAAGGCTTCGAGTATCAGAAAAACGAAGAAGTCTGGGATATGCCTTACTTACCAATCGACCCGAAAGATTTGGGCCGCGACTATGATGCTGTAATTCGTGTAAACAGCCAATCTGGTAAAGGTGGTATTGCATACTTATTAGAATCGAACTACAACGTTGTGTTGCCGCGTCGTTTACAAATCGAATTCAGCCAAGTTGTTCAACAATATGCTGATGAGAACGGTACTGAAATTAATGCCAAAGAAATCTGGACATTATTTAAAGACACTTATGTTGATGTGAAAAACCATCATTACACAGTTAAACACTACAAGTTATCTGATATTAACGGTACTCAGATTATCGAACTTGATGTGGATGTCGAAGGTGAAACACAACAACTTCGTGGTGAAGGTAACGGCCCAATCTCTGCGTTCTTAAATGCACTTCAATTACCAATTGACGTATTGAACTATGAAGAACGTAGTATTAGTTCAGGTGCAAATGCGAAAGCATTAACCTTAATTGAGCTTCAAGTAAAAGGTACAGGTAAAGGTTCATTTGGTGCCGGTGTTCATGACAATACAGTCACCTCATCCATTGAAGCAATTATCGCTTGTACCAACCGTTTGATTGATCAAGGTGTTTTAAGTACAGATCAGGTGGTTGCCGCCGCTGTTTAATTAAAAAAAGACTTTGGAAAGGATACCTAGCTTGGTATCCTTTCTTTTTATTCCTGAAAGATTTAAAAGGCGAAATGTTCCCGTGTCTTTTCCAGCTGATTCAGTGGGGTTAGTCACTCCGCAAAAGTTCCAATTTGAAGAACCATTACATCTTGAATGTGGGCGTGTTTTGCCTCGTTTTGAATTAATGGTTGAAACTTACGGCACTTTAAATGCAGATCAATCAAATGCCATTTTAATCTGTCATGCTCTTTCCGGACATCATCATGCGGCCGGTTATCACCATGAAGATGATAAAAAAGCTGGATGGTGGGATAGCTGTATTGGCCCGGGTAAGGCAATCGATACAAATAAGTTTTTTGTAGTTTCGCTCAATAATATTGGTGGATGTAGTGGCTCAACTGGTCCAACATCGCCAAATCCTGAAAATGATAACCGTCCTTATGGACCGGATTTTCCATTAGTAACGGTGCGCGACTGGGTTAAAACTCAGGCCATGCTTTCTGACCGTTTAGGTGTAAACGTTTGGTATGCAGTGGTTGGTGGGTCATTAGGGGGCATGCAAGCCCTACAATGGTCAGTCGATTATCCTGACCGTCTACAAAAGTGTGTGATTATTGCCAGTGCACCAAAGCTTTCAGCACAAAATATTGCATTTAACGAAGTTGCACGACAGTCGATCTTGTCCGATCCAGATTTCCATCATGGTCGTTATTTAGAAAATGATAGTTACCCGAAACGCGGACTAATTTTGGCTCGCATGGTAGGTCATATCACCTATCTTTCAGAAGAAGCCATGAAACAAAAATTTGGCCGTGATTTAAAATCTGGCAAATTTATGTATGGTTTTGATGTCGAATTTCAGGTCGAAAGCTATCTTCGTTATCAAGGCGAACAGTTCAGCCGTAACTTTGATGCCAATACCTACCTCATCATGACCAAAGCTTTAGATTATTTTGACCCATCACGTGAATACGGCCACTCACTCACTGAAGCAATGGGCAAAACCAAATGTCAGTTCTTGATTGTCTCGTTTACCACTGACTGGCGTTTTGCACCAAGCCGTTCACAAGAAATTGTAGATGCACTTATTACTAATCATAAGCCTGTAAGTTACTTAGATATTGATGCTGAGCAAGGTCATGACTCGTTCTTATTCCCTATTCCACTGTATGTCAAAACTATGCGCGCTTTCTTAGGCGGTGAAGAACACTTAAAATCGACATCACTGGAGGCAAGCTAATGCGTATTGATCAACAACTAGCAGAAAAGTGGATTAAACCCGGCTCAAGCGTACTCGATTTAGGGTGTGGTGACGGTGAATTACTCGCTCATATGAGCCAAAAGCATCAAATTCGTGCTTATGGTTTAGAAATTGATCAAGAAAAGATTGCAATTGCGGTCAGTCGCGGGTTAAATATTATTCAACAAGATTTGAATCTCGGCTTAAGCCGCTTTGCTGACCAGTCATTTGACTATGTGGTTATGGCACAAGCTTTGCAAGCCGTAGATGCACCCGATGTTTTATTAAGAGACATGGTGCGTGTGGGTAAACAGGCCATTATTACTTTTCCAAACTTTGCGCATTGGAAGACTCGCTCTTTTCTTGCATTAAAAGGAATGATGCCTGTATCGGATGCTCTACCATATATGTGGTATAACACCCCCAACATTCATTTATGTACATTTAAAGATTTTGAAGCACTATGTGCTGAAAATCAGATACAAATTATTAATCGACTCGCCGTCAATGGAAATCAGCAGGGAAGCCTGTTAAGCAAACATGTTCCGAATTTGTTTGGTGAAGTCGCTATTTATCGAGTGAGTGCACTATGAAAAAGACATTATTTAGCACACTATTTGCAGGACTGCTAAGTATGCAGGCTCATGCAGATTATATCGCCCAGCCACAATCGGTTGCGAGTCAGGCTGCACGTTTTTCAACAATGGGGATTAATGATCTTCAAAAAGCAGCAAAAGCTGGTCAAGCAGGCGCGCAATTTTACCTTGGTACACACTACCAATATGGTAAAGATGTAGCAAAAGACGAGAAGCAAGCTTTCGCATGGTTTAAAGCAGCAGCTGACCAAGGTTTATCACCAGCACAACTGAACGTGGGCCGTATGTATGCCGACGGTATTGGTGTTAAAAAAGATGAGTCTATGGCTCGTAAATACTTTGAAAAAGCAGCAAGCAATGGCGATAACCGTGCAAGCTATAACCTCGCGATGATGGAAGAGCAAAAGAAAAACTACGTGGGTGCTTACCAGTGGTATGAGCTTTCAACTCGTGATGGCATGCTCGACAATAAAGTGATTAGCCTATCTGAAGGTAAGAAAACTGCTCTTGCAGCAAACTTGACTCAAGAACAAATCCGTACAGCACGTGACCGTGCGGACAAATGGATTCAAGCACAATAATAACGGTTCATCCGTAAAAAACCTTACTCGACTAAAACCACCTTGTATGCTCTACAAGGTGGTTTTAGTTTATTAGGATATTCTCATTTATATTCTATTTGTTTACCTCTATATCCCCTCTTAAAAAACACGTAACATAACTGATGTTCGATATTAGCTATAAAGTTTGGTTTTATTATGTCTACCCCACATTGGTTTGATCAGGGCAGTTTAGTTCTTGCCAGCAATAACAAAGGTAAAGTCGCTGAGTTTGAAAAACTTTTTGAACAGTTGAAGTTACCAGTAGAAATTATTCCTCAAGGTCGCCTTAATATTCCTGATGCAATCGAAGACGGCTTAAGCTTTATTGAAAATGCCATTATTAAGGCTCGTCATGCTTCTAAAATTTCAGGTAAGCCTGCTATGGCTGACGACTCTGGTATTTGTGTACCAGTCTTAGGCGGCGCACCTGGTATTTATTCAGCACGCTATGCTGGAGAACATGGTGACGATGCAGCAAATAATGCGAAATTATTAAATGACCTTTTACCCTACCGTAAAAATGGTGAAGTAATTGAAGGTATGTTTGTATGCGTACTTGCTTTAGTGACGCATGCTGAAGATCCTTTACCACAAATTTTCCAAGGCATCTGGCACGGCGAAATTTTAGAAGTTGCACGTGGTGAAAATGGCTTCGGCTATGACCCATTGTTCTGGTTGCCTGAGCTACAATTATCTAGCGCTGAACTTTCTAAAGAAGACAAGAATAAGATTAGTCATCGTGGGCAAGCGATGCAGTTATTCAGAGAGAGCTTAGTATAAAGTTTCTTTTCATATAGCCTTTGAATACCACGCTAGAGAGTATTCGGCTTTGTATAGGCAACTCTTACTTTTCAAAGATGAAAAGTAAGCAAAAATCTTTTGTTAGACTGATGGTACTTCCTTGTACCACAGTCTAACTGGCGGCATCCATGCCGCCTTCGCACAAGTAAATGTAGGAAACTTAGAATTAAATAATTAATTAGACGAACAAGTGTAAAAACACAGCATAAATCGTAATACACATACAACTCACAATCGTCCCTGAAGCGATATAAGCCGCAGATCTTCCCGTTCCTTGATAATGTGTTTCTAGTGCTACAATATTGGCTGCTGGCGGCAAACAAAACATTAAAAACATCACTCCAATTTGCTGAGAAATATTTGGAATCGGTAGAAACCTATAAGTTAAGCCGCAAAGTACAACCCCACAGGCAACTTTAAATGCTTGAGCTTTCGTACTATAAATTAAGTCTTTTAAATGTACTCGAGTACGACGCAGCCACATTCCCAATACACACATGCCAGCAAAAGTCATTGCGAACTTGGCAACCTCATATACCCAATGTATGGCGGGATGCTCGAGATGTTGAGCCCCTAATAACCTGAGCAGAAGTGCACAAAATATTGAAATACACGGTGGAGATGACAGAACCTTTTTTAATATGCTGAGCTTACTTTGTGGTGCGGTGGTGACTGCCGTGACAGCCCATGCATTTCCAAAAAGAGACATCCCAATATATAGCGCAACAATTGGAGCAGTTGCTTCAGGACCAAATAAGGCCATGGCAAAAGGAAAGCCTAGCCAGCCCATGTTGGTATAACTTACACAAAGTGCCAATAAGCGATCTTTAAATAAAGCTAAATAAGTAAAGAAAATAAGAAATGCTGAACCGAAGCTAAAGAGCATTAAACTCAAACTACCCGGCTGATAAAATACCATGTTGTAAATAATCACAACTGGAATGAGTAAGCGAGCAAGCCAAGCTGAAAGAATAGGTTTTATAGTTTCTGCAAGGGAAGTCTGAGCAAGTAAAAGTCCTGTGATAAATGCCAATACAGGCAGTAGTAGCGCCACGCTCTCTCCTCTTGCTCATTAAAAACAGCTTGTTATGCTACACCTTTTCAAAGTGAAATGTGCTTTCCATTTCAAGTAATTTAAGCACCCGATATCAGCCTGCTTATAAATTAAATAATTAAATAATTTGTCTATGAAAATTATCTTTTTAGGTTTTAGCCCTTATTCACTGTCTTAAAAATGACACATAAGTGTCACATTCCTGTCATGGCAACCTGTTGATATAAAGCAAACTGAAAAGAGGTATAAGATCATGGCTGGTTTATCTATTTGGCATGTCGTTATTTTTGCAATTGTCGTTATTTTATTATTCGGTACATCTAAATTAAAAAATATCGGTAAAGATGTTGGTGGTGCAGTAAAAGACTTTAAAAAATCAGTTCGTGAAGAAGACGAAACTGCAACGCTTAATACTCCACGTACAATTGATGCCCAAGTCAAAACTCCTGACAGCACATCAGTAAAAAGCTAAAGGTTTTCGACCATGCTTGATGTAGGAATGACAGAGCTACTCTGCTTTGCAATTATTGCAATTTTAGTTTTAGGTCCAGATAAACTACCGGAAGCTGCACGCTTTGCTGGTCGCTGGTATGTTCGCCTAAAACGTTATATTACCAATTTGCAAAATGAGATTGATCAAGAGTTACGTCTTTCTGAGTTTCGAAAAGAAATGCAAGAAGAGCTCAACCGCATTGAAGCATTAGAAAGAAAAGTTCAACAACAACTTGAAGAAATCCAAAAACAAAATATTGCTGAAAATATAGATAAGACTGAGGCAGTTAAAAAGATGCCTCAACCTATTCGGATATGTCTTCCTATATCAGGCCATTATAAAGTTCCATATGTGGGAAAATTTGTGCCTTTCACATCATCAACTGATATTTCAGAGACATCACCTGTTAAATTGAAGATTGCCGTATGAACCAACTGCCTTCAACCACTGTAAATAGTCAGGAAAATTTAGACCAAATGCCAATCATGAGCCATTTGGTTGTTTTAAGACGCCATTTATTTAGAATTGTCGGGGTAACCTTATTTTTATTCTTTTGCTTATTACCCTTTAGAAATAATACTTACCAATTATTATCCGAACCTTTAAGGCTGCAACTCCCGACCTCCTCCTCAATGATTGCAACCGATGTCACTGCAACATTTATGGCACCTTTTAAACTCAATTTATTTGTCGCGCTTGTACTGGCAATGCCATTTATTCTTTATGAAATATGGTCATTTGTTCGTCCGGCGCTATATCAAAAAGAACGCCATTTAGCCCTGCCCTTACTCATCGGTAGTATTGTCTTGTTTTATGCGGGCGTTGCTTTTGCATATTACATTACCCTTCCGGCAATTTTGCATTTCTTTATTAGTGTATCGCCTGAAACTGTTGCACCGATGACCGATATTAATAGCTATCTAAGCTTTTGCTTAAAGTTATTTTTAGTGTTTGGACTAACTTTTGAAATTCCAATCGCGACTCTCTTGCTTATTTTAATTGGTATGGTGAATACAAAAAGTCTTGCTGAAAAAAGACGTTTTATTATTGTAGGATGCTTTTTCGTTGCAATGTTTATTACCCCACCAGACGCTATTTCAATGGTGATGTTAGCAATTCCCATGTGGTTGCTTTTTGAGCTTGGTCTGCTCTTCGGTAAAATTCTTGAGAAAAGAAAAACTCATTCTGCCGAATAAAATAGTTTTTAAGAAAAAGCCTGAACCTCTAAGTTCAGGCTTTTTTATGTAGAGCACTTTTTAATCTACAAAGCAATAAACTGTCTTCAAAGTGACTTAAAAATGTAAGAAAAGTGTCATTTTCAATCCATAGAATCAACTCAACAAATATACCCACAAAATTTACGGATTTATTATGACAACTGCTTCTAACCACCCAACACGTCGCGAAGTTTTAAAATGGTTTTCGGGGATTCCTTTCCTTCCATTAGGTGCGATGGCTACGGCAGCAACGTTAGCAGGTTGTAATGATAGTGATGATAGTTCTGTAATCACACCAACACCGCAACCAAGTAAATTAAAAAATGCAAAATTTACAGCAATGTCTGCGCCTACGATTGCAGCAGACCGCGCAACAACTTTAGTGAATTCTAAATTAAAAATTGACTGGGAAAACTCAACCAGTACTGAATACCAACTTGCTTATAAACCCTTCTTTAAAACAGGTGATAGCGTACCAAAGCACGGTGGTGGAACTATTATCGCGGGTGGTTATTTTGATGTTAATGGCAATCCAATTATGGATAAGTCAGTTGCTGGTAAAGAGCGCCAGTTCTTTTCTGACTGTCCAGATGGTTCGTCTTTAATTCAATTAGAAGGTGCGAAAGTTGAAGGCGTAGCAAACCCTGTGTTCCATGTTGTTCAATTTGAATATAACTCTAAAGACCAAGCAGGCGGCGACACTTACGGTCAGCTACCTTCTCCAATCGCAATTTTGACTTTAGATCAAGACCCGAAAACAGGTCACTTAGAGCTTAAAAAATACTTCAATGTTGATACTGCTCCTGTTCATGGCTTATGGATCACTTGTGGTGCGAGCTTATCACCTTGGAACACTCACTTATCGAGTGAAGAATATGAGCCTGATGCATTCAATCAAGGCATTGGTGGTACAGATCCAAAATATCTTGGGAAATACTTCTTTGGTGATGAAACTAAAGCAAATCCCTATAACTATGGTCATTTGCCAGAAGTAACGGTTAACCTAGATGGTACTGGTAGCATTAAAAAGCATTATTGTTTAGGTCGTATTTCTCATGAACTTATTCATGTTATGCCAGACAACCGTACAGCGCTCATGGGTGATGACTACACAAATGGTGGTTTCTTCATGTTCGTTGCTGATAAAGAAAAAGATTTATCGGCAGGTACGCTCTATGTTGCTAAATACATCAATACGCTAACTGAAACATCGCAAGCCAGCATTCAATGGATCAAACTTGGTCACGCGACAAGTAAAGAAATTGAAGATTTAGTTGCTGGTGGAATTAAATCAACTGACATCATGGAAAGTTTAACAATCAATCCAAATGATGCTAGTTACACTGAAATCACTTTGGCAAAGAAACAGCTTTGGGTAAAACTTAAACCAGGCATGGAAAAAGCGGCCGCTTTCTTGGAAACACATCGTTATGCAGCGTTAAAAGGTGCAAGTATGGCGTTCACCAAGATGGAAGGTACTAACGTAAATATTAAAGATAAAATTGCGTACTCTGCTTTAGCTAATATTCAAGATTCAATGGTTGTTGGCGGTAAAGGTTATGTTGCGGAACATAATGTAGGGTTCTCCAAAAAGATTACTGCTGGTGGCGTGCTTGCACACAAATTAGGTAAAAGCTTTACAGATAATGAAGGTAGCGCAATCAATAGCGAATGGGTTCCTCTTTACTCATATATGTTGTTAATGGGTGAAGATCTTCTTGAGAAAGATAGCTTAGGTAATACAGCTCACCCAGACAAAGTTGCTAGCCCAGACAACCTGAAGTTCTCTGAAACTTTACGTACATTATTTATTGGTGAAGACTCGGGTAACCATGTGAATAACTTCTTGTGGGCATATAATGTAGATACTAAAGAGTTAACACGACTGCTTTCGACACCAGCAGGTGCAGAGTCAACAGGCTTACATGCTGTAGATTCAATTAATGGTTGGACTTACATCATGAGCAACTTCCAGCACCCAGGCGATAGCAGCAGTGTACCTGATGATGTAAAAGCATTAATTAACCAAAATTATAATAATGGTTATAGCGCAAACGTCGGCTATATTACAGCAGACCCAATTGCCCCTTCTGTCACAACCAAATAATTTTTCATACCATCTTTAAGTATTAAAGCTGGCCAAGGTCAGCTTTAATGTTTTTTACAGTCAACTTTCACTTTTTATGAAAAAAATTATAGAACATTTCATTAACTTATCATCAAAACGTCAAAGCCTCGTCACATTCACAAACTAAGCTCATGAAGACTTTTAGAACAATCTCTTTATTTACTTAGGAATTTCCCATGACAGAGCTGACGCCATATCATGAAGACCAAGAACTGGACAATAATACTTCTGACAACACCCACTTTCGCGACATTTTAGAACAACACATCAGTCGCCGTAGTTTAATTACAAAAGCAGCAAGCGGTGCGGTAGCACTAACTTTAGCCTCTACCTTAACAGGCTGTAATGATAGTGATGATGACTCAGGTTCAAACAACGGTGGGACCACACCAGTAGATCCAAATAAAAAACCAGAAAAATTAACTTTTACCGCAGTTGCGAAAAACCATAACGATATTGTGACTGTACCTGAAGGTTATGAAGCGAATGTCATTTATGCTTTGGGTGATTCAATCAACCCAAGAGTTGGAGATTGGGATGACAATAATATTCCATCAGGCCCAAGCTTCCAGTTCCGTTCAGGGGATTGTCATGACGGCATGCATTTCTTTGGTTTAAATGCTTCAACAAAAAACTTTGATGAAAGTGTTTCAGCTGAAGGCTTATTGGTGATGAATCACGAGTATATCAACCAAACGTTCCTCCACCCCAAAGGCCCGACAAAAGTTGATGGACGCCGCCCTGAAGATGAAGTCATCCGTGAAACCAATGCACATGGCGTTTCTATTGTTCACATCAAAAAAGATGCAGCAACTCAAAAAGTAACAATTGATAAAAACTCTATTTTTAATCGTCGTATTACCGCTTCTACAGTTATGGAGTTTGCAGGTGCAGCAGCCGGTTCAAACCTGCTTGCAACTCGCTTCTCACCGACTGCACGTAAAACACGTGGTACCCATAATAACTGCGGTAACGGTTATACACCTTGGGGCACGTATTTAACTACCGAAGAAAACTTTATTGGTTATTTCCAACGTTCAGGTAGTGATGAATATGCACGTACAGATGCAGAAAAAATTGCATTAAAACGTTATGGTTTAGGTGTTAAAAAAGATGAACCTTATTTGTATGAGAAAGATGAAAAAGGTGCTCCTAAAAAAGATAAAGATGGCAATATCATTTACTTAAAAGATAAAAATGGTGAGTTCATCCCTAACGTTGATGAACAAGGGCGCCAAATTTATTTAGGCACAAGTTCACGTTACGGCTGGGAAACAGCAATTGGTCAAGTAGAGTCACAAGACTTGTATGATCGCTGGAATGCTGATGTAAAAACTGCACAAGCTACCCAAGATTATCGTAACGGTCCAAATACATTCGGGTGGATGGTTGAGATTGACCCTTTTGATGGACGTCAAAATCCAGTTAAACGTACCTCATTAGGTCGTTTTGCACATGAAGACAGTGCTTGCCGTGCCGTAGTAGGTCAGCCATTAGCGTTTTATATGGGTGATGATTCTCGCGGTGAGTACATCTATAAGTTTGTCTCTACCGCAGTGTGGGATGCCAAAGATGTAAATCGTGGCTATACAGCTGGCGACAAATATATGAACGCGGGTAAATTGTATGTTGCCAAATTTAATAACGATGGTACAGGTCAATGGATTGAGCTTGCATATGGCAAAAATGGCTTAAATGAAAGCAACACCACTTACCCTTTCAAATCTCAGGCAGACGTTGTCACATTTGCACGTTTGGCGGGTGATGCAGTCGGTGCTACCAAAATGGACCGTCCAGAATGGTGTACAGTCAATCCAGTAAATGGCGAAGTCTATGTCACTCTAACCAACAACTCAAATCGTGGTAAAGATTACGCGACCGATGCTGCAAATCCACGTAACTACACAGACCTCTACAACGGCACTAAAGAGCAAAAGGGTAACGTTAACGGTCACATTATCCGCTTTAAAGAAACTGATGACAAAACCACTGCCGAAACCTTCAAGTGGGATATTTATCTGTTTGGTGCAGAAGCATCGATGGCTTCAAACATCAACTTGTCTGGCCTAACCGACAATAATGATTTGTCATCTCCAGACGGGATGTGGTTTGACCCACGTGGCGTACTTTGGATTCAAACAGATGATGGTGCTTACACCGATGTTACTAACTGTATGATGCTTGCTGCACTACCGGGCCAAATTGGTGATGGTGGTACTGCAACTACGTCAAATGGCCAACAAACGCTAGTCGGCGCTAAAGTTACAGATTCAACACTACGCCGTTTCTTGGTTGGACCAAAGCAATGTGAAATTACAGGCATTGCCATGACACCTGACCACAAAGCAATCTTTATTAATGTTCAACACCCTGGTGAAGACTCGAAAAGTTACTCGACACCAGACAGTAACTGGCCTGCAACTCAAAAAGATCCAAACAATAAAACTGCACGCCCACGCTCAGCAACTGTGGTGATTACCCGTAAAGATGGCGGTGTGATCGCGGGTTAATTCTTAAGTAATTAAAAATGCCGGTCAATTGATCGGCATTTTTATTATCATCGATTTAAGAGAACCTGTTGCTGAACGATTTGTCCACTATGCTCGCCTTGTTGGGTCTTTTCCAACCAAAGCCATTCATTATTGGTCATTCTTAGAAAGTTTGAGCAACGTGTTCCATACACAGGACTTTGAATAAAGGTTGAGGATAACAACTCCTCCATTTCTGGCTGGATGCCTGTATTGGGTAGTAATGCTGTCGTAACTTTACGCTCATCTTCAAGAATATCCCACGCCGCATGCTGTAAAGTTAACTCTTCCGTTTGGTGCTGAAGCATAGGCAAAAACTCTTGGGTAAAGCGTGTTCTTAAATGTTTAGTTTTCTCCCAATGTTCAGACATCAAGCCATTCGAAACCACGTAAACACCGTTAGCTAAGACTTGCGGCGCTTCACCACGGTTACTCATATAAACCGCTTGATCCGCATTTCCCATAAACAAATTAAAGCCAGCAAAATTCTGTTGCTGTTGTTCTAATTGTTGAGCAAATCGAATCGGCAATAAATCAGATTCTAAAAAAGCCTGAACCAAATGGCCCCGAGACGTTTCATATGACTTTTGATCTCGTCCATCACGAAAATTGGTTAACACAGCCCATCGACCTTGAGGTGTTATTCCCATCCAAGTACCGCCCGACTGTAAGTCTTGCCCTGCAATAATCGGCGTATGATCCCATTGATGCAATAATGCGGTTGGCCGATGATAGAACTCATCCCGATTTGACATAAGACACAAGGGCATATCATCCAGAACATGCCATGCTAAAGCGACAATACACATCTTTTCTTATTCCCTATCTTTACACATTGAATGTACAACATTTTTCACATCATTCCGCTACAATCTGTCAAAACGTAAGATCAAGGAGCAGCAATGCTGACCTATCCTAATATCGATCCGGTCGCAATACATCTAGGACCTCTTCAAGTTCATTGGTATGGACTCATGTATTTATTGGCATTTTTATGTGCTTGGGGGCTTGCTTCCTACCGTGCCAAACAGCGTGATGGCTGGACATCGGACATGGTTTCCGATCTGGTGTTTTATGGTGCCTTAGGTGTTGTTCTGGGCGGTCGTGTCGGCTATGTCCTTTTCTATGAGTTTGATAAATTCCTTGAAAACCCGATTTGGCTCTTTCAAGTCTGGACAGGCGGTATGAGTTTCCACGGCGGCTTTTTAGGCGTCATGATTGCGATGTTATTTTGGTGTAAAAAGTACCAAAAAACATGGTTCCAAACCCTCGACTTTATTGCGCCATGTGTACCAACTGGCCTAATGTTTGGACGCTTTGGTAACTTCATTGGCGGAGAGTTATACGGCCGTGCGGTAACTGATCCTAATTACCCATTTGGTATGATCTTCCCAACTGATCCATTACAACTGGTACGTCATCCATCACAAATTTATCAAGCAATTTGTGAAGGCTTAATCCTATTTATTATCTTGTGGTGGTTTAGTTCAAAACCACGTCCACGTATGGCAGTTTCTGCTTTATTCTTAATGGGTTATGGCGTTGCGCGCTTTGTGATGGAATTCTTCCGTCAACCCGATGCGGACCAAGGTTTTATTCTATTTGGCTGGATGACTAAAGGACAAATCCTCACCGTTCCAATGTTGCTGATTGGCCTTTGGATGATGTGGTATGCCTATCAAAAGAAAATTTATGACTGGGGTCCACAAAAGAACAGTTAATATGATAAATCAGAGGAGTTTCGGCTCCTCTTTTCCTTTTTATGCTACAGTTTTACTCTCCCAAAAATGAAGATATGCCATGCTGGAATTCTGGTTTGACACACAAGTCCCAACATTTAAAAAATTAGTGATTTTAATTATTACTTTGGCTATTTGTATTGGACTATATCAATACCAGCCTTTGCCATTAGATACGATTCTCATGTTTACTGGAACGGGTGTTATCTTTTTAATCTGCCGTTATTTTAAATTACATTTTGCTCAAAAAAATCCGACTGGCTTGCTTTACCGCCTGCTGACTTGGATCCCTATCGCACTGTTATTTGCACTTATTTTTGTTAAAACAATGCCGAACTTGCTGGTCTGGGGTGTTCAAGGAATTGCTTTTATGGCACTTGCAGCTTTTATCTTTTCACCTCAATCACTTTTTAATAAATAGGCTTGATATATGTTGGCTTATTGGTACAACGCTCCGCGCCACATCAAACTTATCTTTATTATTGTGGTTTGTGTTGCAATTTATGCAGCCAATCAAGCTCAGCCCTTATCGCCGACCTATACAATCCTTAGTCTTGTGTTAGGTTTTGGACTTCACTTCGGACAATATTTAAAAACAAAAATTTCAGTTCGTAGCTCACATAAATCTAACTTTCAGTTTCTACTTAAAATTTATCCTTTCATTATTGTTGCTATCGTGATGTGGGTGCTGCCACCTCAACACAATTGGATCGCAACGATACAAGCTCTAGGCTTTGTACTGGTTGGATTTTTTCTTGTTTCAATTTATCAAAATCGTGCGAAACGTTTTTAAGCATAAAACTTAGCTCGTTTTTACTATTCCCAAAGCATGCTATTATCTTCCACGGTTTATTGATCCATGAACCGTCTCCCTTCTATTTTATGGAATTAATCCGAACTCGAGAGTGTTATGCGTGCATATTTAGACCTACTACAACATATCCTTGATAATGGCGGTGACAAAGGCGACCGTACAGGCACAGGAACCCGTTCTGTATTTGGTCATCAAATGCGTTTTGATCTCTCTAAAGGTTTTCCTTTACTCACCACAAAAAAAGTTCATTTCCGTTCTATCGTGATTGAGTTACTTTGGTTTTTAAAAGGTGACACCAACGTCCAATATCTAAAAGATAATAAAGTTTCAATTTGGGACGAATGGGCAACAGCAGAACAAACTGCTCGTTTTGGCCGCCCAGAACATGAGCTTGGGCCTGTTTATGGTCATCAATGGCGTAATTTCGGTGCAACAAAAAAGGCAGATGGTACTTATAACCAAGATGGTTTTGACCAGATTAAATGGTTAATTAATGAAATTAAAACCAACCCAAATTCACGCCGTTTAATTGTTTCTGGCTGGAACCCAAATGAAGCGGGACAAGTTGCATTACCACCTTGCCATACGCTCTTCCAATTTTTTGTACAAGACAACAAGTTGTCATGCCAGCTTTATCAACGTAGTGCTGATGTGTTCTTAGGCGTACCTTTTAACATTGCGAGTTATGCCCTACTCACCCATATGATTGCTCAAGTATGTGGTTTAGGTGTTGGTGATTTTGTCTGGACTGGTGGTGATACGCATCTTTATGCCAACCATTTTGAACAAGCTAAACTTCAATTGACACGTGAGCCTTTACCACTGTGCCAATTGAAACTAAACCCAGAAATAACTGATTTGTTTGATTTCAAATTTGAAGATATTGAAATTGTAGGTTATGAATCACATCCGGCAATTAAAGCACCAGTTGCAGTATAACGACGGCTTAAATTTCATTAGATTACGGTTTAGAGAATAAAGATTATGGCATGGCAAAATGTAGAAGTTGTCCACGTTGTGGCAATGGACAAGAATCACTGTATTGGTAAAGGCAATGCGTTGCCATGGCATATTTCTGCCGACTTAAAACACTTTAAAGAAATCACCCAAGGCGGTGTGGTCGTAATGGGCCGTAAAACACTTGAGTCTATGGGCCGTGCTCTACCAAACCGTGTGAACTGGGTAATTACCCGTGACATTAACTGGCAATTTGACGGTGTTAAGGTTGCATACTCAATTGAAGATGCTTTAAACGCAGCTTTAGAAGATGTAAAAAATACTGAAAAACAAGCATTGTTCATCATTGGTGGCGGTGAGATATTCAAGCAAACGTTATCAATTGCAGACCGTCTTGAACTCACTCATGTTGACTTAGATGTGCAAGGTGATGCACATTATCCAACAATACCGAGTGAATTTCATAAAATTGCGAGTGAACAGCAAATTGATGAAAAATCAGGAACTTCATTCGAATTTGCCACTTATAAAAAATAATTTTATGGATACCTATGCACAATATCGGAACACGTGAATTTATTATTGCTCTACTTTTTGGGCTGCTACATAGTCTATTCACGCTGTTTATTGTGTTCTCTAGTATTTGGGTATGTGTAGCACTCTGGGTTCAACAACCTTTTGGATGGTTAGGCAGCCGCATACTCATCGGTATCTGGATTGCTTTTGCACTGAGTATGGCGGGCTTATATGTTGAAGGGCATATTATTAGCCGCCGTACCGATATCCTGATTTATCTTCTAGCATTTGCCTGCTCTCTTGTTTGGTATTTTTCCATTACTGCACGTCAAGATCGCGACTGGAACCCAGAAGTTGCCAATATGCTGAGCTATGAAAAGCACGGCGATGTAATCACTTTACACAATGTTCGTAACTTCAATTGGCATCCTGATGGAACTTATGATGTGCGATGGGAAACCCGAACATTTGATCTTAAGCAATTAAATGGCATAAACATCATTGCTTCTTACTGGATGGGACCACAAATTGCTCATACACTGGTGAGCTTCGAATTTAAGAATCAGCAACCTTTGGTCTTCTCAATCGAGATTCGCAAAGAAAAAACTGAAGAGTTTTCAGCAATTGGTGGTTTTTTTAGAAAATATGAACTTAGCTTAATTGCTTCTGATGAAAAAGATATTGTCTATACGCGTAGCAACATCCGTAAAGAGCAGGTTTATAATTTCCCAGTCAATATGCCACGTAGCGAGCAAAAAGCGCTATTTTTAGAATATCTTAAGAAATCGGATGAGCTACGTGCAGAACCGAGGTGGTACAACACGCTTACGAGTAACTGTACAACTTTAATTTTTGATATGGTTCAAGCGATTAACCCCTATGAACTTCCTAAAGATTATCGTTTAATCGCTTCAGGTTACTTACCTAATTATTTATATGACCTTAAAGCACTCAATCAAAATATCAGTTTAAAACAGTGGTATCAAATTGCACATATCAACCCAAGAACTGAAAATTTTGAACAGCTTTCAGATCAGAGTAGTCAACACTTCTCTCAAATCGTTCGACAAGGTTTACCTAAAGCTAAGTGAAATAAGTAATGCACTTTTCTTTACTTTTTTATACATGCTTTACTTTGTATTTTAAATACATAAACCCTATTGTAATAGGCAGGAAATAGAGGGAAAAACAATGCAACAGGCATTATTTGGCGGCGGCTGTTTTTGGTGCGTCGAAGCTGTATTTTTACAAATACGCGGTGTAGAAAAAGTAACTAGTGGTTATGCAGGTGGGCACACAACTAATCCTACCTACGAGCAAGTATGTCAAGGAGACACCCAGCACGCTGAGGTGATCTTAGTCGACTTTGATGAAGAGCAAGTAACTTACTCCCAGTTACTCGACGTGTTCTTTGCGACTCACGATCCAACGACTTTAAATCGCCAAGGTAATGATATCGGCACACAATACCGTTCTGTTATTTACTATTATAATGAAGAGCAGAAGCAGGCAGCGGAACACACAATTCAGACTCTAAAAAATGATGATCTTGATATTGTGACTGAGCTGTCTCCTGTCCCGACCTTCTATCCGGCAGAAGAATACCATCAGAACTACTATGCAAAGAATCCTTCACAAGGTTATTGCAACTTTGCGATCCCACCTAAGCTGCTTAAGCTATATAGTAAATTCCAGCATCTGATGAAAGATCAATAAATCAGAACAATAAAAAAGCAACCAAATTGGTTGCTTTTTTATTAAGTAAACTAAATTTTAGTTTTCACTTACAAAGGCAATATCGCTCAGTCCGGCTTCACTGGCGCGAGACATTACCTGAGCAACAGTATCGTACTTCGACTCTTTATCAGCACGAAGTTGAACTGTTGGTTTAACATCACCTTGACCCGCTTCTTGAAAACGTTTTTGAAGCTCATCTAGGCTAATTACTTGAGTATCCCAAGCCACTTCACCATTTGCATTGATACTAATCGTAATTGCTTTTGGTGGTGGATCAATAATTTCAGCAGTTGTTTTAGGAAGCGTTAATGGAATCGATGGGTTGGCAACTGTTGCTGTGACCAAAAAGATGATCATTAACACCAACATAATGTCGATTAGCGGAATGAGGTTCATCTCATTCATGCCACTATCGTGGTCTTCACCCAATTGAAAAGCCATTAAGCTTGACCTCCAACATAACTTTGCTGTGCAGTTTTAACATCAGACTTTACAGTTGAGTCTTGCTGCAACATCGTGTCAATTAACAAGCTATGCGCTTGATCTTGTAAGTCATGAGCAAGACCACGATTTGCACGTACACAGATGTTGTAAGCCAATACCGCAGGAATCGCAACTGCAAGACCAAGACCCGTCATAATAAGTGCTTCACCTACTGGTGTAGCCACTTGAGCCAAACCTGCTTGTCCGCTTTTCCCTACCGCAACAAGTGCATGGAAAATACCCCATACCGTACCAAACAAACCTACGAATGGTGCAATTGAAGCAATCGTTCCTAAAACCGAAATACCTTTATCAGCATTGGCTTTTTCAGCAGAAATCTGACGAAGTAATGCCTGCTCTGCAACCGCTTTACGCTGTTCAAAATTCAAAGGTTGTAACTTTGCTTTTAGCGAAGAGATAGCCTGAGAAAGTTGAGCATAAGCTTGTTGTTTTAGCTGGCGAGTCCCCATCAAACGTAAGATGAAAACTGTCCAGGTAGCAATCGACATTGCCAATAAGATGAAATACAGGGTTTTACTCACTGCATCTGCATGTTGCCAATAGATTGAAAAGTTCATATTGAACTCCTGATTAAGGTTAGCCGTTGGGACTCAAATTCATTTAAGGGGTTAAATCAAAGGGTTGCTCTGCTCTAATTGGATAAGCAACACCATTTTCCATATAAGGTTTAAATTTCGCACCGCGAACAGCACGGACAACTTTGTCGTCTAGGCTAGAAATACCACTACTTCTAGTCACTCGTACATTAATAATTTTGCCTTTTTCATCGGCTTCAATGAGTACGACAACAGAACGTGCTTCGCCTTGTAAATCTTTTGGAGAAACTGTTAAACGTGGTGAACGACTCCACTGTACCCCCGAACCACCAATTGAAACTCGTTTTGGTGATGGATCTGGAGCAGGTTGAGCTTTAGGCGCTTCTTGCACCACTGGCTGTGGTTTTTCTACGACTTTTTCAGTAACAGTTGTCGTTGTCGTCACTACTTTGGTTTCAACTTTAGGTTCTGTCTTTACTGTTTCTTTTGGTGTTTCAGCTTTTTTCACCTGTTGAATTTTTTCCACTTTTTTCGGTGGTGTCACAGGCTTTTCAACAACTTTAACTTCTTTTACCTCTTTTTTAGGTTCCGGCTTTTTAGGCGGTTCCTTTGGTTTAGGAGGTAGTGGTTTTGGTTGCTCTTGAATTTTTACGAAACGTACCTGTAAAGGCTTCTTATCGATTGGCTTTAATTCAGCAGGCTTAATATGGCTAACTGCCCATAAGACCCCGATATGACCAATTGCAACCGCAATTAGTGCCGTGATGACTTTCTTTTTCATCGGATTGGGAGAGTTTAAGGCTGCGGAAGATTGACTCATAAGAATCTAATTACCTAATGGATGATGATTTCAGATTTCTATTTACAGAAACGATTTCAAACATCGGATAGAACAATAAAGTGCCACAATAATAAATGAGAAGTGTTTTCATTTGCAACTATTTTTTGAGAAAAACATTTGCTCAAGATCGCTCATTTGTATCAGTTGAGTGTCTTTGCTTTTGTTTTCTCATAGTTACATGAAATGGAATCTCTTATTCACAATGTCTTTACTCTCACTTATATAGTTAGAATAATTTCACTGTGAATAGACCAAATCCTAACATACATCTACTTAAATTTGTTACGTTATATCATTTCAATAATATTTTTGATATAAAAAAACACGCAAGAAGCGTGTTTTTTAAAGTAAGTGTTGTTTAAAAAACAACAGTCTTATTACCATCTACAATAATACGGTCTTCCAAATGCCATTTTACTGCGCGAGCCAACACATTACGCTCTACGTCTTCACCTAACTCACGTAATTGCTCAACATTATAGTCGTGGCTTACACGCTCAACGTCTTGCTCAATAATTGGGCCTTGGTCTAGGTCAGCAGTCACATAGTGAGCTGTCGCACCAATCAACTTCACACCTTTTTCATAAGCTTGCTTATATGGGTTAGCACCCACGAAAGCTGGCAAGAAAGAATGATGGATATTGATGATTTTCATTTCCCATTTCGCAACAAAATCTTCGCTTAGAATTTGCATGTAACGTGCAAGAACCAATAAATCGTTGCCTTGCATCATTTCATCAATTTGCGCATAAGCTTCAGCTTTATTGTCTTTAGTGACTTTGATTACTGTAAATGGAATACCAAAGTTCTCAACAGATTCACGTAAGTCTTCATGGTTTGAAATCACATGCGTAATTTCACAAGGTAACGACCCACGCGCATGACGCCACAATAACTCAAGTAAAGCATGGTCGACTTTAGAAACTAAAATACCAACCTTTTTAATATCATTTACGAAAGCAAGACGCCATTGCATGCTATAACGCTCAGCAACGTTCGCAGCAAATGTTTGAATTAATGCGTCTTTACGTGACTGTAAATGATCAAGTTCAAATTCCACACGCATGAAATAACGTCCGCCCTGAGCTTCCGTCGCATACTGATCAAGCGCGGTAATGTTTGCACCCTGATGGTACAAAAAGCTCGATACAGCCTGTACGATCCCAGGCTTGTCTTCACAAGTAATCAGTAAACGGGCTGTATTGGCAGTGGTCATATTCATTTGGTTAATATCACTTAATTGAGTCAAATTTTTAATAAGCCGAGTATTCTAGCGCTCTAAATAAGCAAGCACAACTATTCATCTTTTAAGGACGACAAGCTGGCAAATAGATCAGAAGGCCCTAATGACTCAAGCAACTGCTCGTAAGTCTCTCGACTTTCTCCCATAAGATAAGGCCCTTCAAGAAAAACCATTTGACGTAAAGCTTGCCAAACCCATCTTTCTTCTAAATGGTTATTGTCACTGATATGGCCAGACATATATAAAAAGTTTGTCCAATTCGTTAATACAATCCATAAGTTAATAATGAGCGCTTCAATTTCAGATGGTGTCATTTTCATAAGACCAGCATCGACAAAGGCTTGATAAATTTTTTGCCCTTGCTGCATTACCTGCCCCGCAAAACGCGGATAAATCTTTTTAAAGTCTTCGTTACTTTCAACTAAATGATAAACATCACGATGAATAAAACGGTAACTCCAGAGTTGACCACTTAACACTTGAAAATAGTTGATTTTATCATTGGTCGTTAACGGTCTGTCTTCAGGTAAAGAAAGCATGTCCAGAGTCTCAACCTGATATTGGTACATTAATTCCTTAATGATTTCATGCTTATTCCGAAAATGATAATACAAATTTCCAGGACTAATACCTAACTCCGCAGCAATATGATTGGTTGTAACCGACCGTTCACCTCGCTCATTAAAAAGCTGCAAACTGATTTGTAAAATCCGGTCCTTTGTCTTCAGAGCTTTAGGTTGAGACATTTTAATAACCTTTAATAATTCACATGGTTAAGACTTGAACACATAAACTGACTTGACTATTTAGAGTATTTACTCTAAAAAATAAGTATATCAATATATTTGGTAAGTACCGATGAACAGTCAAACAAAAACAAATCCAGAGACTCAGCTTCCTTATGATGTTAAGCATTTACATGATTTGCTTGAACAACAAAAGCTGGCTTACCTACGCCATCCGGTACCCACTGCTAAAGAGCGTATTGATCGTTTAGCTCGTCTTAAAAGAGTCTTGGTAAAATATCAAGATCAGATTGCCGAAGCAATTAACCTTGATTATGGCAATCGTGCAGTTATGGAAACAAAAATTGGTGAGCTACTCACCAGTTTGGAGCAAATTAAGTATTACAGTAAACATCTAACTGCGTGGATGAAGCCATCAAAACGCCATATTAGTGTATTACATCAGCCTGCAAAAGGTTGGGTACAATATCAACCTATGGGTGTGATTGGTATTATTACACCTTGGAACTACCCATTATTACTTTCAGTCGGGCCTTTAATCTGTGCGCTAGCTGCAGGCAACCATGCCATGATTAAAATCTCTAGCGCTTCTCCAAACTTTGGACGAGTCCTTGAAAGTGCCCTAGCAGAAGCATTTCCACAAGAATTAGTGGCTGTGGTGAATAGTGGTGGCGTTATTTCAGATGCTTTCAGTCATTTGCCTTTTGACAAAATGATTTTCACAGGCTCAACATCTGTTGGTAAAACAGTAATGGCAGCCGCAGCTCAAAACCTTGTTCCCGTGATTCTTGAGTTAGGTGGAAAATCTCCTGCCCTTGTACATGCGTCAATGGACATGAAAGATGTAGCTCAGCGTATCGCTGTAGGAAAATTATGGAATGGGGGACAAACTTGTGTTGCACCAGATCATATTTTCTTACCACGCGGCAAAACTGCCGAGTTCATCGAAAACTTTAAATTGATTGTAGCTGGAATATACCCTCATTTCCGCAACAACCAAGACTATACTTCTATTATTAATGATAAACAGTACAACCGTATTCAGGGCTATCTCGAAAACGCCCGCGATCAAGGTGCACGTATTGTTGAAATTAACCCACAAAATGAAATTTTAGATGATGTCCGTAAAATTGCACCGACTTTAGTCACTGGTGTGACAACTGCAATGGATATTATGCAAAATGAAATCTTCGGGCCTATTCTGCCGATTTTAGAATATGACCAAATAGAAGAAGTCATCGAGTTTATTAATAGTCGTCCGCGCCCTTTAGCAATGTATTATTTTGACTATGATCAAGCACGTGCTGACTATATTGCACAGCACACCCATTCAGGGCATTTCGGAATTAACATGGTAATTACCCATGTTGCACAAGATGATTTACCTTTTGGCGGAATTGGTGCATCAGGTATGGGTAAATATCACGGGCCAGAGGGCTTTTTTAGCCTTTCTCATGAGCGTTCGGTGATGTCAAATCCAAAACTTTATAGCCTTAAATACATTCTTCCACCGTTCAATAAGCCTATTCATCGTTTCATTTCGAAAACCTTGTTACGCTAACTGATCAAGGCATGATCTGTTATACTAAATCATGCCTCGTTTTTACCAATTTCGCTTGTCTTTTAATCGTATTTTTGGTATAAAACGCCCCTTGAATGAATTCATCCGTTTACATTTAGTATGACTGGCCACAGATTTGCTGTTGGCTGAATCAATGGAGTTACACCATGTCTAAGGTTTGCCAAGTTACCGGCAAGCGTCCAGTCGTTGGTAACAACGTCTCACACGCCAACAACAAAACCAAGCGCCGGTTCGAGCCGAACCTGCACCACCACCGTTTCTGGTTAGAAAGCGAAAAACGTTTTGTACGTCTTCGTTTAACCACTAAAGGTATGCGTATTATTGACAAATTGGGTATCGAAAAGGTTGTTGCAGACCTTCGTGCTCAAGGTCAAAAGATCTAAGGAGTCTGAGCAATGCGTGATAAGATTCGCCTCGTTTCTTCAGCTGGTACAGGTTACTTCTATACCACGACTAAAAACAAACGTACTATGCCGGAAAAAATGGAAATCAAAAAATTTGATCCAAAAATCCGTCAACACGTGATTTTCAAAGAAGCTAAAATCAAATAATTTTAGCCTCGAAAAAAACGACTTCTTTATGAAGTCGTTTTTTTTTGCATTTTTTTTATACCTACCTTTTTGTTAAACTTTATCTATATTCCGCCTTGGCATTTTTGATGCTTGTCTTTAGCCTAACTCACGTAAAAGGAGTTTTTAGTGCCGCATGACGTAGATTTAATTATTTTACTTGCTGTTGGTTTCGGCGTTGCCCTCATTTTTGGCTATCTTGCAGCCCGATTACGACTCCCTCCTCTTATCGGCTATTTAATTGCCGGAATTATTATTAGCCCAAATACACCAGGTGTAGAAGCAGATATTCATCTTGCTAACCAGCTCGCAGAACTCGGGGTCATGTTCCTGATGTTTGGTGTAGGGATGCACTTTTCATTAAAAGATTTATTGCAAGTTCGACGCATTGCCTTACCAGGCGCAATTTTACAGATCGCTGTTGCAACCTTACTGGGTATTGGGGTTTCAATGCTATGGGGCTGGAGTTTTGGTTCAGCACTTGTTTTTGGTTTAAGTCTGTCGTGTGCGAGTACGGTTGTACTATTAAAAGCTTTAGGAGACCGTGGGCTTTTAGATTCAGTTAACGGCAAAATTGCTGTGGGCTGGCTGTTGGTGGAAGACTTAGTGATGGTACTGGTTTTAGTACTCCTTCCTGCTACAGCAGTTTTACTCGGTGGCAAAGCACCAGCAGGTGCAGATGGTAATATCTGGTTAACCCTTGGGATAACCTTATTAAAGGTGATTGGCTTTATTGCCTTTATGCTCATAGTAGGTAAACGTGTAGTACCTATTATTATGCAGTTCGTTGCACGTTTAGGCTCAAGAGAGCTATTTACGCTGACCGTCGTCGCTGCTGCCGTTTCGATTGCCTATGGTTCATATGCCATCTTTGGGGTTTCAATGGCATTAGGAGCTTTCTTTGCGGGCATGGTCGTTAAAGAATCAGACTTTAGTCATCGTGCTGAGGAAGAGACTCTCCCACTACGTGAAATTTTCTCGATTTTATTTTTCGTTTCTGTGGGCATGCTGTTTGATCCACACATTCTTGTTGAGAGCCCACTACATATTTTAGCTGTTATTGCGATTATTATGGTGGGTAAGACACTTGCTGCAATGGCATTGGTTTTATTTTTCCGCTATCCAATCAATACAGCTTTAACAGTCGGGGCAAGCCTTGCACAAATTGGTGAGTTTTCGTTTATTTTGGCGACCTTGGGTGTTTCTTTAGGATTATTAAGTTTAGAAGCTCAAAACCTGATTCTAGCAGGCGCTTTATTCTCAATTACGCTCAACTCGTTCATCTTCTCAGCTATTGAGCCCGTACAACGCTGGATTCGCGAGCGTTCTCACTTAGCCCGACTTCTTGAACGTAGTGGTGACCCATTAGCTATGTTACCCGATGAAGTTGATCAAGCTTACTTACGCGATCAGGTCGTGATTGTTGGATATGGCGGCGTGGGACGACGCATTACTGAAAATCTAATTAATGAGAATATTAAGGTCGTTATTGCAGAAGAGAATCGTGAAATCGTAGAAAAACTGCGTCAGGCAAATATTGCTGCGGTGAGCGGTGTTGCTACCGAACCGAGTGTTTTAATTCAAGCACATATCATGCATGCACGACTCTTGGTGATCTCCCCTATGGATATTTTAGATATCCACCGTATTGTGAGCATTGCCAAGCAATTAAATCCTCAAATTCAGGTATTAATTTGCGCAGAAAGCAAAGAAGAAGCAGCAATTATCCGTGAAGAAAATATTGGCGAAGTGTTCTATGCAAAAGAAGAAATGGCAAAGAATATGAGTCACCACATATTAAATCAGATCGAGCTTGCCCATCAGTCAACAATTCATTAACCCATATAAAAAGCGTACTTAAAAGTACGCTTTTTTTAACTCAAGAATTTAGGCTGTTCGTCTAATACCTCAGCCTGCCACTCGTTTACCTGCTTCTCTAGCAGTCCAAACAATGCAGCCTGAATCATATGCTGAGCAACAACTGGAGTCTGCTCACCCAAGATTGCTTTGACTTCATCGCTAAATTGAATTTTAACCAAGGGTTCATTTTCAGAACCTGCATTACGCAAGGCGAGTTCACCACCTTCGAGTTGAACCAATTCCAACACTGCTTCTTGATTTCCAAATAACTCTTTCAATTGCTGTATAGACATATACTTCCTCCATGTTTCAACATGGTGGCAAAGCACCCTTGCACTTTGCTTCTCTTGTCTTATTTATATAGGCACACCTAGTCTAAATTTCAAGCATCTAGGCAGTTTAATTTTAGAACTCAACCATTTCATTACGGAAACCATCAATTAAATGGCTTAATTCTCGGTGCCATTCACGCAAGATTTTAACATCTGGCAACCAAGACTGAGGACCTTGTGTCACTTTAATAATGAGATTAGAAGAAGTTTCTTCTTCTGGAGTCGGTTCTTTGGGTTCTGGGGCGTATTGGCACATACGATAAGCTCGTTTTAACTCCGCAACAAAACCATCTTTTGCCAATTGCTGCAAAACGGACACTTCAGGAGAAACCTGCCCTTTTGCCGCCATATGTTCCTCAATAGATTTTAAAGTAGGTTGCAAATCATTTAAACGGTAATAACGTACCAATTCTTGTAAGAACGCTAACATTGCGCCATGTAAATGAAATACAGCTGTTTCACGATAAGCTTGTACCTGCTGCACATGATCGGTCTGCTCTGCCTGTTGACACGCTAGACGTGCAAAATAGAGCTTCTGATTGGTACGATCGGCATGATAACGAGCAACACGTGACATAACTAAACTTTCCTGTTCTAAAATCGCCATTGCAATAGCTATTCTTAGCTTAACGACTCCATTGATAAAATCAACGTTATTTATGGTAAATCCAGCTCAACTTGATAAATTTTACGTTTAGCTAAAATTTTTACCGGCTGCCTTAAAGGGCGGACATTACTTAAAACCCAAGCAAAATACCCTTCACTCCAAGCAGATGCACATGCTGACTCAATTTCATTATTTTGCCAACTATGAACAGAGTCGACATCAACTAAAGCGACAGCAACTCCTTCTTCTTGATCAATATCTTTGTTCAGAAAGTTGTGGTTTTCGACAATTAATAGATCTTTCACTGGTAGCTGTGTAGGTGTCCATGAACGTACTTCAAGTGTTTTTATACCTTGAGCGATACGAGTACCATTTGGCGTTACAATCGAAAGGGCTAAAAATTGTCTTTTCATAAGAAAAACTTATTCTTCGGCTGCTTTAACTCGAATTCCATAGCCTTTAACTTTAAGCGTATTTAAGCCTTTAATTGCCTTAATCGCTTCACGTGGATTAGGCATTTCAACAAAACCAAAGCCTTTCGATTTACCTGTGTCTTTATCAGTCACAAGAACACATGTATCAACTTTACCATATGCCTTAAACAACTCTAAAACTTCAGCTTCACTTACAGCACGATCTAAATTACGAACTAATATTTTCATTTTCTAACCTTAATTGGCAATAAAAGGGAGGGCCAATATACATTTAAGTAATCACAGCGTCTTATACAGTAGTTTAGTCCAGATCGATACCAAAACCTAAATTTACTGCAGGAGATCTGTTCCATTGTTTTTTAGTAAATTGCTGAGGTACTTGTCTATGTATCTTTGCTTGAACTAAATGTGTAGGTAAATCATTTAAGAAATAACTCTCGACTTTACGACCTTGCTCATCATACGTGTCTTGCGACCACGTATTAAGATTTTGTTTCGTCAGGATTAATTCATTTTCAGCACGTGTTAAGGCCACATACAGCACACGGCGTTCTTCCTCAACATCATCAAAATCACCCTGTGCTCTTGCATAAGGATATTGATTTGGCGATACATGAGGTACATAACAAACTTTCTGTTCGGCCCCCTTAGCTGAATGAATCGTAATTAGAGTCACTAAATCTTGATCAGTAGCTTTTTCAATTTCAGAAACTGAAATAGGTTCAAGCACATATTCTTCAAGGAATTCACCCAACGATGCATGCTTACGCGCAAGTTGCTTAACCAAATCAAAGTCCTTTAAACGGCGTGACCAGTCTTTAGTTTTATAATTTTGCTCTAGCTGCTCGCCTAAAGCATCAAGAGCTAAGCCAATACTTGCTTCAACATGCTGCTGTAGTACATCTAACTGTTTTAAAATTAAAATTGCTTGTAAAGGGACCTTGCCATGGCGTTCAAGTCGTTGACAGCGTTCTTCAACATCAGCGATTCCCATTAGCTCTTGGGCTAACTTACTCGCTCCAACATCACCAATTCCATCCCATAAGGTTAAAAACCGCATCCACGCCAAATCATCATGAGGGTTGCTCACAATACGTAGCAGGCTCAGTACATCTTTTACATGGGCCGACTCAAGAAGTTTTACTCCACCAATAAAGCGATAAGGTATTTCAGCAGCAATAAAAGCCCCTTCTAGATATCGGGCACTATAGCCAGAACGCACCAAGACCATATGGTCATGCCAGTTTGCACCTTGTTGGTGGCGCGTTATTAAATCTTGTGCAATCCAGTTTGCTTCTTCAAACTCATTACCAAACAAATGTAGCTGTGGCTTTTGCCCTTGGCCACGATGTGCTTGTAGCTGTTTTTGATAATCAATTGGGCTATGTGCCAATAGCCAGTTCGATAAATCTAGAATTTCTTGGGTCGAGCGGTAATTTAAAGCCAGTGTAAGTACTTCTGCATCAGGTATCCGTTCTTTAAAAGAATGAATATTTTCAAAATCTGCACCGCGAAAACCATAAATCGACTGGGCATCATCGCCAACACAAAACAGCTTCACTTTGCCAATCAAGGGTTGTAATAAAGCCCACTGCAAAGGATTGGTATCTTGCATTTCATCGACTAGCAATGCCTGACAAAAACCTGCCACCCAATTCGTTAATGCTTCTGAATTTTGTAAATGAACAGCCACAATTGACAAGATATCGTCGTAATCTAAAAAATTACGCTCTCTTTTACGTTGTTCATAGGTTTTCATTAAATCTGCAATTTGTGCCTTGTGCTCGTAGGCTTCTGGAAGTTGCTTAAGCAGTGCTTCAGAAAGTCTGGTTTGAGTATTTCGAGCAAAAGAATATAAATCGCACAGCTCTGCCGCTTTAGGTAAAACGTTATCTTTTTCTTTACCTCTTAATAAGCGAAACATCAGTAACTGATCATCACGATCAATAATACTAAATTGATTTAAACCAAAAGCTTGTGGGTTACGGCGTAGCAAATACATGCAAAAAGTATGAAAAGTCGAAGCTCTTAAGCCCTTTGCCTGTGCTCCTACATGCTGCTCGACTCTTGCAACAATTTCACTCGCAGCACGTCGAGTAAAAGTTAAAATCTGGATTTGGTTTGCTGGCAAGCCTTGATCAATTAAATAAGCGGCACGAGCAACAATAGTCTTTGTCTTGCCACAGCCAGCACCCGCCAAAACTAAACAGTTCTGAGCAGTCGTCGTGGCTGCTTTTTTTTGCTGAGCATTCAGTTCATTAATTAATTTTGCAAGACTCATAACACATATCGCTAAAACACCAAGACATAGTTTAACAGACCGAGGCAACAGATGCGTCTGCCATCCTAAAAACAAAAAAGAGCACCTAAAGTGCTCTTTGATACAGTATTTTTATTTAAGATACTGTTTTTGAACTAGATGGCAGATGCTTAATCGCTGAAGCCAAACCTAGAAAATTAATTCCTTGAAATAAGATATCAATAGCAAGGAACATTCCTAACACCCAAAAAGGCGAATCTTTGGAAACTAAAATTAAAATACCGGTAGCGAGCGTTAATAACCCTGAAAATAGGGTCCAGCCCCATCCAGTAATTGGCTTAAGTAAAATCGCATTTACTGTACGTATAGCCCCGGCAATAATCAGAGCTATAGATAATAAACTCGTCAAAACCACGGCTGTAGTGACGGGAGTAGAAAAAGCGTAATAACCAGCCATTAAATAAAGTATGCCAAAAAGTGCCCATAACCATCGGCTAGCACCTTTAAAAACACTCATAGCCGCGACAAGATGTAAAACACCTCCGACCATCATGAGTATTCCAAATAAAAAAACGACAGAAAAAGTCGCAAATGGTAATGAACTAAATAAAATCAGACCAAAGCCAATAAGCACAAAGCCTAATATCAAATACCACTTACGATCAGCATGTAACTGATTACGTACCAAATCATTACCGACAGTTTTCATCATGGCTACTCTTATTATCAGGTATTAGAATTTCATCTACCCAATAATAGTGATGTACTTCACATTTTTTGTCTGTATAAAATCTGCATCGTTTCTTAACAATTGATGTGGATAAAGCAGTATTTATCCACAGTTTTATTTCACCCAGCCAATTTCTTGGGCTGTAGGTAAACCTATGATTGTTTCATGTAAACCATTCGGCATTTTACTGCTCTGCTCAGATAACGGTGTTCGACCACCCATAATTTCAGCGTCAGTTTGTGGATATAAAGGCACTTTTTCAGGTTGCGCATAACCTAAAGGATAAAGTGGTTGTCCTGTTTGTAAATCATATTTGTCTTGTGCTCCAAAGCCATGTAATAGCTCATGAATAATCACGACCTGATTTTGTGAAGCTTGTGTTTTGGTCGCAAATAAATTCACACTACCAATACGACCTTTTTCTAAAGCAGTCGAATGGATCAAAACTTTTTGATAATTGGGGTCGTAATAATTTAAGTAAAGTTTGAGTGATGCCCCATTATCTTCAGGTTGTTGATGCCGCCATGCATAAAAACGGAACTTTAAACTCCACCACATTACATGAAAGATATTGGCATTCTGAGGAATCTCAGGAGGTCGTTGCTGTAACGGTTGCCCTAAACGAATTACAAAGTTCCCTGACTGACCACGATAATGTTGTGACCACTGCTCTAAATAGGTTTTTATTTTTTCAAAATCAGTGTCTTGCAATTGATGGATATAGCTCTGTGATGTCTGTAAACCATCGGCGTTAATAGGATGTAAAACGACAACAATAGGTTGATTCCAATCTTGGTTTTGATCTCGCCATGCCTGAACAGCAACAATCAGCAAAATAATTAACAAACATAAAACCCGAATGTTTTTCCACATTCTTTTTCCCCATAAAATTTAAATTTTCTTTTATTGTTTTAGATATAAAAAATGCTAGCTGAGCTAGCATTTTTTATTGTGGACTTAATTAGCCCTCAACCCATTTACCATTTTGATAAATTAGACTCCATTTGGTTTGTTTGCCTTCTGGAGTTTCCGAACCAACATATTGTGATTGATTCTTACGACTGAATTTCACAACTGTCGGATTACCTTCAGGGTCTACATCTGGTGCTTGTAAAATAAATTGATATTTAGGATCAAGCTGGGCTGCAACGCTACGTAATTCCGCAACTTTTGGCGCACGAGTTTCACGAATTTTCGGGAATTTACTTGCAGCCAAGAATAAGCCTGCCGCACCATCACGCAACACAAAATAGTCATCATGCTTCGTTGAGCGTAAATGTTCCATCTTGATCGGTTCTACACGTGGTGGTGCAGGTTGACCACTTTTCAAGACTTTACGGGTGTTATCACAGCTTGTACAAGCGAAATATGGGCCGAAACGACCAGTTTTAAGCTGCATCTCACCATCACATTTATCACACGGAATGGTTGGACCATCGTAGCCTTTAATCTTGAACTCACCTTCTTCAAGCTCAAAACCATCACAGTCAGGGTTGTTACCACATACGTGCAGTTTACGACCACCATCAATGACATAACTGTCCATGGCTGTGCCACATTTTGCACAGCGATGTTTTGACATCAAGTCTGCGGTTTCAGCGCCATCATCATCAGATAGGGCCGCTAAGGACTCAACAGGTGTTAAGTTCAAAGTACCTTTACAACGCTCTTTAGGCGGCAAGTTATAGCCAGAGCAACCTAAGAATACGCCTGTTGTACCTGTACGAATCTGCATTGGACGTGAACATTCGGGACAATGTACAGCTGGTACTTCAACCGGCTGGTTACGACGCATTCCATGCTCGCCTTGAGCATTGGTAAGACGTTTTTTAAAGTCACCATAGAATGTATCTAGTAACTCTTTCCAGTTACGCTCACCTGTTGCAACTTTATCGAGCTGTCCTTCAAGGTCTGCCGTAAATGCATAGTTCATCAAGTTATTGAAACTTTCATCAAGACGATCCGTCACAATTTCACCCATTTTTTCGGCGAAAAGACGACGGTTTTCTAACTTAACGTAGCCACGTTCTTGAATCGTAGAAATAATTGCTGCATAAGTCGAAGGACGACCAATACTACGTTTTTCGAGTTCTTTAACCAAAGAAGCCTCAGTAAAACGTGCAGGTGGTTTAGTAAAGTGCTGACTTGGGTCTAATTTTTCTAATTTTAAGATTTCACCAACTTTAATTGCAGGCAAAATAATATCGTCATCAGACTTATTGGCACCACGAACTCGTGTAAAGCCATCAAATACAAGCGTACGGCCTTTTGCTTTTAATTCAACATTTGCAGCTTCAACCGTTAAAGTCGAAGATAAATATTCTGCTGGAGTCATTTGACATGCAACAAACTGACGCCAAATCAAATCATACAAACGTTGAGCATCACGTTCCACACCCGCAAGTTGATCACCTGTAAGCGCAACATTTGAAGGACGAATCGCTTCATGGGCTTCTTGAGCACCCGCTTTGTTACCATAGCGGTTTGGCTTTGCCGGTAAATATTTCTCGCCAAATTGGCTTTCAATATGAGCGCGTACCATGCTTACTGCGTCATCACTCAAGAATGTTGAGTCAGTACGCATATAGGTAATAAAGCCTGCTTCATATAAACGCTGCGCCAGCATCATGGTTTTCTTCACAGAAAAACCTAAACGAGTACTTGCAGCCTGTTGCAACGTTGAAGTGATATAAGGTGCACTTGGATTCACCTTAGTCGGTTTATCTTCACGCTGTGCAACTTTATATTCAGCACCTTTTAAAACGTCTAATAGAGCATCAGTTTCAGCTTTATTTTTCAGTTTAAGGGTTTTACCAGCTTGCTTAACTGCTTCAAGACGAATGTCATCTTTCTTAGCTTGCGTGTCTGCAAAAACTTGCCAGTATTCTTCTGGAATAAAAGCACGAATTTCTCTTTCACGCTCTACAACCAGTTTCACCGCTACAGACTGCACACGACCAGCTGACAAACCACGGGCAATCTTTTCCCAAAGTAATGGCGAAACCATAAAGCCAACAACACGGTCTAAGAAACGACGTGCTTGCTGAGCGTTAACTCGATTTAAATCTAGACGTGTTGGCTGTTTAAATGCTTCTTGAATGGCATTTTTAGTAATTTCGTTAAATACCACGCGGTGATAACGACTGTCGTCACCACCAATAACTTCTCTTAGATGCCAAGCAATGGCTTCCCCTTCTCTATCCAAGTCCGTTGCGAGATAGATTGCATCGGCATCTTTGGCGAGTTTCTTTAGTTCAGCAACAACATTTTCCTTACCTGGCAGAACTTCGTAATGAGCTTCCCAACCATGTTCAGGATCAACCCCCATACGATTAACTAAAGCCTGACTAGCTTTTTGTTCTTTTTCTGCTTCAGTGAGTTTCGTCCGGGCAGCCGGCTTTTTCTCAGTTGATTTGCTGCCACCTGTTGGCAAATCACGTACGTGACCTACAGAAGACTTTACAATGTATTGCGAACCCAGATATTTATTGATGGTTTTCGCTTTGGCAGGCGACTCCACAATCACTAAGGCACGTTTATGTGCAGCAGGTGCAGTAGATGCTGTGCTTTGAGATGCAGAGCGCGAGGTATTCGCCATATAAAATGTTATTCCTATACCAATAAATTTAAAAATCAGGCTTTAGCCAAGTTCAACAGATAAGCCTTCATCTCATCTAATTGTGTTGCTCTCAGGTCTGATTCCTCATCCCAATAAAGCCCTACACAGTTTGCCTGCATATCAATAGCATAAATCCCTTTTAATGCAATGGGAGAATCATTAAATTTCTCATCGCCTTGAACCACTTTTAATTTGCCGTCTATAACGCGAGCACGCATTAAAGATAAACGAGCATCTGGAATCAATACACTATAATAAGCAACCATGCTGGCACGCTTTTCAGTCGCCATTGGGACATGTGTCCATTCAGGTGCAACGATTACACGTGGGTGTAAACCCATTTTACGAGCTTTATCACGCATAATACCAAGTGCCTTTTCACGTGGGCTCACTCTTAAACCAAAAATGGAGCCTAGTACGAAAAGAACAATGATAACGGTAACCCAAATTCCCATATTGTCCATAGCAAAACCTATTAATCTCTTTTATTAGAGTTGCATAAGCTGACCAGAAAACGCAAGTTTCAACATAAAAATAATGCCCGATAAGGTTGCGAGACTCAAAATATTGAGATTTTCACAGCGCAAATTGCGATGAGCTGACTCAAATATCATTAAGGATTCGAATGTCCATCAACAAGTGTCAGCTTTCCAAATTGGTCAATGTGAGCATCACCCCACTGTTTTAAAGCAAATAGAATTTTCTCAAGACTTTGTCCCAAATCAGTCAGGCAGTATTCCACTTTAGGCGGTACCTGAGGATAGACTTCTCGATGAATAATGCCATCTTGTTCCAATTCACGTAGCTGATTTGTCAGCATTCTTTGAGTAATACTCGGAACACGCTTTCGAATTTCATTAAACCTTAAGGTGCCTTCATTAAATAAATGCCAAAGAATGACACATTTCCATTTTCCATCAATCAAACTAATTGCAGCCTCAACGGCACATCCTGGGGAACAGTCAAAACTTGAATGTCTTGCTTTTGCCATTTTACAGTATCCTTTTTGACACTATGAGCGTTATTTGTCTGTAGTCACTCTTTTAAAGCTTACGTTATGATCAAACTCTCAACAAGAGGAATCATCATTATGAAAGCTGTGGCATATCAAAAAGCGGGGCCTATTACATCATCAGAAGCACTCGTGGATATTGAACTCGACACTCCCGTTGCAGAAGACCATGATCTACTTGTTCGTGTCCAAGCTGTTTCAGTAAATCCGGTCGATACTAAAATCCGCAAGAATGTAAGCCCTGAGAATAATCAGTGGAAAACGCTTGGCTGGGACGCAGTAGGTATTGTTGAAGCGATTGGAAATAAAGTTACTCAATTTAAGATTGGCGATGTTGTTTGGTATGCAGGTGCTCTTAATCGCCAAGGCAGTAATAGTGAATTACAGCTTGTTGATGAACGCATTGTGGGTCATAAACCAAAAACTTTAGAAGCAACCGAGGCAGCAGCTCTCCCTTTAACTGCAATCACAGCATGGGAGATGTTATTTGATCGCCTGCAAGTTCGAAAGAATGCACCAGAAAAAACATCAATATTAGTCATTGGTGGAGCGGGTGGCGTAGGTTCAATCACCATTCAACTCCTTAAACAGTTGACTAACTTAACGATTATTGCAACAGCTTCACGGTCAGAAACTCAAGAATGGGTTAAGCAACTTGGAGCAGATTATGTATTAGATCATCGTCAGCCTTTAGCAGCCCAAATCAAGCAATTAGGTTTAACGGCACCTTTATATGTGTTCTCGACTACTCAAACAGACCGACATTTAACAGATATCGTAGAGTTGATTGCGCCACAAGGCCATTTCGGACTTATTGATGATCCAGAACAGTTAGATATTAAACCGTTTAAAACGAAGTCCGTATCTGTGCATTGGGAATTTATGTTCACACGTTCAATGTACCACACCGAAGATATGGCCAAACAAAGTGAACTATTAAATGAGGTCAGCAAGCTAGTTGATGAAGGAAAAATTAAGACGACCGTGACGCAGGTTTTAAGCCCTATTAATGCTGAAAATTTAAAACGAGTTCATCAGCAAATTGAAAGTGGCACAACAAAAGGGAAAATTGTGTTACAGGGTTTTTAAGCAAAATTAATAATATTCCCAAATAAAAAGGCAAGTATCGAACTTGCCTTTTTATTAATAGTGAGGAGGTTTATTCGTTAATGGATCAAAAGGTGCAATACCTTCTGATAAATCCGAAGATTCCACACGTTGATAAAGAAATTGCATTTGTTTTTTCAAATCAGCTATTTCCTGAGTCTGAATAGCGAGTTGTTGATTTAATTGTTCAACTAAATCATCCAAAAATGTAATTCGCACTTGCAAATCTTCAATGGGTGCGGAAAATGACGCTTGATCATCATGATATGGTGGTTTAGTCATTTAAATCCTCATTTGAGATTCTGGAAAACATTATGGCCTATATTACCCTAAGGGATGTCCAACTTGCTTTTGGCGGACCTGCCCTGCTCGATGGCGCGAACTTTAATCTAGAACGTGGCGAACGAGTCTGTTTAATTGGTCGTAATGGTGAAGGTAAGTCTACTTTACTTAAACTGATCGAGGGAAGCCTATTACCAGATTCTGGTGAAGTTTCCATTCAAAATGGTTTAACAGTTTCAATGTTAGCCCAAGACGTTCCAATGGATTCTGGCAAAGTTGCGGACATTGTGGCTGATGGTGCAGGAGAAGCTGCCGAAGTACTCAGAGCTTATCATGAAGCAACTGATGCTTGTATGCTTGGCGATATGGAAGCGTGTGACCGTATGGGGAACCTACAGCACAAGCTTGACCAACTCGACGGCTGGGCACTCGAAAACAAGGTCAATGCCCTATTAAGTAAAATGGGACTCGATCC
Source organism: Acinetobacter sp. WU_MDCI_Abxe161 (assembly GCF_025514355.1). Classification (NCBI taxonomy): domain Bacteria; kingdom Pseudomonadati; phylum Pseudomonadota; class Gammaproteobacteria; order Moraxellales; family Moraxellaceae; genus Acinetobacter; species Acinetobacter sp. WU_MDCI_Abxe161. The sequence goes on from NZ_JAHPTU010000005.1 coordinate 191,314, forward strand.
AAATGCGGATTTGGCAGATCTTTCAGGTGGACGTAAACGCCGTGTTTTACTGGCCCGCGCTCTATTGACTCAACCGGACGTATTACTTCTAGACGAACCGACGAACCATCTAGATGTTGAAAGTATTGAATGGTTAGAAAAATTCCTACTCGATCAAAATAATTTAACGCTTCTATTTATTTCGCATGACCGCTCTTTTGTAGACAGTATTGCAACTCGTATTGTTGAACTTGATCGTGGCATTTTACGTGGCTATGAAGGTAACTATTCACGTTACTTAGAGCTTAAAGCTCAGCAAATGGAAGCAGAAGAGAAACAAAATGCTTTATTTGATAAAAAATTAGCTGAAGAAGAAGCTTGGATTCGCCAAGGGATTAAAGCTCGCCGTACCCGTAATGAAGGTCGTGTGCGTGCCTTAAAAGCTTTACGTGAAGAATCGAAAGCCCGCCGTTCACAACAAGGCAAAGTGAGCATGGCGACTCAAGAAGCAAATCGCTCCGGTAAATTAGTATTTGATATTGAGCACTTAAGCGTATCTTACGGTGACAAACCGCTTATTAAAGATTTCTCTACACTAGTCATGCGTGGTGACCGTATTGGCCTAGTAGGTGATAACGGTGTTGGTAAAACGACGTTAATTAAAGCCATTTTAGGTGAAATCGAACATGGCGGTTCAGTTAAAACAGGTACACAGTTAGAAGTTGCCTATTTTGACCAATTACGTAATGCCTTAGACCTTGAAAAAACAGTAATGGCAAACGTTTCAGAAGGTTCTGACTTTGTTGACGTGAATGGTAACCGCCGTCATATCTACAGCTATTTACAAGATTTCTTGTTCTCACCTGAACGCGCACGCACACCGGTAAAAGCTCTTTCTGGTGGTGAGCGTAACCGTATCTTGCTTGCTAAATTACTGCTTAAACCATCGAACCTGATTGTGATGGACGAACCAACCAATGACTTGGATATGGTGACTCTAGAGCTTCTTGAAGAGATGCTTTCTGAATATAAAGGCACTTTGTTGCTCATTTCGCATGACCGTGCATTTATGGACAACGTCGTAACATCGACTTGGGTCTTTGATGGTAAAGGCAATATTGCAGAGTACATTGGTGGCTACCAAGACTATTTACAGCAACGTCCAGATGATAAAGTCGTAGACCAAAAGTCTGACGTTAAAAAAGCTCAGGCAAAAGCCGAAGCTGAAAAAGCAGCAGCACAAAGTAACGTTAAAAAGGTCAAACTGAGTTATAAAGACCAACGTGAACTTGAGCAACTTCCTGCCGAAATCGAAAAACTGGAAGTTGAACAAGCAGAGCTTTCTGACAAACTTGCAGATGGTTCATGGTTTGTCAGTAATGCCGATGAAGCAACCAAAGCAAGTCAACGCCTTGCAGAAATTGAAGAGGTATTACTTGAAAAATTAGAACGTTGGGATGAACTTGAACAAATGAGCAAAGGAAATTAATTTGCGTTCTTTCCTACAATTTAAATAACAAAAAAGCCTCCTGAAATTAAGGGGGGCTTTTTTTAGAATATATAAATTTTGAAAGCACAAAAATCTATAACAAACACGTGATGAGTGATTAAATCTGGTCAGGCTTAATCGTTTAAAATATCGCTCTGTTTGAATATAAGACTTATAAAAATAATTATGTTATATCTACCCATATAATAATATTCGAGTAGTTTTTCATGCTAGATCTTTCTCAAATTTTAGCATTCGGATTAATCTGCTTGGCGATGGTGCTTACCCCTGGCCCAAACATGATTTACCTTATTTCTCGTTCAATTTGCCAAGGAAAAACGGCGGGATTTATTTCACTTGCTGGTGTCGGCGTTGGCTTCGTATTTTATATGCTTTGCGCTTCTTTCGGGATCACAGCGCTTATTATCGCAGTCCCTTATGCTTATGACACTATACGCATTGCCGGAGCCATTTATTTACTCTGGTTAGCATGGAAAGCTCTCCGTCCTAATGCATCCCCTATTTTTGATGTAAAGCAGTTATCAGTAGATTCTCCAGCTAAACTATTTTTAATGGGTTTTGCTACAAATCTACTTAATCCTAAAATTGCGATTATGTATCTATCGTTATTGCCACAGTTTATTCACCCACAACAAGGCAGTATCTTATGGCAATCTATTCAACTCGGCACTATCCAAATTTTTGTCAGCGTTTCAATAAATGCGCTGATTGTGCTTTCTGCGGGTAGCATTGCTCTTTTTCTTCAACAGAAGCCTCTTTGGGCAAATATACAACGCTGGCTTATGGGAACAGTGTTAGCTGGACTTGCAGTTCGCATTCTTTTAGAAAATCGTCGATAACCGCGCTTTACTTCTTCATCTTAACCGCTCAATTCAACAGTGTATTACGACGATAAATTCAGTTCGTGATACACTTTTGCCAGTTTTAATTTTGAATTCTTTATATCGCTATGAGCCAAAAGCAGACTTATACGCCCGGTGAATTTCAATGGTCCTTTTTATTGCCTAAATATTGGGGTATTTGGATTGCCATTGTTTTTTTAATGCTTTTGGCTATTTTGCCATGGGCAATTCAATGGCGTCTGGCTCATGGCTTAGCAAATCTTGCTTGGAAATATTTAAAATCTCGCCGAAAAACGACTATTCGTAATTTAGAAGTCTGCTTTCCCGAATGGTCAGCCGAAAAAGTACAGCAACAAGCTAAGCAAGTTTTTGTAGATATGATGCTTGGTATTTTTGAGACATTAAATGCATGGTATAAGCCTTACTGGTTTAAAAACCGTGTCACCATTGAAGGTTTAGAACACATTACCAATGCTCAAGCTCAGGGCAAAGGCGTTTTATTATTGGGAACTCATAGTACGCTTCTTGATGCAGGGGGTTATGTGTGCGCTCAATATTTCGAGCCAGATGTCGTCTACCGACCTCAAAACAACCGATTGCTCGATATGCTGATATATCGTTGCCGTGGCACCATTTATAAAGCGCAAATCGATCATGATGATATGCGTGGATTAATTCGTCATCTTAAAGATGGTGATGCAATTTGGTATAGCCCTGATCAAGACTTCGGACTCAAGCAAGGCGTTATGGCACCATTTTTTGGTGTACCAGCTGCTACAGTGACTGCTCACCGACGTTTATTAAAAATCTCGAAGGCAGTCGCAGTTCCTTTATATTTTTATCGTCAAGGCGATGTACAAGACCCTAAATATCATATCTTGATTGAACCGGCAGTTGATAACATGCCAAGTGAAGATGAAGTTGATGATGCAACACGTGTGAATAAGATTATTGAAAATCAGCTTCGCATCGCACCAACTCAATATATGTGGTTCCACCGTCGCTTTAAAACACGTCCTGAGGGATATGAAGAGATTTACTGAAACCTTCAATAATTACCGCACTATAGTTATAAACATCTAAATAAACTCCAGTATGTACTATCGTGCGAAGGCGACATGGATGTCGCTTGTTGGACTACGACATCATGGATGTGTCGTTAGTCCAACAAATGGTTTTGTTACTTTTGCCAAAACAAAAGTAAGGAGTAAACTCCAAATATTAAATAAATGAACTGCAAGACTCCGCTTTGCTACAACCTAAAGGCAAAAAACAATGAAAGTGATGCAACTTCTCCCTGAACTTAATAGCGGTGGCGTAGAACGCGGCACACTAGAAATTGCACGTGCACTGGTTGCACAAGGCCATCAATCTTTGGTGGTTTCAAATGGCGGACGTCTAGTGTCCCAGCTCGAAGCTGAAGGTTCTACTCATTTAACGCTGCCTATCCATAAAAAATCATTGTCGAGCTTGTGGCAAATCCGTCCATTACGTCAGCTGATTGAACAGCATCAACCTGATATTGTTCATGTGCGCTCTCGTGTACCAGCTTGGCTTACTCACTTCGCTTTGAGAAAAATACCAGCAAACAAACGCCCTCACCTCATTAGCACGGTACATGGCTTTTATTCAGTTAATCGTTATAGTGCAATTATGACTCAAGCTGAAAAAGTCATTGCTGTTTCTGACAGTGTGGTTAAGTACATCACTGACCATTATAAAAACTGCCCACCACAAGATATTGTGCGGATTTATCGAGGCATTGACCCTGCCGCTTTTCCGCATAATTACCAACCCTCAGCACAATGGTTCAATCAAGTTTTTAATGATTTTCCTGAGCTTGAAAATAAGTTTTTACTTTGCTTACCTGGTCGTATTACGCGTTTAAAAGGACATGAAAGTTTAATTGAACTGATGCAGCAACTTCAGACGCAATATCCTCAGCTACATGCAGTTGTTGTCGGTGGGGCTGATGCCAAAAAGCAAGCTTACTTAAACGAACTGCAAAGCACCATTCAAAGTAAAGGACTTACTGATAAAATCACCTTTGTAGGCCACCGCTCTGATATTCGCGAATGGCTGGCTTTTAGCGATATTGTGCTCTCTCTATCCAATCAGGCAGAAACATTCGGTAGAACAGCATTAGAAGCACTTTCAGTCGGTACGCCAGTGATTGGCTGGAACCGTGGAGGTGTTGCCGAGATTTTATCGAACGTCTATCCTCAAGGTCTTGTTGAAGCAGAAAATGAAAAAGCTTTAATAGTTACTGTAAAAAATCATATTGAACAACCGCAAGTCGTTGCCCCTGTCACGATGTTTAGCTTAAAAGACATGTGTGACCAAACTCTAGAACTCTACCAACGCGTTTTAAAATAACCCAATAAAAAAACCCGCGATCTTCGCGGGTTTTTTTCGACTAAAAAACTTCTTTCTTATTTAAGAGATGCTTCATAAGCAGCAGCTTTTTCAGAGTCGTATTGCTTTTCCCATTTACTAATTACAAGTACAGCAAGCGCGTTACCAACAACGTTCAGCGCAGTACGAGCCATATCCATAATACGGTCAACACCAGCAATAAATGCTAAGCCTTCAACAGGAATACCCACACTACCTAATGTCGCTAATAACACAACAAATGATACGCCAGGAACACCAGCAATACCTTTAGAAGTAATCATTAATGTTACAACCAAAATCACTTGTTGGCTGATTGACATTTCAATACCGTAAAGCTGTGCAATAAAGATTGCTGCGATACTTTGGTACAGTGTAGAACCATCAAGGTTAAATGAATAACCTGTTGGAATCACAAAACTGGAAATCGCTTTTGGCGCACCGTAAGCTTCCATTTTTTGCATAATACGCGGTAAAACTGTTTCCGAGCTTGCAGTTGAATAAGCTAAAATCAATTCATCTTTCAAAATCTTAAACAAGATAAAGATATTGATACCGAAAAATTTTGCAGTTAAACCAAGTACCACTAAAGCAAAGAATAAAATCGCACCGTATACCAACACGACTAATTTGCCTAAAGGGATAAGTGAAGCAAAACCGAAGTTTGCAACAGTTACAGCGATTAAACCAAACACACCCACAGGCGCATACTTCATAATGATATGCGTTACGCGGAACATCGTTTCTGAAACTGCATGAAACACGTTCAATAATGGGTCTTTTGTCGTTGCTGGTAAAGAAGATAAACCGATACCAAATAGCACAGCAAAGAAAATCACAGGTAACATTTCGCCATGTGCCATTGAACTAATAATGTTCGTTGGGATAAGCGATAATATTGTTTGAATAAGACCATGTGACTGAGACTGAACTTCTTCAGTTGTATGCTTGTACTGAGAAATATCCGACTGTACCAACTGAGACATATCAATGCCTGAGCCCGGATGGAAGATATTTGCTGCAACCAAGCCAACCAAAATAGCAATAGTCGTAATAATTTCAAAATAGAGAATGGTTTTAAAACCAAGTCGCCCTAAACTTTTCGTACTGCCAACACCTGCAATACCTAAAATTAAGGTAGAGAAAACGATTGGAATAACAATCATTTTAATCAGGCTAATAAAGATCTTACCCAATGGGTTAAGAACATTATTCACAATACTGTCTTTGATTTCAGGCTGGTTATGTAAAACAGCCCCGACAACTATCCCTAGGATTAAAGCAATTAAAATTTGCCATGCAAGGCTAAATTTAAAATTCTTCATAAGACAATCCTTATGCACCGCAAAGTATCAAATATGAGAGGGAGAAGACCACTAACTAAGAGTGAAACCTCAATATGTACAGTAATTTCCAAACAGAAATTTAAATGCACAAACAAATCACAACTCGCCGATCTGGCGAGATAAACAACAATGCCTGTTGACGATCCAACATGTCAACGATCGGCACATTCTATTGAGATTTATTAATTAAACAACCCCAATTTATCCTTAAATAGATCAAAGCCTATATTTATTCGTCAATAATCTATAAAAACAGAAGCTTAATAAAAAAAATTTTTGTATCTTTTTTCATTAAAAATTGCACAAATTTATATCAAAAAATGTGAGTGATTACCTAGTATGAGATAGCTTTAAAAATTAAGATGAGCTCAAAATTTTTTATTTTATTTACACAGAATTAAATAAGGTATATAAAAATATCAACCCGAGTTCTGCGTCCTGCAAAACTCGGGTAAATGAGGTTGTGCTTTCAGGTTAATAATTATTTTTATCGTGTCCGTTCCAACATCTGATCCGTGATGCTATTCCATATCAGCTTCGTGTATCCTTACGTGGGACTATCCATTCCCGTTTCCATGTGCCGATGAATATAGAATAAGGTTTTTATAACTATCTGCCTATTCGCCCTAGACTCAAATCTTTGTACGATATTGCTTACATCGATTTTCATATTCTTTTTATTTATAAGGCTGTGCAATTTTATCAGTCACTATTTTCTCTTCTGCTTCTGCTTTGGCAATTCCTTCTTGGATGGCACTTTGCGCCTCCTCTTCATCATTTTGAGTTTGCTCAAGCTCTTCTTGAATAAGTTCAAATATTCGACCAGTCTGCAAAACCACATAGACAGGGAAATGATCAGATCCGATATGAGGCAAACGCTGCATTTTAACCAAACCAAAATCGGTACTATGGAAAATATGGTCTAAAGACCAACGCAGTAACGGATAGTCTGCATGAAAAGTATTAATGAAATGTCGGCCAACTCGCGGATCAAGTAATCCACTAATTCGCTGAAATAGACGCGTAGTACGCGACCATGCTACATCGTTTAAGTCCCCCATCACTATACAGCTTTCATCAAGATCTTTAATTTGGTCACCCACAATTAAAAGTTCTGCATCACGTAAAGTCGAATCTTTCGCCTCAGTCGGACTAGGTGGTTTCGGATGTAAACAATAGAGTTGAACCGGCATACCGGAGCGTAAAGTCACAGTGGTATGAATAGAGGGAATTTCATCACTGAGAATAAATTTAACTTCGGTATTTGATAAGGGTAAGCGACTATATAAATGCATGCCGTAGAGGTTATCTAAAGGTACAGGAACACGATAAGGATAGTCGCCTTCAATCTCTTTTAAAGCATTCTCCCATGTCTTATCACTTTCTAGTGTAAGTAATAAATCAGGTTTTAATGTCTGGATATGCTCAAGAAGTAAATGATATTTATCATTAGGAGTAAGAACATTCGATACAATTAATGAAATCTGCTTTTGCGGATCTAATTGAGACGGTCTCACCTGTTTAACCTGTTTTTTCCAAAACAAGGTATAGGGCAAAACCATTTTAAGCTGGTAAGCAAGAGCGGCAATAAGCACAGCCAGAACTATTTCACGCCAGAGGTTCCATTCAGCAGGCCAAAACAGCATTCCAATAAAGGCTAACAAACCAACAAATAGAATCTGCAAACGAGGAAAATCGGCACCACGAAACCACCACTCATCACGAGGAATAAGTGACCAGAAACTCAACCAAATCACCAGACCAGCTAGAACTTCGATATAAATCATTGAATTTTCTCTTTTAAGATGATTTGTTTTTTAAAGTTTTTGTCATCTTTATCAATTTTGTATGTAACATAAACAAGATATTCTACTCAATAAAGATGGTGTTTTGTTTCTGTAACGCTTGCAGTTGTGAACACTTTTGATACACTCAACTCCCCCTAACAATTTTAACGCACCGAGGCAAAATGACATGAAAGTAGGTCTGGTCGGTTGGCGCGGGATGGTCGGTTCCGTCCTTATGCAACGTATGGTTGAAGAGAATGATTTTGCTCATATTGAGCCATTTTATTTCTCTACCAGTAATGCAGGTGGTGAAGCTCCTTCATTTGGTGGTAAGACTGCCCCAGCACTTATGGAAGCTACAGACATTAATAGTCTGAAGCAAATGGATGTCATTATTACCTGTCAAGGTGGTGATTATACGTCTGAAGTTTTCCCACAGTTAAAAGCAACTGGTTGGGATGGCTACTGGATTGATGCAGCCTCTACTTTACGTATGTCAGATGATGCAATCATCGTTCTTGACCCAGTAAACCTTAACGTGATTAAAGACGGCTTGGTTAACGGCACCAAAACTTTCGTAGGTGGTAACTGTACAGTATCGCTTATGTTGATGGGTGTAGGTTCACTTTTCCAAAATAATTTGGTGGAGTGGATGACTGCTATGACTTATCAAGCAGCATCAGGTGCTGGCGCACAAAACATGCGTGAGCTAATTACTGGTATGGGCTACTTATATAACAATACCAAAACATTGTTAGATGATCCTAAATCTGCAATTTTGGATATTGATCGTCAAGTTGCTGAGTTACAACGTGGTGAAGGTTTTCCATCTGCTAACTTTGGTGTGCCATTAGCGGGTTCATTGATTCCTTACATTGATAAGCAACTTGAAAACGGTCAATCAAAAGAAGAGTGGAAAGGTCAAGTTGAAACCAACAAGATCTTGGGTAACTCACAAATTGTTCCTATTGACGGTCACTGTGTTCGTATTGGTGCAATGCGTTGCCACTCTCAAGCACTTACAGTCAAGTTGAAAAAAGATGTACCGCTTGATGAAATTGAAGACATGATTCGTACTTCAAACCAATGGGCAAAAGTTGTACCAAACACTCGTGAAGCGTCTATGACTGACCTTACACCTGTTGCTGTAACTGGTACTTTAACTGTGCCTGTAGGTCGTCTACGTAAACTCAATATGGGTAAAGAATATCTAGGTGCATTTACAGTGGGTGACCAGTTACTCTGGGGTGCTGCTGAGCCTTTACGTCGTATGTTACGTATTTTAGTTGAATACAAAAACTCATAATTTGATTTGAATTATTCAGTCAAAATAAAAAGCCGATCACATTAGATCGGCTTTTTCGTAACTGGTTTGTGAAAATTTTACAATTTATTTACATTTCATTATTGTATAATTTTGAACGACTTTACGACTTATTAGGTCATGGATTGAGATGACTGTTTATAACAAATTAAAAATTGCCATTTTCACCATTATGTCTTCGCCTTCTATTTATGCGATTACATTAGACCCTATACAAATTCAGTCTGCACCTGGCGATTTGTTATATGCCGAAATGAATTTTCAACAAGCTGATCCCAACGCTACATTACAAGTTAGTTTGGCAACTCCTGAAGATTTAAGCGCGTTAGGGGTGACTCATCAGCCGCCCGGAAATCTTAATTTTTATACACGCCAAAACGGCCAAGGCTCAGGGGTTATTGTGATTACCTCATCTCGCCCTGTGATTGATCCTGAACTGAATATTGTAGTAAAAATTAGTGAAGGTTCTGCCACCCGTTTACAGCATATTAAAACCGTAATTAAACCTTCTTCTATAAAAAAGAATGAAAATAACGAAAGTACTTTATCCCCTCAGTTTATTGTCAATGAAAAAGATATTGCTCTAAATCTGCCAGAAAGTACCCGTTATGCATCAGCAACTTCGACTCCAGCGACAACTGATTCGAATGGTGAACATAGCCTTAATATTAGCTCCGGAACTGCTCCAGCTATAAACACAAACTCATCCAATACATCCAACGAAAGCTCTGCTAGTCAGATTGTTCAACAAGTTGCAGCAAGTACTACTTCTGATCAGGTAGCATCAGAAAATCAGATTAAACCAACCAGCGCCAAAACAGCCACAAACAATTCACCAAAAACTCCAATCAACAAACTAACAGCGCAAAAGAAATCTACGCCTCAAAAGACGCTTAACAAAAATCCTGCCAAGAAACAGCCCCTAAGTCCCTATAAAGGCCCAGCAACATCAGGTAAATATGTAGTACAGCGCAACGAGTCTTTATGGAGCATTGCTAATCGTATCGCAGCAAAAACCAAACAACCTGTTGCGAAAGTCATGCATGATATTCAAGCTCAAAACAGACATGCTTTTATTCAGGGTGATGTAAATCGTTTACGTCAGGGAATTTCGCTTAACCTAGTCCACTCTCCTGCTCATAAACCTCAGCAAAATAAACCCAAAACAGACATAGCACCTACTGCAAAATCAACTTCTAGCAAGGCAAAATACCGTTTACAGCAAGCTGAAATGAGTATTGTGGCTGAAAACAGCCAAAATTCTACACATGGAACTGCTAAGAAGAGCACACAACAAGGTCAAAACAATACTGAGTTAGCAGTAAAAGTTATGACAACACGAGAAAAAACCATTACATTACAAAGGAATGTAACCAAACTAATTCAAACTTTACGTTTAAAAGACCAACGTATTCAACTTTTGAATGCACGTTTGGCAGAGTTACAACAGCAGTTACAAGCACAGCAACAGACTCATAAGCAAAAACATTAAGTTAAAATTAGAGTTAGCTCGCTTTATATTGCAAATATTTATTTTTTAAGGGGAAAGTAATGTTATATGTGATTCCGTTCATCATATTGCTCGTGGTCGCTGTCATTTTAAAAAAACGCGAAAAAAGCCAGAAGCAAGAGGCTAACTCCCCTAAAACGGTAAGTAGAAAAACCAATAAAAAAACGAACTCTAAAACAAGTAAAAACTCGCGTGAAAAAAGTAAAGTCAATGTGGTTGAAGAACCCATTCCCTCTACTCCACAAAGTAGCCCTGTTCCAGACGCTGTACGTCAAAAAATTCAGCTACTTATTCAAGAAAGACAATACTCGGCAGCTGAGGCTCAAGTCAATCAGGCGCTAAAAAAAGATAATACACAACATGAACTTTATTTATTGCTGCTTGAGATTCATATTGCACAAAAAGATGAGTTTGCAATAACTCAACTGATTGGCCATATTCGCAGTTTGTCACTCAATGAAATAGCCATTCAAGCAGAAGCTAGACAAAAAGAATATGAATCATCAAGACAACCTGATGCCATCGATTTTCCTCAAGCTCAAATATCCCAAGAGCCAAAAAATAAAGCTGACACAACAGCTCAGTTTGACCAGTTAACAGCAAGTTCTTCTGAGGCTTCTTTTGATGACTTGCAGCAAGACTATACCCCTGTAAAGCAAGAACCTGCTGTTGAAGTTGAACCTTTAGAGTTTAACTTTTCATTCGAACAAGCCACGACTACAGAAAGTGGCAGCCAACCGACGCAAGAATCGGAGTTACCGCCATCTCAACAAACAAATGATTTGGCTGACTTAGATTTTTCTTTTGATTTAGCACCACTGCATGAACCTGAGGAAAAAGCTCAAGTAGTAGAAATACCAGCAGACCAAGAGAACAATACGAATGTTTTGGATTTTAATCTTGAATTAAATCCTGCAAATTCAGAGCTAAAAACTCATGAGCAGACCTCATCGTTAGATGAGCTTAAATTGGTAGAACAAGCTCCATTAGAACCAATTTCACTAGCACCTCTTGAGTTTTCTTTAGATGAGCCTGCCTTAGTCACAACATCAGAGATTGACACTCAAAATCATATAAATTTAGTAGGTGAAGAGACTACTCCAGCTCAAACTCAAGACCCTCTTTTAGAAGCTTTTCCAGAATTAAAACAGTTAGATGAAAATGAACTTGATCTAAAACTTGCAGAGCAATACATCAAGTTAGGTGCTTATCCAGCAGCTCAAGCGTTATTGGCAAGTAATGAGCAAAAATTCAACACAGAACAACAACAACGCGCGAAAAACCTACTTAATCGCATAGCTTCTTAGAACTGTTCGATTTACCATAAGCAGTCAGAGATGACTGCTTTTTTATGCCTGCAAAAATATGAAAAAAATAGCCTTATTTTATATGGGTGGTACTTTTGGTTGCATTGGTGAACCTTTAGCTCCTATGCCTTATGACCAATTCCTACCTCAACTTGAAAAAGTGATTCCCCCACACTTAACAGTTGACTGCTTCGCTGCGCCCAATATTGTTGATAGCAGTGCATGTACAGCACCTGATTGGTTACGTCTAATTCAACGCATACAACAACTACAACTTGAAGGTTATCAACATTTCGTTGTTATTCATGGTACAGACACGCTCAGTTATGCGGCTGCAACCCTAGCCCGCTTTTTAGGCCAAAGCTGTCATATTGTAATTACTGGTAGCCAATACCCGTTACTTAATATTCAAGGTGACAATACTCGTGAATTTACTGATGCAATTGAGAACTTATACCTTGCATTAGAACAAGTAATTTCTCTACCTGTGGGTGCTTATCTCGCATTCCACCATCAAGTATTCCACGCACAAACTGCATTAAAAACGCATACGACTGAACTCGATGCTTTTTCAGGTTTAAGTAGTGAAGTTGAATTTGCGCCTCAGCAAAATGAATTGATCGTACAAGACAACCAAATTGAACGAGCAGCTTCATTTCAGATTTTAAACTGGATGATGCAACCGATTGCAACAGAGCACTTAGTTCAGCAATTACGTCACTTACTTCCAGCCCCTCCACACTTTTTAGTGTTACAAGGTTTTGGTACGGGTAATATTGCGGTAAACCAAGAATTACTTGCAACATTAGATGAACTGTATGCTCATGGTTGTGTTCCAATTTTGGCAACACAAGTGACTTTTGGGGGTATTGATCAACGTTATGCGATTAGTGCATGGGCGAAAACTGCAAAAATTGTCATTAGCGATGCTAATAGTCATGCAGATCTCTATGCAAAAGCACTTCAAATCTATTTAAAATACCCAACTCCAGAACAATGGCTAAGCCATTGGAACGAAAATTTGCATTAAACAGAGGTAAAGCCATGCAACGTTATGCGGTCGGTATTGAATTTAGCGGAGTTCAATACCGAGGTTGGCAAACACAACAGCCAGGCGTTGCCAGCGTTCAGGAAACGATTGAGCGTGTACTTAGCAAAATTGCAGATGAGCCTATTGCACTTCACGGCGCGGGTCGTACTGACGCTGGAGTACATGCAACAAATATGGTGGCACACTTTGATACGAACGCTATTCGCCCAGAAACAGGATGGTTAAGAGGGGCAAACAGCCAATTGCCTAAAGATATTTCCATTCAGTGGATTAAACTGATGGATGAAAGTTTTCATGCGCGTTTTAAAGCGACTGCACGACGTTACCGCTATATCATCTATAACACGCCCCATCGCCCAGCACTATTACACAAACAAGTTACTCACATTTACCAAAAGCTAGATGTGAAAAAAATGATTGAAGCTGCCAGTAAGTTTGAAGGAACGCATAACTTTGAAACCTTTCGCGCAGCAGCATGTCAGTCCAACCAGCCTGTGCGACATGTAACGCATTGCCGTTTATTTGAACATGGACGCTATTTGGTTCTAGATATTCAAGCAGATGGTTTTTTACATCACATGGTACGCAATATTGTCGGTTGCCTACTCGAAATTGGTCAAGGTATGTATGAAATTGATCATATCGATGCGATGTTTGCGGCACAGGATCGTAAAGCAGCTGGTGTAACTGCCCCACCCGACGGTCTTTATTTTATTCAGTGTAATTATCCTGAGCAGTTTGATTTACCGCAGCCACCGCTTGGGCCACATTGGCTAAACTTACCTGAGTAAGCTTAGCCCAATGCTGTATGTTTCTACCGGTGTTGTTTACGCTTACGGTACTCAACCGGTGTCTCATTCGTCCAACGCTTAAATGCACGATAGAACGTACTTGGTTCAGAGAAACCAGTTAAATACACAATACGCTCAACACTCTCGTTGGTATTTGCCAAAAGCTTTTTAGCCAAACGGCAACGATAGTCAGAAAGTATTTGTTGAAAACTGGTATTCGCCTCACTGAGCTGAGTACGTAAGCGACGCGGAGTAATATTCAACTGAGCAGCCACCGTTTCCAACGTGGTTTCTCCGCTTTCTAGTGTTGAACCAATTGCACGGCGAACTTCACCCACCAAATCATAACGGGCCAGTTCTTGCAATTTTTCAATTGCGAGCTGCTCATGCAATTGCAACAACTCAGGCTCTGCTTGCCAAAGCTGGAAATCTAAAATAGCAGGGTCAAAATATAAACGTGTCTCTTTCTGACCTAAGCTAACTGGGCAGCCGAATACACGGAAATATTCATCCTCAGAAGCACCTTCACTAAAATTAAAATCGATGAAGATAGGATGAAATTGTCCTTCGGTAATGAATTTAAAGAATCTAAGTATGCCTGAAATTGCACATTCGGAAAAATGACGGTTGACTAGATTGTCAGCGCCAATCTGTTCGCCATTGGTTAAATAACAACGTCCTTCTTCAACCACTAGTTTTGCATCAAATGCATCACTAATGAGTCGTTGATAAGCTAAAGCTCGTTTTAAGCCTTCACCAAAGGTTTCACTACTAATAAATAGATGTTCAATCACCTGCCCTCGATACAAAGGCAAATGCTCACCTAAATGCAGACCGATGTCTGGATCTTTACTGACTTCCTGAGCGGCAGTCCAAAAGGCGTACTGTGCACTTAACGGTGTACGTGCATTGGTATCGACCTGATTTAAAGCAACTCCCGCTTTGGTTAATATTTCTTCTGTTGGCAATCCCGCACGACGAATCGCTTGATAGCCAAAGCGTAATACAACTGATGCATCTGTTAGCTGACCCACGCAGTGCCCTTCCATGTAGATACTTCATTGATATTTAGGGCTGTTGACCTTTATGCAATTAACAGTCCCTAATAACTATGATTTTAGATTAGCGTTGATTGACCAAACTGACAACAGAATTACTCAGCTTTTGTGAAAAAAATTACATCTTTTTTGATTAGTCATAGTTTAACCAGATGCTTTAGCAGAAGTGTGTCTATCTTGTTTTTTTTAAAAAAATTGACTATAATTTGCGCCTTTCCAATTTGATCATCAGGTAGGCTATGGCCAATAAAGAGGAACTCATTGAGTTCGAAGGCGTTGTCACCGAAACGCTTCCTAATACGATGTTCCGTGTACGTCTTGAAAACGGTCACGAAGTTATTGCACACATTTCTGGTAAAATGCGTAAACACTATATTCGTATTCTTACTGGCGACAGTGTAAAAGTCGAAATGACTCCATATGACTTAACTAAAGGTCGTATTACGTACCGTGCTCGCTAATTAGTGAATGCAAAAAAGCCACTTTATGATGTGGCTTTTTTATTGCGTCATTTATTCATTTAAGCGACTGGTTTTACATCCTACCGTTTGGCATTCACGCAATCTTTCTTGCAGCCAATGGTTTCTTTCCTGCGTTGTCTGTAAACGACATTGCACGTCTACGCTATTCCTATTTGAATCTGTACACTCGGCATCACGTTGACGTATCCATGCAAGTTGAGACTTCTTAAGAATATTTTTCTGCGCGGTGTTTAACTTTACTCGTAGAGCTTGATAATTCTTATTCAGATCTGCATCAGCGCTCGCATAAATTTTATTTGTACAGTAGATATCATCGTAAGTATTGCGGGCACTATCACAGTTATCTGCATAGACCGAAGTCATTCCAAAGCTGCATAAAAAAGCAAAAACTATTTTTCTCATTCTTTTCTTCCTTAAGTTTTCTATGAAATTATTTTTAAAGTGGTACGAATGCAATGATAAATCGAAAGACAAATTTACCTTCCATTTATCATAATCCTCCTTTTTTACTTTACAAGCTTGTAAATACAACCTATTGTTCTTTAATAATAAATATAATTTTACATAGTGAGAAAAATGAACATATATACCCGATGCCAGATTGGCTTATTGTCTTTCATAATGATTTATCTTAACGGTTGTGCTAGCCACCTACACCAATCTGTAGATTTACAGGAATATTTAAAGGGCTTTCTAGGTAAATCATCTGCTAGTATTCAACAAGATATCAATTTACGTAGTCTTGGTTTTCAAGTCGCTAGCACTCCACAAAAAACATCCAACCAGCTCATCTATACGATTTTACGTCCGTTAAGCATCCCAATCCCGATGGTGAGTAATGTCGATATGAGAGGCGGTTCTGTTCCCATACAATCAGGTAATTTGAGTGGCAATTCTTATGATTTGAATTTCAACTGCAAAGTTATTTTTCAGCTTAAGAATGATATTGCTGAGTCTATTCAATATGAAGGTAAAGCCTGCTAAAACATAGGCACAAAAAAACGCAGCGTTGAGCTGCGTTTTTTATAAGAAGCTTTTAAGCAAGAGCAGCGACAACTGCCTCACCCATCTCAGCTGTACCAACTTTTGTCATGCCTTCAGACATAATATCCGCTGTACGTAAGCCTTGATCAAGTACTTGACCTACTGCATCTTCAATTGCTTTTGCAGCAGCTTCTTCACGGAATGTATAGCGAAGCATCATTGCAACTGAAAGAATTGTTGCCAATGGGTTCGCCACATTCTGACCCGCGATATCAGGTGCAGAACCATGGCAAGGCTCATACATACCTTTGCCATTTTCATCTAATGATGCAGATGGCAACATACCGATTGAACCTGTAAGCATTGCTGCTTCATCAGATAAGATATCGCCAAATAAGTTACCCGTTACGATCACGTCAAACTGTTTAGGCGCACGCACAAGTTGCATTGCAGCATTATCAACATACATGTGTGAAAGCTGAATGTTTGAATAATTCGCTTGCTGTAAGTCAGTAACTGTTTGCTTCCAAAGCTCTGTTACTTCTAAAACGTTGGCTTTATCTACCGAACACACCTTACCACCACGTAATCCTGCAAGTTCAAAAGCCACTTTTGCAATGCGTTTAATTTCACTTTCAGAATAAACGTCAGTGTTATAGCCTTGTTTCTCACCGTTTTCGAGTTCACGAATACCACGTGGCTGACCGAAATAGATCCCGCCAGTCAATTCACGAACAATTAAAATATCCAAGCCCGCAACAATTTCAGGTTTTAAGCTAGAAGCATCTGCTAATTGTGGATATAAAATCGCTGGGCGCAAGTTAGCAAACAAGTTAAGTTCACTACGAATTTTTAACAGACCACGTTCAGGACGAATAGAGCGCTCAATGGTGTCCCATTTTGGTCCGCCTACCGCACCTAATAAAATTGCATCTGCTTTTTTTGCCTGTTCACTCGTTACAGCTGGATACGGTTCGCCATGCGCATCAATTGCCGCGCCGCCTAGTAAGCCATGTTCCCAAGTTAACGATAAATTAAATTTTTCATTTACTGTATTTAATACTTTTTCTGCTGCCCCAACAATTTCAGGACCAATACCATCACCAGCTAAAATTAAAATCTGTTTAGACATGAACTTTTTCCATTTTCCAAAGACAAGCAGCGTTACAACTACCGCGGTGTTAGTTTTTTCTGTTCGAGGAATTCACCTAGTCCTGTTGTAACATCAAATGGTCGACAAAAACGGCGAACTACATGCTCATCTTGTTCTAAGTCAACACATAATGGATCTGGTACAGAAACATTCAGCAAACTACCCGAACGGTTAGTTTTGTCTCGGTACATTTTAAATGTATAGCGATGGTTGGCATTAAATTGGTGAATAACATGAATTGTTTCAGCCCGATCTGGAGAAATCGGATAGAAACGGATCACCACTTCATATTGTTTAGCAGGCACAGATAAATATAAGCTGTTAGTTTCGCTAAGCACTGAACCTTGTAATCTCACAATTCCTTGATGAATTGCCTGATTACTAATTCTTCGTGTTTGCGCATCTACTACAGTAATATCATTTAGTCGTTCAAATTCACAACTCTTCGCGCCCGAACAATATATTGCTGCATTCTGCCCCAAATTTTCTTGTTCAGCCTGCTTAATACGGACAGTATCCACTACATTGTAAGTGCTTTGACAAGCACTGAGTGTTATTGCGCACAGGCTCAACAAAAAGCTATGAGTAACGTTCCTCTTCATTGTTCAAGCCCAATCCTCATCTAGTGCATAATTCTAAGGTGTTTTTATGCTTTAGCATGTTAGCAAGAGTTTGAACGCTACGCCATGGCTATGTTTAAAATGTACCAAAAGGTTAATTTAACTCTTGGAATACCCAAGGACGAACTTGTTTAGTTTTTTCTTCATACGCGCGAATTGCGTCCGCATTTTGAAGAGTTAAACCAATATCATCCAAACCATTTAACAAGCAATGCTTACGAAATGGATCAACTTCAAATTTAAAAGCTTCACCTGTTGGCGTACGTACTTCTTGAGCTGCTAAATCAATTGTTAATTGATATCCGTCATTGGCAGCGCATTCTTTAAATAACTGATCAACAATTTCTTCTGACAAAATGACAGGTAACATGCCATTTTTGAAACAGTTATTAAAGAAAATATCAGCAAAGCTTGGCGCAATAACAGTACGGAAACCATATTCATTTAATGCCCAAGGCGCATGCTCACGGCTTGAACCACAACCAAAGTTAGTACGAGCAATTAAAACGGTTGCGCCTTGATAGCGAGGCTGATTTAAAACGAAATCCGGATTTTTGGGACGTATTGAATTGTCTTGTCCCGGATAACCTTCATCTAAATAACGAAGCTCATCAAATAAGTTGTCGCCAAAACCTGTACGTTTGATTGATTTCAAAAACTGTTTTGGAATAATTAAATCTGTATCGACATTGGCACGATCTAAGGGTGCAACGATACCTTGTTCAACTGTATAAGCTTTCATGGTTTGCTCCAGACCGAATTAAAATGAACGAACATCAACGAAGTGACCAGCGATTGCAGCAGCTGCCGCCATTGCCGGGCTCACTAAGTGAGTGCGACCGCCATTGCCTTGACGGCCTTCAAAGTTACGATTAGAGGTCGATGCACAGTGTTCGCCCGGTTGTAACTTATCTGCATTCATTGCTAAACACATTGAACAACCTGGTTCACGCCATTCAAAGCCAGCTTCCAAGAAGATTTTATCTAAGCCTTCTTTTTCTGCCTGTTGTTTAACTAAACCAGACCCCGGAACAATCATAGCTTGCTTAATGGTAGAAGCTACCTTACGGCCCTTAACTACCTCAGCTGCAGCACGGATATCTTCAATACGAGAGTTGGTACAAGAACCGATAAAGACACGATCAAGTTGAATATCACCTAATGCCTGTCCTGCATTTAAACCCATATATTGATAAGCACGTGTCCAGTCATTACGCTGAACATCATCTTTCGCTTGTTCTAAAGTTGGTACAGCTTCAGTGACCGGAATAACCATCTCAGGTGAAGTTCCCCAAGATACTTGTGGTTCGATTTCCGCACCATTTAACTCAACTACGGCATCAAACACAGCATCGTCATCTGAATGCAATGTGTTCCAGTAAGCAACGGCTTGTTTCCATTGCTCGCCTTTTGGTGCGTAGCTACGGCCTTTCACATATTCAATAGTTTTGTCATCGACTGCAACCATACCAACACGGGCACCGGCTTCAATTGCCATGTTACATACCGTCATACGTCCTTCAATCGACATATCACGGAACACTTGACCACCGAACTCGATTGCATAGCCTGTACCACCAGCAGTACCAATTTTAGCAATGATTGCTAACACCACATCTTTTGGTGTTACGCCCTTGCCCAATACGCCATCTACACGTACTAACATATTTTTAGATTTTTTCTGGATCAAACATTGTGTTGCTAACACATGTTCAACTTCAGATGTTCCAATACCATGCGCCAAGCAACCGAAAGCACCGTGAGTTGCTGTATGTGAATCACCACATACAACTGTCATGCCCGGCAAGGTTAAGCCCTGTTCGGGTCCAACCACATGCACAATACCTTGACGAATATCATTGATGCTAAATTCAACGATATTGAAAGCTTTACAGTTGTCATCTAAGGTTTGAACTTGAATACGGGATGTATCATCTTCAATACCGGCGATACCTTGGTCACGTTCTTTTTTAGATGTTGGAACGTTGTGGTCCGGTGTCGCAACGTTTGCACTTAAACGCCATGGTTGACGACCCGCAAGTTGCAAACCTTCAAATGCTTGTGGACTAGTCACTTCATGCAATAAATGACGGTCAATATAAAGTAAACATGAGCCATCATCACGCTGTGAAACAACGTGGTCATCCCACAATTTGTCATATAAAGTTTTGCCTGCCATGTCGTCTTGCTCCATTGGACTGGGTAATTCTAATCTTTCTTCGATTATAGCCAGAGTTTCACATAAATCTAATTTATCATTTTTATAAATTAGAAAACTTTTTGGAATTAATCATAATCCTTTTCAGATACATCATATTTAATAAATCGTTTTTGTTAATGATTATCATTTGCATAATCAATTTTTAATCTTATACTCTACTCTCTATACTAAAAATATCTAAAGTGGCTAAAGAGAATGATCATGGCTAATATTCAAAAATTCGTTATAAATAATCAACGTACCTTAAAGAAAACCTTAAGCTATTACATTATGCATATTAGTGTAGCGATGCTAGTCGCATACTTTGTAACAGGTAATATCTGGATGGCTTTAACATTAAGTATGCTTGAACCAACCGTACAAGCTTTTGCCTTTTTCTTCCATGAAAAAGTATGGGCAGCTAAAGATCGCCGTGTATCAGCCTTAGCTGAAAAAGAAACAGCGGCTTAGACTAAGATTAGTGCGGTAATTCACAACTTTCTCACTCGATTCGCTGCAAGCATGATACGATTTTGGCTTGGCAACTTTAGCCTCTCGATTTTTCTATTCCAAGTTGAGTTGTATTATGAATCTTGCAGCCTTTGAAGCTTTTGTAAAAGTTATGGAAACAGGGTCTATCTCTGTGGCAGCAGATCAGTTATTTATTACTCAACCTGCTGTTACCAAAAGAATTCATAGCTTAGAAGAATATTTTGGTGTAAAACTTTTTGAGTCCGCAGGCCGAGGTGTTCAAGCAACTCATGCTGCACATTCATTATTACCTAAGGTTAAAAACTGGCTCAATGAGCTGGGTGATATTCACCATACGCTTAGCCATGAACAAACGCAGGTGCAAGGCCGCTTAAAAGTCGGTACGAGTCATCATATTGGTTTGCATCACTTACCTGCACCACTTAAACACTTTGTTCAGCAATTTCCTCAAGTCACCTTAGATGTGCATTTTGTTGATTCAGAGCAAGCACATGAACAAGTATTGGCTGGTGATTTAGAGCTAGCATTTTTAACGCTTCCACCTTCAGGTGATGAGCGTCTTAACTACATTACGATCTGGAATGATCCTTTAGTCTTTGTTGCCGCTCCATTTCATCCACTGGCTCAAAAAAAGAATCTCACCTTACAAGATTTAATTGAATATCCAAGCTTATTACCAGCTGCACAAACTTACACTGCTCAAATCACTTTAGCTGAGTTTGAAAAACAAGGGCTCAAACCAAAAATCACCATGAGCAATAACCCTCTTGAGTCTATTCGCATGTTGGTGTCGATTGGTTTAGGTTGGTCAGTTTTACCCAAAACTTTGCTGAATCAGGATATGCAGCAGCTTGATTTAAATGTTGAGATGAATCGTCAATTAGGCATGGTGTGGCATCCTGCACGTACTCAATCTAGAGCCATGCAGGAACTGATTAAAATGATGCAGGAGTAGTCAATTAAATTGACCAGTCCTGAATTTCCCATTTATTTTCTTGAGCCAGTTTTTCAAGGCGATCATCAGGATTTACTGCAATTGCATGCGTTGCATATTCAAGTAGAAAACGGTCATTGATTGAATCGGAATAAGCCCAAGACTCAGACACGCTACGACCTTCCAACCAATCATCTAGACGTGCGAGTTTGCCCTTTTGATAACATGCTAAACCAGCAACTTTCCCAGTATATTTTCCATCAGCAACTTCAGCATTGGTCGCTAAAATTTCAGTAATACCAAATTCACGGAAAATTGGTGCAGTAATAAAATCACTTGTTGCAGTAATTCCGACAATCGTATGCCCTAAATCCTGATGTTTTTTGATTGCAGCAAAACCTTTTGGACGCATTTGCGGGCGAATCACTTTTTGCATGAACAATTGGTGGAGTTCTGTTAAGTAATTATTGTCATGCTGGGTTAAAAAGCCAAAAACGAATTCATTATAAGCATATGGGTCAAGTTGCCCTGCTTTGTAATCTTCATAAAATTTATCATTCATCTGACGATGATGAACCGGATCAACCAAACCTTCATTGACTAAAAATTCACCCCAAGAATGGTCTGAATCGGTATTTAACAAGGTATGGTCTAAATCAAACAACGCCAGTTTCATGAAAATTCTCGTTTAAACTGAAATTTAAGAAAAAAAATGTAAATCTATCTCCGCTAGTCGATAGAAATTCGTTAAGATCGTAGCAATTTAAACATTTTACTTTGATCTTTTCGAGCTGGACATAAAAAAGTGTTTGTCCCCGCGATTAAAGTCAACGATATAGACAATATTTAGGTAGCCAAATGATCGATTCAGAAGGTTTCCGACCGAATGTCGGGATCATTTTGGCAAACGATGATGGACAGGTTTTATGGGCAAAGCGCATTGGTCACAATGCTTGGCAATTTCCACAAGGAGGCATCCAGTTTGGAGAAACCCCTGAACAGGCACTTTTTCGAGAACTGAGAGAAGAAATCGGCTTATTGCCCGAACATGTCCAGATTATTGCGCAAACCAAAGGATGGCTGCGTTATCGTTTGCCACATCGGTACATTCGGTCAGACTCTGACCCCGTATGTATCGGACAGAAACAAAAATGGTTTTTACTGAAGTTAACTGCGCCTGCAAAAAATATTCAGTTAAACCTCTCCGACCCGCCCGAATTCGATGAATGGCAGTGGGTTAGCTATTGGTATCCTCTTGGCCAAGTGGTGAACTTCAAGCGTGATGTTTATCGTAAAGCCATGGTGGAGTTGTGTACACAGTTGCCGATGCAACAATTACCCTAAAAATCATTTATCTAGCAAATGATTTTTATTAAAAGTGCTGTTATAAATACATTCATAGTCTAAAAAAATACTGGAGTATACATCCATGTCAAACATGCAACTCGACACTCTACGGCGCATTGTCCAAGAGGTTAATGCGTCCGTCAGTTTGCATGAATCGTTAGACATCATGGTCAATCAGGTTGCTGAAGCCATGAAAGTGGATGTTTGCTCTATTTATTTACTCGATGAACGTAACCAGCGCTATGTATTGATGGCCTCTAAAGGCTTAAATCCAGAATCTGTAGGCCACGTATCTTTGCAGCTCGGTGAAGGCTTGGTCGGTCTGGTTGGGCAGCGTGAAGAAATTGTTAACCTTGACAATGCACCAAAACATGAACGGTTCTTGTATTTACCTGAAACAGGCGAAGAAATTTATAACTCATTCCTTGGTGTACCTGTCATGTATCGCCGTAAGGTTATGGGTGTTTTGGTTGTCCAAAACAAACTTCCTCAAGATTTTAGCGAAGCAGCCGAGTCTTTTTTAGTTACGCTCTGTGCTCAGCTTTCTGGCGTGATTGCCCACGCTCATGCAGTTGGAAATATTGATGTATTTCGCAAACCAAGTAATGGCCCTGCCTATAAAACCTTCCAAGGTGCTTCAGGTGCAGGCGGTGTTGCTTTAGGTCGCGCTATTATTTTATATCCACCTGCTGATTTGGGTTCTGTACCCGATCGTGAAGCAGAAGATATTAGCGATGAACTCCGAATTTTAGATCAAGCCATTTCATCAGTTCGTTCAGAGATTCGCTCTCTAGATGAAAAAATGCATGATTCTTTAATGGCTGAAGAGCGCGCTTTATTTAGTGTTTTCTTAAGAATGCTAGATGAAAATGCTTTACCAGCAGAAATTAAAGAACTCATCCGTGATGGACATTGGGCACAAGGTGCAGTACGTCGTGTTATTGAAAAGCACACTGCCCTATTTGCACAAATGGAAGATGATTATCTTCGTGAACGAGTTTCTGACCTTAAAGATTTAGGACGACGTATTTTAGCGTGTTTACAAGAAGAAGATTCTAGCCACCGTGAACTCAGCCCAGACAGTATTTTAATTGGTGAAGAGATTAGTACTGCGGCACTCGTAGAGCTGCCTGTAGACAATATTGCAGCAATTGTGACATCAGAAGGTGCTGCCAACTCACATATGGTGATTGTGGCTCGTGCCTTAGGTATTCCGACCGTAGTTGGTGTAACTGAACTGCCTGTTAACACACTTGATGACGCAGAAATGATCGTGGATGCCTATCAAGGCCGTGTTTTTGTTAATCCTCCACGTCGTTTACGCCAACGTTATAAAGAAATTCAAAAAGAAGATGAACAGATCGCAAAGGATCTCAAACAATATGAGACCAAAGAAGCGATTACTCCAGATGGCGTGTCCGTTCAACTTTATGTAAACACAGGCCTCATGATTGACGTAGTCCGCGGTGTACAACGCGGTGCTCAAGGTGTAGGTCTTTACCGAAGTGAAATTCCCTTCATGTTACGGGAACGTTTTCCGGGTGAAGAAGAACAACGTGCAATCTACCGTCAACAGTTGAGTCACTTTGCCAACAAACCTGTGGTGATGCGAACTCTGGATATCGGTGCAGATAAAGACCTGCCATATTTCAGTATTGAAGAAGAAAACTCAGCATTAGGCTGGCGTGGTATTCGTTTCACGCTTGATCATCCTGAGATTTTTTCTTCACAAATACGCGCCATGCTCAAAGCCAGTATTGGTTTAAATAATTTGCATATTTTATTGCCAATGGTCACTACAGTCAGTGAAGTCGAAGAAGTACTTTATTTGCTTGAACGTGACTGGATTGCGGTGCAAGAAGAAGAGCAAGTTAAAATTACCAAGCCGAAAATTGGCATTATGGTTGAGGTGCCGAGCGTACTGCTACAAATTGATGAGTTTGCTGAACTCGTCGATTTCTTCTCGGTCGGTTCAAATGACTTAACACAGTATTTACTTGCGGTTGACCGTAATAATCCACATGTGGCCAACGTTTACTCACACTTCCATCCATCCATTCTACGTGCGCTAACTCGCTTAGTTAAAGAATGCCATGAATATAAAAAACCTATCAGTATTTGTGGTGAGATGGCGGGTGATCCATTATCGGCAATTTTGCTCATGGCGATGGGCTTTAATACCCTTTCAATGAGTTCGAGTAACATTTTGCGAGTACGAAAAGCAATTTGTCATGTTCCGATGACAGATGCACAAAAGTTACTGGATGATGTCATGAAAATGAATAATCCACTCATTGTAAAAAGCTGGCTTGAGTACTACTTTAAAACGCATGGCCTAGCTGATATGGTCAAATCGAATCGAATCGTAAACGTTTAATATATAAACGATAAAGGAGAGCAATGCTCTCCTTTATTTTGTTTAAGATAGCTTCTACTACAACTAAATATAAAAAATTTCTTTTTCAATATTTATCTCGTTCAAACCTTTTAAACAAACATATAATCGGTTTTTCAAATCAATATTGACAGTTTAATCCATTTGAAAAATAAGACTCCGACTCCTAGTATATTTAAAGAGCGTTATTAAAAGATCTTACGTTGTTCCAACAATTGAAGAGGTAATTCTATGCATCGTTATTCACAGGTTTCATCTTATTTTTCCTCTTGTTTTTTAACCTTCATGCAGTAAATTGGAGGAATAACAATTAAAGGAATCTGATGCATTATTAAATAAAAAATAATGGGCTGACATCTTAGTGAAAAGACTTTTCAAACAGTTTCTCTCACCATTTGTTCACTCATTTCTTTATTTGATAAACATGAGTTTTTAAACCAGAAGTCCAGGAAAATGAGCCCTAACATTTTTACTAAGAGCTCAATAATTATTACCCAGAGAGAATATAACCATGTCAGACGAATCAAAATGTCCTTTTTCAGGCCATAAATCAAAACCAGAGGTAACAGTCGGTGGTGGCACGCCTAGTTTACACTGGTGGCCAAAACAACTACGCGTTGATTTACTGAATCAACATTCAGAACGCTCTAATCCACTCAGTAAAGATTTTGATTACCGTAAAGAGTTTAAAAAACTCGACTATTATGCACTCAAAGCTGATATCAAAAATGTGTTAACCGATTCTCAAGATTGGTGGCCAGCCGATTGGGGAAATTATACAGGCTTATTTATCCGTTTAGCATGGCACGCTGCCGGCACCTATCGTATGGGTGATGGTCGTGGTGGTGCTGGTCGTGGTCAACAACGTTTTGCACCTTTAAATAGTTGGCCTGACAATGCAAGCCTAGATAAAGCACGCCGCTTATTATGGCCAGTTAAACAAAAATACGGTCAAAAAATATCGTGGGCAGATTTATTTATCCTTGCTGGAAACATCGCACTTGAGTCTTCGGGCTTCCGCACTTTCGGTTTTGGCGCAGGCCGTGAAGATGTCTGGGAACCAGACAACGACGTAAACTGGGGTGATGAGAAAGAATGGTTAGCTCATCGTAACTCAGAAGCTTTAGAAGGTAGTAATCTCGCTGCAACTGAAATGGGTCTAATCTATGTAAACCCTGAAGGTCCACAAGCCAGCGGTGACCCTAAATCAGCTGCGCCATTTATTCGCGCGACTTTCGGCAATATGGCAATGGATGATGAAGAAATTGTTGCTTTGATCGCAGGCGGTCATACCTTAGGTAAAACCCATGGTGCTGGCTCTGCTGACCATGTTCAGGCTGATCCTGAGGGAGCGTCAATTGAACAAATGGGCTTTGGCTGGTCAAACAGTTTTGGTACTGGTGTTGGTAAAGATGCGATCACTTCAGGCTTAGAAGTCATTTGGTCACAAACGCCAACCCAATGGAGCAACTACTTCTTTGAAAACCTATTCAAATACGAGTGGGTACAAGAACGTTCCCCTGCTGGTGCAATTCAATGGGTAGCAGCAGATGCTGAGGCGATCATCCCAGATCCATTCGACCCATCAGTTAAACGTAAGCCAACAATGCTTACTACAGATTTGACCTTACGTTTTGATCCTGAGTTTGAAAAGATCTCTCGTCGTTTCCTTAACGATCCACAAGCCTTTGCCAATGCTTTTGCCCGTGCGTGGTACAAATTAACTCACCGTGATATGGGACCAAAAGCACGTTATTTAGGCCCTGAAGTTCCGGCTGAAGATTTAATTTGGCAAGACCCATTACCGGCTGCTAACACGATTCCGTCTTCTGCTAGTATTGATGATGCAAAAGCAAAAATCGTTGCACTAGGGCTATCTGCTGGTGAGTTGGTTTCTCTTGGTTGGGCTTCAGCGTCAACTTTCCGTGGTGGAGACAAGCGTGGCGGTGCAAACGGCGCACGTATTGCTTTATCGCCACAACGTGAATGGGAAGTAAACAAAAAAGCTGTTGAGACTTTAACTAAAATTGAAGAACTCAAAGCCTCAACTCAACTGTCATTAGCTGACTTAATTGTGCTTGCAGGTAACGTTGGCGTAGAGCAAGCTGCTCAAGCGGCAGGTTTCAATATTAGCGTTCCATTTGCCGCGGGTCGTGTTGATGCATTACAGAGTCAAACTGATGTCGAATCTTTCCAATTACTTCTCGGTCTTGCCGATGGTTTTAGAAACTGGAAAAAAGACGGCATCAGCGCATCAACTGAGGCATTATTAATTGATAAAGCACAAAAACTGACTTTGACTGCACCAGAGTTAACAGTATTGATTGGTGGTTTACGTGTACTAGGCACTAACTGGGATGGTTCACAACACGGTGTATTCACTCAGCAAGTTGGTGTACTCAGCACAGACTTCTTTACGAACTTACTCGACATGTCCACTGTATGGGCACCTGTTGATTCAACAAGCGAAGTATTTGAAGGCAAAGACCGTAAAACAGGCGCAGTAAAATTTACTGCAACACGTAATGATTTAGTCTTCGGTTCAAACTCAATCTTACGTGCATTGGCCGAAGTTTATGCTCAAGCAGATGGTAAAGAAAAATTTGTTCAAGACTTTGTTGCTGCATGGACTAAAGTTATGAATCTTGACCGTTTTGACTTAGCATAATTTTGTCAAAATAATAAAAAGCCAGTTCAAATTGAACTGGCTTTTTTCATATCAAATATTAAGTTTTAAACAGTCAGTTTATGCCCTTCCCGAATGCAATAAAAAGGATTTGCAAGCTTTGACGATGCTTTAATTGCTTGACCTAGAGCATGCTCTGGATCTTCTCTGTCCTCATCAGTCAACTGGAAAGTCCGATAATGAATCGCAACAGAACGATGAGCTTGTAAATCAAAGTGTGCATGTAGCGCATCTTGTGGATTCATATGTACATAGCTCATCAATTCACGAGGCTCATACGCACCTATTGGAAGTAAGGCTACACGTGGTGCACCATAACGAGCATGAATTTGCTTAAAGTGCCCCGCATAACCGGTATCACCCGCAAAGAAACAATGACCTGTTTTAGCCACAACCGAAAAGCCTCCCCAGAGTGCTTTATTTTGGTCACGTAAACCACGACCTGAACCATGCTGTGCAGGTGTATAGATTATTCTTAATTCGTGATAGGGAATTTCTTGCCACCAATCCATTTCAATCACATGAAATTCTTTTGGTAGGTAAAACCCATTCCCGAGTCCAGTGTAAATTGGCATTGCGAATTTTTTGTGTAGCCATTCCAGCGTAGCCAAATCCATATGATCATAATGATTATGGCTGAGTAGAACACCATGAATTGTCGGTAATTGCTCTAGTGCAAATCCTGCAGGGCATACACGGCGTGGTCCACGTCCTTGGGAGGGACTAGCATAATCACACCACACTGGGTCAGTAATAAAGTTATAAGGTCCGATCTGAATCAGCACAGTTGCATGCCCAACAAACCAAACTTGCCAATCATCTAAATCTGCTTGAGGTCGATTTTGTGGCAATGCTACAGCCGTATTTATGCGGGTTTCATATTCACTTTGAATATCTACTTTCCATGTAAAAGACTCACGCGTAACTAACCAACGCAATAACTCTTTTGAACCACGTGCACGTGATTTAGGCTGTTGATTATAAAAACGCGTATCCGTTTCATGCCCAGACTCGGGATGACAAAAAGGAGGTTTTATCCATGTATGCGTCCAACAGGACTGAGTCGGCAATTGATATGTTAATGTCGGCTTGTCTTTCATGGGCTTTTCTATGTTTTAGCATCAGCAGAATGGATGTGTTCAGGTTTCTATCTTAACGATTAAAAGAAATTAAGCTATGGCACTTACACTTATTTATCATATAAATATCCTTTTTACCGTGGACACAGCCAACCTAAGTCGAATTAGAGTGCCATAAAAAACACATAGATGTGTTGGGTTTATGCGTCAGTAATTACCATTCTTATTAAGACCTATTGTATAACATAACAATTATAGAATGCCTAAAGCCACCCTAGAACCGTACTGTTTCCTCTTTATCGCTTCCAATTTTTAACTTTGAATTAGTTTGCTCAAAAAAAAATAATATATTTAGTAACAATTACAGTTCAGTAGATTTAGGCGGCCTACAAGTTATAAAATTATTATATTATTCTCGTTTTTGCATATTATGAGAATTTCTTAAATGAATATTCAAAACATTTAAAAAATTCTTTGATTAAGTAAAGATAATGTATTTGTTGACTAATCAATAATATATTTTATGAATTATTAAAGCCTACTCCCCTATATTAAATCTTTAATGAAAATTAAAATTCCATTTATTTTATAAATACCTAAAGCACCTTCACGCTATATCTATTTATGCTTTATACTTCACTTAAATCATAGTAAGACATTTTTTGGATTAGTCTTATGGAACTACGCCATCTCCGATATTTCATTACCGTTGCTGAAGAATTAAATTTTAGTAAAGCCGCTCTTAAACTTTTCACTGCACAACCCTCCCTTAGCCAGCAAATTAAAGATTTAGAAGAAGATGTCGGTGTACGACTTTTAAACCGCACAAAACGCAAAGTTGAGTTAACCGAAGAAGGTGAAGTATTTTTAGAGCATGCTCGGCTCACCCTTGCTCAAGCCGAAAAAGCGGTTGCTATGGCACGGCAGGTTTCAAAGGCGAAACAGCAACTCTTACGTATCGGTTTCGTCCCCATCGCAGAAATGAAAATTTTCCCTTACGTTCTTCCTAACCTACGACTACAACACCCCGACCTTACTATTGAATTATCTAACTTAAACAATACCGAACAGCTTAAAGCCTTAAAAAAAGGTGAATTAGACATCACTTTTACCCGTGAAAACACAGATAGTGATGAAATCCAAAGCCAATTTGTTTTAACTGAACCCCTAATTTTCTTGCTTCCTAAAAATCATCCGCTTGCTCAATACGAAAGAATTCCCGTACATGCTTTACAAGGCATTGATTTTATTATTCCCGCTGCCGAACAATCACAAACATTACACAACACGATTTTAGACTTCGCTAAGACTCACAATATCGATCTCAATATTGTTCAAAAAGCAGACAGTATGCTCTTCAATATTAACTCTCTTGGCTCTGGATTAGGTTGTACAATTTTACCCGCCTACGTGGCACCTTTAGGAATCAAAAATACGGTCGTTCGTCCACTTGACGTTGAGTTGCCGACACTTGATTTATTTGTAAATTACCGTAAAAACTCACAATCTGTAGGTGTGCAAAAATTTATTGATCAACTCACTAAAGTATTTCATCTCGATAAAAACTTAAATCACGCTTAATTATCAAAAATAATTTTATTATTAATAAGGCTATCTTTATAAAAAAGTATAAATAAATATTCTTTCTATTTATTTTATACTTTTTATAAATAGTCTAATCTTGATTATTGTTCTATTTTACCATTTGAGTAAAAGCACACATCTCATAATATATAACTGAAAGAAATTGGAATAAAATCTATATAAAACTGAATATTATTTTCACCATTCAATAAAAAAATAATATATGTATTACGTAATAAAAGGAGATAAGGAAAAATGGTTGGTATATTTCAACATCTTGGACGTAGTGTACAAAACCGCCCTCATTTCTTTATTGCTTTATTGATGGGAGTGATTACAGCCAGTATTTTGACATGGTTAACTTCATGGAAATGGTCAACTATTTTATTAGTCAGTTGGAATGCTTCGGTTAGCATTTATTTACTCCATGTTTGGCAACTCATGAAAAGTGCCGATCATTCACAAATGCAACAGCAAGCTAAAAAACAAGATGAAAGCAAATGGGTCATTATGCTGATAGTTTTATTGGCCTTAACCATGTGTCTGGTTGCGATCCTCATTCAACTATCACAGCTCCCTTCGGACAGTTCTGCTAAGTTAGGTCATGTGGCTTTAGCTTTACTCACCATTGTTTCTGCATGGCTTTTTATGCATACCGTTTTTGCCCTACATTATGCCCATGATTTTTATATGGCTTTGTCTAGAAATGAAGAAAATGGAGGGTTAGATTTCCCGGGAACACAACACCCCACTTATCCTGATTTTCTATATTTTAGTTATATTATTGGTACATCTGCACAAACTGCCGATGTATCAATTACCACCAAACATATGCGCCTTTTAAACTTATTTCACGCAGTGTTGTCTTTTGGATTTAATACTACCATTTTAGCGATCTGTATTAATGTAGCTGCAGGCTTTCTTACCAACTAAAATCTTTATTCAAACAACAAAAAAGCCACCCTTTTGGGTGACTTTTAAGAATAGTACGTTTACAACAGTTGGCCCATAGTGCTTTGTTTTAAGCCTTCACGCTGTTTAATCGTTTCAACATAACGTGTAATAGCTGGATGTGATTCAATCGTTTTCATTTTTAATTGCCATAAAAGCATAGCGCCAACACTTACATCTGCTGCGGTAAATTGTTCGCCACATACATACGGGTTCGCTTCACTCAAACCTTGCACTAAAGCTTGATAAGCATCATTGTAATCGCCATAGCCAACAAACATCTTTTGCTCAGGCGATACTTCTATTCCTAAAGCTTTATCAACACCAGCAGCTTCCCAAGGACCTGCCATCACAAATAACCAACGATAGTACAAACCGCGTTTTGGATCATCTAAAGCAGGTGCTAAACCTTTTTCAGAAAACTTATCAGCTAAATAAGCACAGATTGCGCCTAACTCATAAATAACCACATCACCATCTACCAATACCGGCACTTTTCCAAAAGGATTAAGTTTTAAATATTCAGGGGCTTTCATTTCGGTCTTGTATGCAACTTCAATTCGCTCACATTCAACACCGAGCTCGACTAAAAGCCAGTCAATAACGACACCACGCGACTCTTTGTTAGTATAAAGTTTAAGGCTCATTCTTATCACTCCTTGTTTATCGTAGTTCCTAGTTTACAAGTGGGCTTTGTCAATTTTTGTCAGTAGCCTTTTGCATTTCCTGTTTCCACCATTTTTGGAACAAAAGCTTTTTAAATTCGGGATAACTATCTTGGCTAATATGAAGCTGATGAATTCGATCGATTCGAAAGTGGCGGAATGCCTGACGTAATTCACACCAAGCAGCGAGTACCACTTTACCGTTTAAATATCCCAAAGCAAAAGGCCAAAGCGAACGTTCACTCAAACGGTTTTGCTCATCACAATAATCTACTTTTATTTTTACTTGATTACGAATGGCTATACGCACTTGCGCTACCAGAGTTTCATCAACAGGATACCAATAATGGGCAACTCCTAAGGTCATATCATCAAGCAAATATTTTCGATGTTTAGGTAAGACTGCATAAAGTTTTGAATAAATTGAAACCGCAGCAGATTTTAGTGATTGATCAGGAACTTCTTTCAACCATTCTAAAGCTAAAAATAAAGCTTCTGCCTCATCTTCATTAAATGTTATGGGCGGCAATAAAATATCTTCTTTAAGCTGAAACCCAAGGCCTGCCGATGCCTCAATTCTTACACCTTGCTCACGTAAGCTATCGATATCTCGATAGACACTTCGAACGCTAATTTCTAGGCGCTCAGCCAAGACTTGCGCTGTGATGGGGTAACGGGCTTCACGAAGCTGTTGCAAAAGATTTAATAGGCGAATTGAACGGCTCATTTTTTCTCTTCTTATTGTTTTGTTATTTAACTTAGATTAAGAGGGAACGCATTCCCTCTTTGAAATCTTTTAAATTAGGCGACATCTACAGTAGATAACTGCGCATATTCTCTTAAAAAGCGATGAAGCTCCTGTACATCTTTAGCAATCGTTAAAGGTTGAAACTTTTGCAGAACTTCAACCGAATGCACCCCATATCCTACCCCGATACGCGGCATACCCAAACGCTGTGCCATCTCAAGGTCATAACTACTGTCACCAATCATGACCGCCTGTTCAACACTCACTCCTGTTACAGTCAAAATTTCTTGCAACATCAGTGGATCTGGTTTCGAACGGGTTTCATTGGCTGCTCGAGTAACGTCAAAAAGATGAGTACTCTGTGTTTTTGCAATCACACGGTCTAAACCACGACGGTTTTTACCCGTTGCTACAGCAAGTTTTAAACCTTGCGCTTTTAAGTCATGTAATAGCTCAGCAATACCGTCAAACCATGCATCATCCGTAGAATTAGCAATATAGTGATCGCCATATGCTTTTAAAATCGAGTCATGCAACTCTGGCGCTTCTGGAAATAAGGTCTGCATAACCTCTGGCAAGCCTAACCCGATAATACTTTTTGCTGCTTCATCACTTAGAGGTAATTCATGTTGCTCTGCTGCATGTTGTAAGCTAGCAACAATCTGGCCAACAGAGTTATATAAAGTTCCATCCCAGTCAAAAATAACTAATTCGGTTTTCAGACTCATTTTGCTACTCTCAAAGCCTTTAATAACTGGGTCATGTCTTCTGGTAACGGCGCTTCAATCGGTGGATAACCCGGAATATCTAAACGCATCGCGTGTAAACATAAACGTCGTGCCTGCGGACCTGCGTACTCAGTGGTGTGTCCATATTTATCATCACCCAATAACGGATGTCCAATACTTAAACCATGTACACGGATCTGATGAGTACGGCCTGACAAAGGTGAGGCATGAACTAAAGTCGCATTTTTAAAGCGCTCTGCAACCACCCATTCCGTTTTACTCGGTTTACCTTCTTTAGAGACACGTACACGACGCTCTCCATTGGCTAACTCGTAACGAAATAAAGGAGCATCAATGAGTTGTTTATCTAGACTTACCTGACCTTTTACAATCGCTGCATAAGTCTTACGAATTTTGTGCTCACGCAACATATCTTGTAGCAGTTTTAAAGTACTACGTTTCTTGCTAATCATGACCAGACCAGAAGTATCACGGTCAATACGATGAATCAGTTCTAAGTATTTTTTACCTGTTGCTGCGCGTAGAGCCTCAATCAAACCATACGCCACACCACTACCACCATGTACAGCAATACCTGATGGTTTATTGATGACTAACAGACCTTCATCTTCATAGACCACACGGCTGAGTAGGCCTTGTGCTACACTGTCACTCACAGGAGCGGCTGTTTCATCCTTTTGTTCATAGCGAATAGGTGCAACACGAATCTGATCTCCAATCTCTAATTTGGTCTCAGCTTTAATACGTTTTTTATTTACTCGAACCTGACCTTCACGAATCAAACGATAAATACGACTCTTAGGTACACCCTTTAAACGCGAAAACAGGAAATTATCAATTCGCTGTCCTGCTTGATGTTCATCCACCTCAAACCAAGTGACACTTTGCCATTGCTGTGTAGAATTCATACTAATATTTAAACCTGAAATTTTGCT
Organism: Acinetobacter sp. WU_MDCI_Abxe161; assembly: GCF_025514355.1. Taxonomy (NCBI): domain Bacteria; kingdom Pseudomonadati; phylum Pseudomonadota; class Gammaproteobacteria; order Moraxellales; family Moraxellaceae; genus Acinetobacter; species Acinetobacter sp. WU_MDCI_Abxe161. The sequence continues at coordinate 226,217 of NZ_JAHPTU010000005.1, forward strand.
AAATTTGATTAATAAATGACCGATTAGCTTAGTTTTTTCACAAGAAATCTAAGCTTAGCCCATAGGCAGATGCTGCAAGGTTTGATATAGTCAGCGCACGGATACCGCCGTAAGTGAACATCTAATAGGGAATTTCCCTGATTGAAACCTCAATCAAAATGATGCTTTCATCACCAGCTCGGATTGGTCCTAAAGAATTATGCCGACGCCGAAGGCTTATTATATCGGCAAAATGACAAACTGTTGCGTTTAATTCAGTTTGTTCAAAAAAATATGTTACCAACTCTAGTTGGTTATGGAACGTAAACTGATACACATCAGACAAATCGCTCCTTAATGTTGCCTTCAGGCTAAAGCGTTGATGCATTGGAACTGCCGAAAGCACCGATACGATGAGCATTCCGTATCAAACTTCCAAAAAGAAGTCACTTCGCGCCCAATGACAGTGAAAGTCATTAACCAATGCACCGCTCACCCGCCAGTGAAGCACTAAGGAAGTCTGATTTAAAGGTTGAAGCAGTATTGCCTACATCACAGACGAGAATCGAAGCTAAGGCTAAATGTAGCCGGTAACAGATGACTCAGACCACAAATATTTTGAGATCTGGGAAATGATCCGTCATGTTCGATGTTCGTTCAGAACCTTTAAGTTTGTGCGATATGTTTGTGTGGGTCACTATTAGGTGTCACACCCATGAAACGTATGTTGATTAATGCAACTCACGCAGAAGAAGTCCGCGTTGCACTTATCACTGGTAATCGTCTTTACGATTTTGATTTAGAGAATCGTACCCGAGAACAGAAAAAATCCAATATCTATAAAGGCCATGTAACCCGCGTAGAACCCTCTTTAGAAGCTGTTTTTGTTGAATACGGCGCAGGTCGTCAAGGCTTCTTGTCTATGCGCGAAATTGCTAACAGTTATTTCCAAGCAGACCCACGACAAACTTCAAACATTCGTGAACTTATCACTGAAGGTACTGAATTACTTGTTCAAGTCGAAAAAGAAGAACGTGGCAATAAAGGCGCTGCTCTTTCTACCTTTATTTCACTTGCAGGACGTTATTTGGTTCTTATGCCAAACAACCCGAAAGGCGGCGGTATTAGTCGTCAAATTTCAGGTTCTGTACGTGAAGAGCTAAAAGAAATTCTAGCTTCTTTAAATTTACCGCGTGGTATGAGCGTTATTGTACGTACCGCTGGTATTGGCCGTACCCAAGAAGAATTACAGTTAGACTTACAGCATTTGCTTGACCTTTGGACACAAATCCAAGGCACAGCGAGCTCTGGTCCATCTCCAATGCTGGTTCATCAAGAAGCTGGCGTTGTTACTCGTGCTATCCGCGATTATTTACGTGATGATGTTGCAGAAATTTTAATTGATAGCGAACAGGCTTATAACGAAGCTTATAACTTTGTTAAAGCAGTGATGCCACGTCAATTAGACAAACTCAAAACTTATACTTTAAACGAGCCATTGTTTGCTCATTTTGGTATTGAAAGCCAAATTCAAACTGCTTATGAACGTGAAGTAAAACTTCCTTCTGGCGGTTCAATCGTGATTGACCAGACCGAAGCTTTAGTTTCAATCGACATTAACTCTGCGAAATCGACTCGTGGACATGACGTTGAAGAAACTGCACTAAATACGAACTTAGAAGCAGCAGAAGAAATTGCTCGCCAACTACGTCTTCGTGACATCGGTGGTTTAGTTGTAATCGACTTCATCGATATGACTAAAGAACGCAACCAACGCATGGTTGAAGCAAAACTTCGTGAAGCAACACAAAGCGATCGTGCACGTATTCAGTTTGGCCAACTCTCTCGTTTTGGCTTAATGGAAATGAGCCGTCAACGTTTACGTCCATCTCTTGAAGAAGCAACAGGTTATGTATGCCCTCGCTGTCATGGTACAGGTATGGTTCGTGACTTACGCTCACTTTCACTTTCTATTATGCGTAAAGTAGAAGAGATCGCGCTTCGTGAACGCCATGGTGAAGTACAAGTAGAAGTACCTGTTGAAATTGCAGCGTTTTTACTCAATGAAAAACGTCATAGCCTTGTTTATTTAGAACAAACTTCTAGTGTTCGTGTGACTGTTTTACCTCACCCACACTTAGAAACACCTCACTACGAAATTCAGTACAATCCAGATGGATTTGCACCATCTAGCTACGAACGTACTGAAGCAACTCGTTCAAGTGAAAAAGAGTTAGGTTATGAATCTTCTGAATGGCATTTAGAAGAAGCTGATCATGGCCATACTCATGCAGCCCCTGCTGCCAACAACGTAGCTAACCAAAAGAAAGTAAATCAAGCAGCTCAACCTGCTGTTGCTCAGGCAAGCGCTCAAAAAGCAGCAAGCCCATGCGCATGGTTAGAAAATCTTTTTGTTCAAAAACAAGCTCAAACAGTTGATCAATCTCGCTCAGCACAAAATGCTGCTGCCGCAATTGAACAAATGGTGAATACAGGCGCTGTTAGCCGTGGACAGTTTGGCCAAGTTACAGCACCAGCAGTTGCTGAAGTTACTTCGGCTCCATCTAACAATGCTTATATTTCTCAATCTCCTGTTAAACAGGAAGCACGTGAGAATGTTGAGAAAGACGATAAAGTACAACAGCAGCGTCCAAACAACAAAAAACGTAAGCACAAAGAGCAACGTGAACAACATCAGCACCATCATAATCAAGAACCACAACAACAGCAGGTTCATGAAGAGGTTGTACAGTTATCACGCCAAGAGCAACGTGAATTAAAACGTCAACAAAAGCGTCAACAACAAGATCAGCCACATGCCCAACATCAAAATGATGGTCAACAAGCTGAGCATGCTGTGCCACGTCGTGACCGTAATAATCAACAACGTCCAAACCGTCCGAATCGCCACCGCGATCCAAGCGTATTAAATGAAAATCAAAATACGCCAGCACCAGCAGTTGTGGATGAAAAACAAATTAAGGTTGATTTGATTGATGCTCCACAGCATGAAGTCATGAATACAGCCTTAGTCATTAATGTTGATCAAGCACAAAGCGAAATTATTGCTTTAACGCCTGAGCAACCTCTTGAACGTACTGAAAAAGCACCTGTTGTTGAAGTTGTTCAAGAACCAACTCCAGCACCTGTTGCTGCTGTGGAAGAGACAGTAACTGCTGAAACAGAAGCTCCTCAACCAAAGGCTGAGAAAAATCAACCGCAAATTCAACGTGCGAGTAATGATCCTCGTATGCGTCGCCGTGAACAACGCAATGCAAAACGAGCTAAAGCTGTTACACCATCAATTGCCCCATCGCAAATTCCAACATTGGCGCAATATACGATTGGTAGCTTGATCCGTCATGTTTACGGTGAAGACTGTACCGTACTGATTGAACAATTTGGTTTAGTTCCAACATTCAATCGTGCATTGCAGAAATTTGCAGAGCAATATGCAAGTACTCTAGTAACCGAAGTCGCAGCTGAAGCTGAAGACAAAAAGCCTGTTACTCGTGATGCTGAGCTTCCAAGCAACAAGCCTTCACAAGAAGCAGAACCTGCGCCAGTACTTCCGTTGACGCCGCCAAAAGAGGCAACACCGCGTGTTGCTAATGATCCGCGTGAGCGTCGTCGTTTAGCGAAACTTGCTGCTGAACAGGCTTTTGAGCAAGTTAAACAACAACATTCTGCACCAGAAGAAGCTGCTCCTGTAGCGTCGACTGTAGAAGAAACTGTTGTTGCTCCTACTGCTGAAACACAAGCGCCTGTTGAATCAAAACAGCAACCGCTTGAGCTTGATCAGGAAACTGAGGCTACTGCTAGCGTAGAAGAAACACCAGCGACAACTGTAGTTGAAGCTCCGGTTGCGAAACAGCCAAAAGCAACTGCAAAAGCCAAAGCAGCTACAGAACAGGCTGTAGAGCCAACTGAAGCTCCTGCGGAGAGTGAATCAGAAGATTCTAAAGCTGATAAGGACAAACCAAGCCGTCCTCGTCGCCCTCGTGGCCGTCCACCAAAGAAAGCAAATCCTGTAGCTGAGTAAATCATTTGCTCAATTGCAGCTAATTTAAACAAACCTAGTCATTTCGATGACTAGGTTTTTTTTGTTATTTTTAACCAATTAGGTTGATTGCACTAGAAGAAAAGTTTTAAAAGCATGGTGAACCATGAAAAATACTGTACTTTTGCCAACGCAACCTTTTTTGGATTGATCGAAAAATAAATAGGATTGATATGAGCCAGACAACACAGACCGATATCATTACGCTTGGGGATGTTGCCACTAGACTTCCTAGCTTTATCCCCAAAGTACCCCATATCCTGAATGGTCTTAAACAGGCTTATTTAAGAACAGCAAATACACCAACTGGATTAGGCGTAGCTTTTGAGAAAGCTGTTAAGCGAAATCCAAAAGGTACTGCTTTATTATTTGAAGATCAAAGTTACTCATACGAAGCTTTAAATGAATGGGCTAACCAGATTTCTCACTATTATTTATCTCTCGGCGCACGTAAAGGTGACGTGATTGCCGTAATGGTTGAGAACCGTTCAGAGCTCATTGCTACTATTGTGGGTTTAGCTAAAATTGGGGTGACTATTGCGCTTGTGAACACATCTCAAGTCGGTAAAGTCCTCGCTCATAGCATCAATCTTGTAAAACCAATTGCAGTGATTGCAGGTGAAGAAGTCCGTGCTGCAATTGATGAAATTCGTCAAGACTTAAACGTTCCTCAAGACCGTTTTCATTGGTTTGCAGATCAGGCAACGCGTCAAGATGCGGGAACTGCGCCTCAAGGTTATGCCAATCTTGCAATAGAAATTGATCAATTCCCGAAATTCAATCCATCGACCACACATTCTGTTCATGGAAATGATGGTCTGTTTTATATTTATACTTCGGGTACAACGGGCTTACCAAAAGCAGTTATTTTTAAACATAGTCGTTGGACACTCGCCTACGGTACTTACGGCCATATTTTAAATCTTGGTCCAGATGATGTGATGTATGTCACTTTGCCGCTATATCATGCAACAGGCGTGGTTGTTTGCTGGTGTGGTGTGATTGCAGGAAGCGCTACCCTTGCCATCCGTCGTAAATATTCAACCAGTGCATTCTGGAAAGATGTACAGAAGTTTAATGCGTCTGCAATCGGCTACGTAGGTGAACTTTGCCGTTACTTGATGGATGCTCCAACTACAGAGCTTGACCGTGCTCACCGTGTGACCAAAATGATTGGTAACGGTATGCGTCCAAATATCTGGGATAAATTCAAACAACGTTTTGGTGTCCAGGAAGTTCTAGAGCTTTATGCTTCAAGTGAAGGCAACGTTGGCTTTAGTAATATTTTCAACTTTGACAACACAGTAGGCTTCTCCCCTACGCCATACGCTATCATTGAGTTTGATAAAGAGAAAAACGAACCGATACGCGATAAAAATGGCTGGTGTAAGAAAGTTAAAGCAGGCGAAGTCGGTTTATTAGTAGGAAAAATTACCAATCGCTCTCCATTTGACGGTTATACCGACCCAGAAAAGAATAAATCTGTGATTATGCAAGATGTCTTTAAAAAAGGTGACTCATATTTCAACACAGGTGATCTTGTTCGTAATATTGGTTTCCGTCATGCTCAGTTTGTTGACCGCTTAGGTGATACCTTTCGCTGGAAAGGCGAAAATGTATCTACCACCGAAGTTGAAAACATGGTGTGTGAATATGACAAGATCGCTGAAGCTGTCGTCTATGGCGTAGAAATTCCAAATACTAATGGTCGTGCAGGTATGGCAGCAATCACACTAGCTGATGGTGCCGAGTTAAATGACACTGATTTAACAGAAATGGTGACTGTATTTAAAAAATGCTTACCTACTTACGCGGTACCAGTGTTTTTACGTATACAAGCTAAAGTTGAAACCACAGGTACTTTTAAGTACCAAAAGAACAAATTGAAGGAAGATGCGTTTAATCCAAGCAAAACTTCTGAACGTTTACTTGCATTATTGCCTGGTGAAAGCAGTTACTGTGACATCACAAGTGAAATTTTTGACAACATTCAGGCATATAAATACCGTTTTTAGTTCATTTTTTAGCTAAACAAGAGGAAATCGTGCTTTTTATAGGCAATCATGCAAATGTTTTTAAATTTCCTCTTGTGTTAGTTGAATAACTTGCTAAAATACGCGACATCAAAACGATACGGGTCGTTAGCTCAGTTGGTAGAGCAGCGGACTTTTAATCCGTTGGTCCCGCGTTCGAGTCGCGGACGACCCACCACTTATCTGTTTTGAACCTATTTGGGTCGTTAGCTCAGTTGGTAGAGCAGCGGACTTTTAATCCGTTGGTCCCGCGTTCGAGTCGCGGACGACCCACCAAATTCTAAAAAGCCTCTCAGTTCGAGAGGCTTTTTTTATTGTTAATGTATTTTAGTTTTATGACTAAAAGATGACGATACATTTCTTATAAAGAACATCTCGAACCCATTCCATAAAGATTTCCAAACGTTTAGGAATATAACTTCGGTTCGGATATAGAATATTAAGTGGTAATGATTGAGCCGTGTAGGTACTCAACACTTCAACTAAAGTTCCCTGCTCAATTTTGTCCTGAACATCGTAATATGGAAGTTGAATAATTCCTAAACCTGCACTAGCTGCTGCAATATAGGCTTCCGTATTATTTACGCTTAAAGCACTATCCATCATCACAGTTCCATTTTGATATAAAAATACGCCCTGTTTCTCTCCTACCGCTCCTGCATAGTTAATAAGTTTGTGCTGAGATAGATCTCCTAATTGTTCAGGAATGCCATATTGGTCTAGATAGTTAGCACTTGCACAGTTCACCATAATCAAGTTACCAACAAATTTTGCAATTAAACTACTACTCTCTAGCTGCCCTACCCGGACAACACAATCAATTCCTTTCTCGATTAAGTCAGTCATGTCATCAGAGCTATGAAGTTGTAAATGAATATCTGGATAGCGGCTATAAAAATCGGGAAGTTCAGGAATAATCACTTGATGCACGATTCGGCTGGGCATTGAAATTTTTAGCGTGCCACGATAATGCTGCTTTTGTGTCTGAATTAACTGTTCGAGCTGTTCATAATCAAATAACAGGTTTTGGCATTCGGGCAATATTCTTTGTCCATCTTGAGTGAGGCTTACTTTACGCGTAGTCCGATGAAATAAGCGTACTCCATAATGAGTTTCTAGCTGTTGAATAGCACTCGTCACTGTAGAGCGAGGTAAATCAAGCTGATTTGCCACTTCACTAAAGCTTTGTCGTTTAGCGACTTCTGTAAAAATAAAAAATTGCTGCAACCGATCCATTTAATTGTTCGTATTTTCTGAATAGTTAAACCAAACTAGCATAATTGATCAAAAATTACCGCCAATCTAGACTAAAACACATTAAAACAAGTCATCATAGGAATAATCATCATGACAACTCATACCCTTAAAGATAAAGTTGTATTGATTACAGGCGGTGCAAAAAACTTAGGTGGACTCATTAGCCGTAAATTTGCAGAGCAAGGTGCAAAAATTGCAATTCACTACAACAGTGCTGAAACTCAGGCAGACGCAGAGCAAACGCTCGCAAAAGTTAAAGCATTGGGTGCAGATGCTATTTTAATTCAAGCAGACCTAACGGATATTAATAATATCGAAAAGCTCTTTTTAGACACTAAACAGCATTTTGGTGGAATAGATATTGCGATTAATACCGTTGGAAAGGTTTTAAAGAAGTCATTTTTAGAAACGACAGAACAAGAGTTTGATAGCATGAGCGATATCAACTCAAAAATTGCCTATTTCTTTATTCAATCGGCGGGTCGTCATTTAAATGACGGCGGAAAGATCTGTTCAATCGTGACTTCTCTTCTTGCAGCCTACACTGGGCTCTATTCAACCTATGAAGGTTTAAAAGCGCCTGTTGAACATTACACTCGCGCTGCATCAAAAGAATTTGGTAATCGCCAGATTTCTGTGACTGCTGTTGCACCTGGCCCAATGGATACACCATTCTTTTATGGTCAGGAATCTGCCGAAGCAGTCGCTTACCATAAATCAGCTTCAGCTTTAGGTGGACTTACCAAAATTGAAGATATCGAACCTTTAGTCCGCTTTTTGGTAACCGATGGTTGGTGGATTACGGGTCAAACAATTTTTGCAAATGGCGGTTATACCACCCGCTAAAGTCAAAAAAGCCGCATCTCATTCTGCGGCTTTTGCTTTGCTATTTAATTACAAAAATTCTTCAAGTACCGAATTTAAGAAAATATGCCCTTGCTCTGTACAAGCTAAACGAGAACTATCCTCTACCAGAAGTTTTCTAGCTCTCAGTGAAGTGAGTACCTCGTTTAAATGATCTAAGCTTAAGCCTGTACGCTGCTCATATAACTCAGCTTTTACCCCGTCATTTAAACGTAAAGCATTCATCATAAATTCAAAAGGTAGCTCTTCTGCCTCAATTTTTTTCATTTGCAGATGTTCGGCTGGAACCTTGGCTAAATAGTCTTTTGGCAAACGAGTCTTTTGGAAACGATACACACCATCTGGTTGTGTCACTTTGCCATGTGCACCTGCACCAATCGCAAGGTAATCACCAAATTCCCAGTAATTTAAGTTATGGGCTGAAGGCTGCTCTTTACGCCAAGCTGATACTTCATAGTTTACAAAGCCATTTGCTTTTAGATAGGCCTCACCTTGCTCTTGAATGTCTTCTAGCACTTCATCCTGAGGTAAAACAGGTTGAGTACGAAAGAATACCGTGTTTGGCTCAATGGTGAGTTGATACCAACTGATATGTGTCGCCCCCTGCTCTACAGCGACTTTTAAATCATAAAGTGCTTGCTCTAGTGTTTGCTCAGGCAGACCATGCATTAAATCGACATTAACTCGCTTAAAGCCTGCTTGTCTTGCCTGCTCAATTGCATCCATAGCATTGTTTGCTGAATGAATACGTCCAAGCTTTTGCAAGTGATCAGTATTAAAAGTTTGTACGCCAATGGATAAACGATTAATGCCTGCTTCTAAATAGCCTGCAAACGGGTCATGTTCTAGTGTTCCCGGATTAGCTTCTAAAGTAATTTCACAGTCATCTTCAAAGTTAAGCCGTGACTTAAGCTGTTCAAACAGCCATGCATAGCCTTTGGCAGAAATAAGTGAAGGTGTTCCGCCACCAATAAATACACTGTGAATTGAACGTCCTTGTGCCATCTCGATTTGAGTTTCAAAGTCGGCCACTAATGCTTTTAAATAAGTTTGCTCAAGCTCTGACGAAAGCGCCCCATCAGGCACCGCATGCGAGTTAAAGTCGCAATATGGACATTTACGCACACACCAAGGCATATGAATATATAAAGATAAAGGAATAGAAGCAGGGTTTAATACGGCCAAGGAGCAGGTCCAATTTACACAATATTTCTATTTTAACATGACTGCATCAATGGGCTTATGAAAACATACCTTAATTGCTTTAGACTAAATTTAAATAATCTTAAATATTGATAAAAATGATGAAATTCTCTAGTCAACTTTTCCTATTTTTACCTTTAGCCTTGGGAATCGGTGTTGCCATGGCTTTTCAAACTGCAATTAATGCTCAGCTTCGTGAGCAGTTACATTCACCATTGCAAGCGGCATTATTATCATTCTTCATCGGTACTATTGTTTTGGCAGTTATGGTTTTCTTTCAAAGTGCCGAGAAACCTAGTTTAAGTGAAATATCAAATATTCCATGGCTTCTTTGGACAGGAGGATTCCTTGGGGTTTATGCAATTAGCATGAGCATTTATACTGCACCTAAACTTGGTTTTTTAACCTTTACAGGGCTAGTCGTTTTTGGGCAAATCGTTATTTCTATGTTACTTGATCATTTTGGCTGGTTAGGTACAGAAAAAACACCTGTTACATGGCAACGGTTTCTTGGTGGAGTCATCATCTTTGTTGGTGTGGTACTTACTTTGCAACGTTAGCTTCATTTTTATATTTAAAAAGAGTACCTTTTGTGTCGAATGTCACATCTTTTCGGTCTGAACTAAAACAACTCTTCCACTTAATGCTACCGATTTTAATTACCCAGTTTGCTCAAGCAGGATTCGGGTTAATTGACACTATTATGGCTGGGCATTTATCTGCAACCGATTTAGCTGCAATTGCTGTAGGGGTCGGTTTATGGATTCCAGTGATGCTCCTGTTCAGTGGCATTATGATTGCAACAACCCCTTTGGTCGCTGAAGCAAAGGGTGCAAGAAATACAGAACAAATTCCTGTCATTGTTCGTCAATCATTGTGGGTTGCTGTCATTTTAGGTGTACTGGCAATGCTCATTTTGCAGCTTATGCCATTTTTCTTGCATGTGTTTGGTGTTCCTGAAAGCTTACAACCTAAAGCAAGTTTATTTTTACATGCCATTGGCTTGGGTATGCCAGCTGTGACCATGTATGCAGCTCTACGCGGTTATTCGGAGGCATTAGGCCATCCACGTCCTGTAACGGTAATTAGCTTACTGGCCTTAGTAGTTTTAATCCCTCTTAACATGATTTTTATGCATGGGTTGGGGCCAATACCTGCTTTAGGTAGCGCAGGCTGCGGTTTTGCAACATCCATTTTACAGTGGCTCATGCTGATTACGTTAGCTGGCTATATTTATAAAGCTTCGGCTTATCGAAATACCTCTATTTTTAGCAGATTCGATAAAATTAACCTGACTTGGGTTAAAAGAATTTTACAGCTTGGCCTACCAATCGGTTTAGCCGTGTTCTTTGAAGTGAGTATTTTCAGTACAGGCGCATTGGTGCTTAGTCCATTGGGTGAAGTCTTTATTGCAGCGCATCAAGTTGCAATTTCAGTGACTTCAGTGCTGTTTATGATTCCACTTTCACTTGCCATAGCCTTAACCATTCGTGTGGGAACGTATTATGGTGAAAAAAATTGGGCTTCCATGTACCAAGTACAAAAGATTGGTCTAAGCACAGCCATATTTTTTGCTTTATTGACTATGTCTTTTATTGCCTTAGGTCGTGAACAAATTGTCTCGGTGTACACTCAAGACTTAACCGTATTCCCTGTTGCGATGTATTTACTCTGGTTTGCCATGGCTTATCAGTTGATGGATGCATTACAAGTCAGCGCGGCAGGCTGTTTAAGAGGTATGCAAGATACGCAAGCACCGATGTGGATTACACTCATGGCGTATTGGGTGATTGCTTTCCCTATCGGACTTTATTTAGCACGTTATACCCATTGGGGTGTAGCTGGCGTGTGGCTAGGCTTAATTATTGGTTTAAGTATTGCTTGTGTTTTATTACTTTCAAGGCTTTATTTAAATACCAAACGTTTAAGCAAAACCTAATAAAAAAGCCGATTATTCATCGGCTTTTTTTATTTTATGCAGACTTGGCCCGCGGGCTTGCTCCAATTTGCCAGACAAAGGGTAAATCGGTACGATTCACTTCCCAATCTCCAATCACCTTTTCTTTATAGATGAGTGGATTATGCGAAGATACCGTGCGTGCGTTACGCCAGAAACGGTCGAGTTGTTTAACCTGACTACTTGCTGATGCACCTAAAGCATTAAATAACTGGCTGGTTAAATCCAGTACCAAATTAGAAATCACCACCTGCCCTTGGGCTGACTCAAGCTCTGCATCTACATTAAACTGATGCTCTTTTACTTCTAAGTCGCTAAAGTGGCTTTCATAAGCCTTTTGTAATGCTTCTGCTGTTTTAATCGTAATTGCTAGGCTTGCATAGGCTTGAGCAGAAGCTTTACCCACCACCTGTAAAACTTGTGGGTCATGACGAACAAGGTCACCATTACCATGACTAAAAATACGCTTTCGCTCTCGTATTTCTTGGCTAAAAGTTTCGACCGCGGCATGCGCAATCCCTGTTAAAGTTGCAAGATGGACAACCTGATAAAAAGCTGTTTGATATTTAAAACGCTGGTCAAATGGAATAAGGTGCGAAGCTGGTAAATGAACCTGATTTACTTTTAAAGTACCACTGCCCGTTGTCTTTTGACCAAAGCCATCCCAATCATCAATTACGCTCACACCTGATTCATGACGATAAATAGCAGCAATTACATGGCGGTCATTCACTTCATCGTAAGCAAATAAATCGATCCAGTCTGCAAAGATACTTCCAGTTGAATAGTACTTTTCACCATTTACTACTAAGTTGCCCGAAGCATCTTTGGTTACTCGTGTAACGACATCACCAATTTGTACATTTCCAACTTCTGTCCATGCATTTCCGACTAAATCACCTTGCACAAAACGCTGAAACCAAACCTCCTGCGAATGCTCTTTATGAGCAACTAAGCGGTCTTCAACAAAAGCGAAGTGTCCACGTAAAGCTTGCACAATATTCGAGTCTGCTTGCGCCAATTCAGCTAAAAGCTGGAAAAGTTGCGGCAATGACACCCCATCTCCACCGTATTTACGGGGTACCCGTACTGCACCTAATTTGAGTTCTTTTAACCACTGAATCGGTTCAAAAGGCAAGATTCGTTCTTTTTCACGTTGAATTGCACCTTGAGCAATTTTTTCAAAAACTGGACGAAATCTACTTGCGACCTTTTCATAATCGGCGCCGACAGACAATTCTTCTAATTCAATTTGGGTAACTGTCATCTTTATTCTCCTAATCTTATTTTTTCTTCACTTTAGCTCCATGCATGACGAGGTGGCTGAACTCCATTGAGGTAGTAATTACCGACAATGTGATATTTCCAACGCACTGGATCATGCAAGGTGTGAGTGCGAGCATTACGCCAATGGCGGTCCAGATTAAGCTCTGACAAGGTCGATCTTGTTCCAGACAATTCAAAAAGCTTATTCGCTGCTAAAATCGCAACTTCTGTAGTGAGTACTTTTGCTTCTGCAACTAGTAATGTCGCTTGATTTACATGCTCTTCTGTCGTGTCGGCAATCGCTTGATCAATCGCATCTCCTGCTAAATCCAATACCGCTTCTGCTGCACGCAGTTTTATTTTTAAATCACCAATATTTGCAATTGTGTAAGGGTCATCGCTGGCTTTTTCCAAACCTGAATCGACCCATGCACGACTATGATTTTTGACATAGTGAATTGTTTCTTCAATTGCGCCACGTGCAATACCTGCATCGACAGCAGCTTGAATAAATTGTGAAATTGCACCTGCTGGTGTAGGACGTTCGAAAGCCTGATAAATCGGGATTAGATATTCTTCACGTACTGGAACTTGATTAAGTTCCACGGTTCCACTGGCCGTGGTTCTTTGCCCAAAACCAGACCAGTCATTAATAATATTTACCCCAGAAGTTTCCCGAGGAACTAGCGCCGCATAAGGCTGCCCCTGCTCATTTACAGCGACAATTGGAACCCAATGTGCCAGTAAAGCGCCTGTTGCAAAGAATTTCTTCCCATTAATTTCATAACCATGCTCGGTCTTTCGCAAGGTCGTAGTGAGGTCAGCAACCGTTTTGCTATGTTTTTCCGAAAAGGCATTACCAAAACGAATTCCTCTTAGCACCAAATTAAAGAAGAACTGTTGTTGTTCAGGTTTCGCATCAAGACGTAAATGTTCAATAAAAGCCAAATGATTTTGAGGCAGTTGTGCAAGAGATGGATCAACGCTCGCAATTGTTTTGATGACCTCAGCCAAGGTTCGATATTTAACTTGTGCGCCACCAAATTGCTTAGGGACCGTAATGGCCCATAAACCACTTTGTGAGAACTGTTGAATTTCATTGAGGGGTAAACGGCGCTCTCTGTCTCGCTCAGATGCTTCTTGTGCAAATTCTTGGGCAAGAAGTTTGGCAACCTCAATTGCTTCTTCATCAGAACGAATAATATGCGCATCTTTTGACTGCTCAAACACAGATAAAGGAACCGCCTGAGACCGCCCATGGGCTGAACTTAAACTTGTCATAACTTTTATTGTCTCTATTTCTTATTTAACCTGCCATTCACATTAGCACCAAAAAAACAGCCCCTTTATAGATATTAAAGCTTTGTTTATGAAATGAATTTTCAAAAGCTTTTCATATTTTTTACTATAAAAATAACATTTTGTTTTTCGAAAATTTTCTTACATGAGATAAACAATTTCATATAGGCTTTTTAAGCTTAGTCACCTATGATCAAAACTAGGCAATATTATGTTGTAGTCAATGAGGTATCGAAGATATGGCAAAGAATGCAAGTTCACCCGGCAAACGATTTATGAAACTTGCAGGAATGACCGCGAGCATTGCAACGAAAACCGTTTCTAACTCGATTCGAAACTTGACCGCAGACGAAGAACAAAAGCTGGCTTCAAAAACCAAGCTATTTCAGGATATTGGTTTGCAAATTGCCGACACCTTAGGCGAAATGAAAGGTGCCGTCATGAAAGTCGGTCAAATTGCGTCGCAATATAAAGATATTTTCCCGCCTGAAGTCGCTAAAGCAATTTCAAAACTACAACGCCAAGCCCCAGCCATGCCTTTTGCTGCCATTCAACAACAAGTTGAACGTGAACTTGGAAAACCGCTGAATGTTGCCTTTAAATCTTTTGATCAAGAACCTTTTGCAGCTGCTTCAATTGGCCAAGTTCATAAAGCTGTGCTGCCTAGCGGTGAGCAAGTTGTGGTTAAAGTTCAATATCCGGGTGTTGATGAAGCCTGTGAAAGTGACTTAAAACAAGTGCGTTTAGCCCTTCGTTTAATGGGCGTACTTAAAATTGATAAAAAACTACAAGATCAGCTTTTTGCAGAAATTCAAGATAGTCTTTCAGCAGAGCTTAACTATGAAATTGAGGCTCAAAACCTTGAAGTTTTTAAAATATTTCATAGCCAGTTAGATGACAAAATCATCATCCCGACCGTTTATAAAGATTACTCTTCAAGACGTATTTTAACTTTGAGCCTCGAACAAGGTGACAGTATTGAAACTGCTAGTTCTTGGCCTATCGAAATTCGAAATACGATTGGACGTCGCCTGATTCGTGCTTTAGGTCAGGAAATGTTCTTTTTAAAACGTTTTCACTGTGACCCTCACCCGGGTAACTTTGCCTTCCGCCAAGACGGTAGTGTCATTATTTATGACTATGGCAGTGTTAAAACACTTTCAAATGAAATTGTGTATAGCTTTAAACGCTTAGTAAATGCAGCTCGTCATGAAAATATTGATTTGATTGAAACTGAGTTACTTGAGCTACATTCAATTTCTGAAAAAGGCAAATTCCCAACCGATCTATATAAACTCTGGATTGAAGTGTTATTACGCCCGCTTACCACCACTTATGATTTTGCCGAGAACTCATCGCACCATGATGGCATGTTGCTTGTGAAAAAATCTTTGAAGTACTGGGATGTCTTTAAGCCTTCACCAGACACTTTGATGGTCAACAGAACCATTTCAGGACACTACTGGAACCTGATTCACTTAAAAGTACATGACAATCTGAACGATTTATTTGAAGAGCTTGTCCCGCCTTCTAACTAACTTAATTTACTGATCAGTGTAGCCTTTTAGGGGTTACATTGACTTTTCAATTGTTATGTTATAACATTTCTTTAATCAAAAATAATTTAGGACAATCTCTCATGCGTAAAGATATTCATCCTGCTTATCAACAAGTGTTATTTCATGACACCAATGCAGACGTATACTTCTTAATTGGTAGTACTCTTCAGTCTAAACAAACCAAAGAATATCAAGGAAAAGTCTATCCTTATGTAACCCTTGATATTTCAAGTGCATCTCACCCTTTCTACACAGGTGAAGTACGTCAAGCAAGTAACGAAGGCCGTGTAGCAAGCTTTAATAAACGCTTCGCTCGCTTTAATCGTAAGAGTTAATCTTACGTTAAGATTTGACTAATACACTTAAATCATTGGAAGCCTAAGACTATCTCCTCCACTTAGGCTTCTTTTTTTATGTGTATTTTTGCGATCTTTTTATGTTGTGTATAAAAGAGAACTTATCCACAATTTGTTTAAAAACTATTCTTATTTTTCCCACAACTCATCATTTTTTATATTCACCAAGCTTTCAAAGCTGCTATTCGATGCTATGCTTAAACCCTCATTTGATAGGAAATTTAAGATAATGGCACAAGAGTTACTTGCCCAATTACAAGCAGGCACAGCAAAATTTTCAGACGTTTTAGCTCATATTGAAGCACGTTACCAACATACTCCAACAGCTTTTCAAAATGGTGCACAGCATAACGCTGCAACTGAAAATCAAGGCAGTGCGAAAGTTTTCTCTTTTGCTAAGTTACAAGGTTTAGACCAAGCACAAACTTTGAGTTTGTTTGCAGAACACTACGCATCTGTATTGGCGACCCCTGAGGGAACTGATCATCAAAACATTCGTCAGTTTATGCAAAATGGTTGGGATGGTGTGAAGTTTGAAGGTCAGGCTTTGGCTGAAAAAGCTTAATCATTTTTTTAGCACAGCCTCAAATTATGAGATTTTCTAAAGTCTGTTAATAGGCAATGCCTCACTTTTGAGGGCAAAAGTGACAAAAACCTTTGTTCCGCTGATGCTACATCCATGTAGCACAGCGAAACGACGGCATCCATGCCGTCTATCATGATAGTGAATGCCTTATTTTTCTTATTTATTTTATTAGCCTCTTATATTCGATACGCGATAACGTCATTCGCAGCCTGCGTGGTGTCAATAAAAGATCGTTTTTGCAAGGCTTAAGTTAAATGCCTACAGTGAACAGGTTCTGCGAATGACAGATGCCTTTGGTTACTTTGGGCAAAACCAAAGTAACTTAATTAGCTGCTCCCATTAGATAATTCAACGGTAAGACTCCGTCGTGAAAATCCTACTCAACATTCAACTTCGATGAGCTCTCACAACTTGAAATCATACTCAATTCTTAAATATAAAAACTCAATGCCCCGCCACCCAATAATAAGTCGCCAACCCCAAACACGTAAAAATTAACGATCCAATCAAATGAATAGAAATCCCCAACATCGCCATTCCCAACTTACCACTTTGTAATAAAGTCACAATCTCAATGGAGAACGTTGAAAAGGTAGTTAAAGCACCACAAAAACCAGTAATCACAAAAAGTTTATAGTTAGGACTTAAATCACTTTGAGAAAAATAGGCAATCGCAAAACCAATAATAAAACCACCGACCAAATTAACAGTGACAGTACCGAGTGGAATTTGCGGGTAGATCGGGTTGAGTTTTAAACCTAAAAACCAACGCAGCCATGCCCCTAGAACCGAACCTAAAGCAATTGAAAGTAGAGAGTAATACATAAGACCACCCCTTTAGATAGACGCTAAAAGAGCAAAAAATAATGAAGGGAAATATGACACAGCGTACTCCAAAAATAAGCAGAGTACGCAATAACCTACGTACCCAGCGATATAAATACATGAGGGTAACGTAGGCATCATTAGCCAATCCGGCGGTTTTTCAGAGGAGGAATGCCATCTCCCCGTTTTAAGTATATTAAATCATCTAAAATTTGATTAAAACATACTTTTTAAAATCATGGGCGTTCATCATATTGCGGTAAATCATCCTGAATACATTCCCACTCTGCCTTAGAAGCAGCAAAAATATGCATTGTCGGCTTTTGATCGAGCGGTGTATCAAGCGTCCCAATTCTTAAACGATACAATTCAGGCTGCGCATCACGCGAGCTAATAAGCGGTGAACCACACTCACTACAGAACCAACGGTACACACCATTTACCGCAAATTTTTTGACTAGGTCTTCACCTTGGGTAATTTTAAAATCTGTACTTTTAACAGGAGCATTCGTGGCAAATGCTGTTCCATTGGATTTTCGGCAGCGTTGACAGTGACATTGAATAATATCTCCGATATCGCCTTTAATTTCATAGCGAATACCTTGGCACAAACAACTTCCTTGATAAACTGGTGATGCTTGAGACATGATCTCGTAAATCCTATTTTTATTGATTGTTCAAAATTACCACTTTTCACATATCAAACATAGCACCAAATCAAGCCGTTATTTCTCTAGGAATGAATGTACGCCTTCACCAGCCGCTCGCCCTGTAGCAAAGCATGCTGTAAGCAAATATCCGCCTGTAGGAGCATCCCAATCCAGCATTTCGCCACAGCAAAATACCCCTGAAGTTTGTTTAAACTCTAAGTTTTCAGTTAATGCATTCTGCTTAACACCACCAGCACAGCTAATTGCTTCCTCAATAGGTCTAAACCCTTCTAGCTTAATTTGAAGTGCTTTGATTTGCTGAGCCATAACATTGGGTTGGTTCCATAGTGCTTTATCAACCACTTCTCTGACTAAGTTAATCTTAGCTGTATCTAAGCCAGCTTTACGCCAGATATTAGTGAGCGATTGTTTTTTGCTAGCCTGCAATTTTTTAATTAACTGTGAAAGCTCTACATCAGGCAATAGATCTAAAAACAGATTTAAGCTTTTCCCTTGTTTTTGTTGTTCTCTTAAGCCACGTCCCAGTTTATAAATAACACCACTTTCCAACCCATAGTGAGTAATCACAATATCGCCATGTGTAACTTGACTGGGTTCAACCCACGCATTGATACGCTTTAAAGGTTCACCAAAACAGCTTTCCATAAAGATAGACCAAGCGTGCAATACTCCTGCATTACTTGGCTGAAAAGGTTCAATATTGGATTGATCTATCCATTGTTGCCAAGCGCCATCACTACCCAATTGTGACCAAGACACCGCTCCACATGCCAATATCACTGCATCGTATTGCTGGGTAAAAGTCTCACTGCTTTGATTATTCTGACTTTCTAAAGTTACTGTTGTACCTTGTAAATTAATACAACAATGACGATAAAAGAATTTAACTTTCTGTTCTGCCAAACGTTTTAGCCAAGCACGTAATAGAGGAGCCGCTTTCATTTCGACAGGAAAAATGCGACCTGAGGTGCCAACGTAGGATTCTATTCCCAGATTTTTCATCCAGCTTTGAATCCAGACTGCATCCCATTTTTCAACCCAAGGTTTGAGCCATTCTGCACGATCATAACGTTCAATAAATTGCGCTAAAGGTTCAGCATGCGAGATGTTTAACCCTGTTTTACCTGCCATTAGAAACTTACGTGCCGCTGAAGGTTTTTGCTCATACACGTCAATATCATAAGTATATTGGCTGAGCACCTCAGCTGCCATTAAACCAGCCGGACCAGCACCGATAATGGCAACCCGCTTATTCGCCATGTGTTTGCCCTTGCAGTGGTGCAAACGCATCAAATCGAGTTTTATACCCTTCAGGCTTGGTCATAATGAGCTGCTGACAAAGCTCGCCACGTTCTAAATACTTAATTTCAAAATGAGTACGTGCAGATGTTTGAGCAATTTTTTCTTTTTGATAAGGCAGTTTCCAGACATTAATTAACTGTTGTTCTGCTTCTTCGATATATTCAGGAATATTACTTGCCAGAGTAATGGTTCCACCTGTTTGCAAGCGTGAGATTAAGAACTCAAAAAATGGCATATTCAACCAGCGCTGTGCTGGATTATGCGGTTCTGGATTTGGATAGAGAATAAAGAAATGCTCTACTTGCGCGGGGTACAAAGCATGTACCACCCATGGTAAAGCATCTGCATGCACAGGGATTAAGTTATCTCTTGGTTCCAGACCATGCTGTTTTTGCATTGCCAAGAATTTTTCTCGGGTTCGTTCAATTGCATACAACGTGTGCTGCTGTTGTTGCCCGCTAAAAAGCAAAGCATGTTTACCCTTGCCTGCTCCAATTTCTACACAAATCGGGGTATTTTCAATTGGGGTAAAATCGCGAGGCGCTTGCATACGTTGTGCTTGAAATTGACGAATCTGCATAATCACATCAAACTAAATAAAAATCGGCATAAGTCTAACAAGTCACCTGACTTTTGCCTAATCTATTTCTCTTCACTTTGAGGATATTGCTTTATGCCACGTACATTCCCCTGCCCACGTTGTGGTGAACCAAGTGTTTGGGAAGGTAATGAATTTCGTCCGTTTTGTTCAGAGCGCTGTAAATTAATTGATTTAGGGGCGTGGGCAAACGATGAATATAAACTGCCTACCCAAGATGCGCCTCAGCATGACAAGGGTAGTCAAAATGAAGATGATTACGAAGATTAACCTGCTTTGCCCGCGACAAATGGGTTAAATTGTTTTTCAAAGCCAATGGTACTCATCGGACCATGTCCTGAAATAAACTGAGTATCATCTGGCAAACTAAAACATTCACGTTTAATCGATTCAATCAACTGATCGTGATTACCACGCGGGAAGTCGGTTCTTCCAATCGAGCCTTTAAACAGGACATCACCTGTCCAAAGTAAACCATGGTTTTTATTATAAAAAATGACATGTCCCGGTGTATGCCCCGGCGCAAAACGCACCTCAAACTCATCTTCACCCAGTTTTAGCACTTCACCGCCTTCAAGCCATTGATCGACTTTTACTGGCTGTGGAATTGGAAAGCCATAACGTGCTGAAACTTCCTGAATCATATCTAGCCAGAACTGATCTTCTTTATGCGGCCCAATAACCGGAACATTCCATTCTTTAGCAAGCTCTCCTACCGCTCCAGCATGGTCTAAATGTCCGTGAGTGAGCCAAAGAGCTTTCACTTTTAAACCTAAGGCTTCTACTTCTTCTTTCAAAACCGAAGCGTCACCACCCGCATCAATCAAAACTGCTTCTTTGGTTTCACTGTCCCAAACAAGCGAACAGTTTTGGGCAAATGCAGTAACTGGAACAATTTTGACTTGCAGCATAAAAACCTCTGGCTAAAACGCAATTAACGGTGGGCTAAGGTATAAGTAAGGGCATCAAGATTAGCCTGAACTAACCCTGCAAGCAAATCAATGTGAGCTTGATCGCTATTTAAAGCAGGAATATAAGCATAGCTACCACCGCCAGCTTGTTGAAACAACTCAGCATTTTGGATGGCTAATTCTTCAAGTGTTTCCAAGCAGTCAGCAGAAAAAGCTGGGCTTAAAACCTGAACAGACTTAACACCCTGCTTCGCCCAAGCTTGTAGTAGCTGGTCTGTATAAGGTTTAACCCACTCTTGTTTTCCAAAGCGTGATTGGAAACTAATTGCCCATTCATCATCTTTTAAATGTAAGGCTTCGGCCACCAGCTTTGCGGTAATACGACAACGGTCTGCATAAGGGTCGCCTTTATCTGCATAAGGCTGTGGAATACCATGAAATGACATCAACAGCTTTTCAGGTTTCCCATGTTGCTCTTGGTAAGCTAAAACACTTTCTGCCAATGCCTGAATAAACATGGGATGTTGATAATAGTCTTTAATAATTGTTAGACCCGGCAAGTTTCGCTGGGCCGGAATCCACTTCGCAAACGCATCGTATAACGGCGCTGTAGAAGTTGCAGAATATTGAGGAAACAAAGGCAATAGAATGACATGCTCTTGCGGGTTAGACGCCAGTTTTTCTAATACTGTATCAATACCCGGATTACCATAGGTCATTGCTGGTATCACGGTTAAATCAAACTGATTATTTTCTTGCTGTAAATAAGCCTGCACACGTTTGGTTTGTTCAAACACAATTTCACGCATGGGTGAATCTGTTGACCATACCGAAGCATAGGCATGCGCTACTCTTTTCGGTCGAAAAGGTAAAACAAACAGATTTAAAATAATCCACCAAATAAATTTTGGTATTTCAATCACGCGTGAATCAGATAAAAACTGCTTTAAAAAACGGCGCACCGCAGGCACAGTCGCCTCATCCGGTGTACCTAAATTCGCTAAAATGACAGTAACTTTCGGTTTTTGTTCAAACGACATGTGTAAATGCCTTTCAATTCATCTTATGGCATTAATGTAACAGCTTTTATTGTTATATATAAATTGAATCGCTCTAAGCTTTTAATCGAGTACCCCGATGGCTCCATTTATAGCTAAGTAATATCTTTTGAGCTCTAGCTGTAACTTTCCATAAGTTATAGGATTGTTCAGTTTGAGTTGGAACAATCCAGCCTTGCGATCGCATTTGCTTTTTAATGCGGAACAACGCCTTATGGTTAATCTGAGCACCAGCCACCGCATGTGCTCTTGGCAGCTCCTGACGAGCATCTTCTAGCCCAGCATGATTGAGATATTCATTGAGACAAGTTCCAAAGCTCTCTTCTGGCATCGGTGTTTCAAACTGCTTTGCCAATATGCTTAGTAACTGAGACCACGTCATTTGTCGTTGTCGTTTAAGCTCTTTAAAGTTGCCATCCTGAAATGCTTGAATTTGATATTCAAATGCAAAAACATCTTGAGGAGCAACTTCATTGACTTGAGCTGATGACTCTACCAACTGTTGCTCTAACTGCAAAATTTTACTTTTTAATAGCTTAATTTCATCTTCTAAGTGATGAGCTTGATGAGCAGGAATCCAACCTTGCCCCATATGTTGCTCAACAAGTAAAGGCATATTTAAACGGACAGCTAGCTCTAAGTCACGAAGGCTTTTAAAGTAAAAAATATGGTTTGCATCAAGTAATAACTTTTCTCTAAATGCGCTAAATTTATCTTTAAGCTGTGGATGTGTTTCTTGTAAATGTATTTCACGACTTTCAGGTTGCTCATGCATGAACACAATAATGGGTTTAGCCTGACTTAACGCATATTCATATTCTAAAGACAAATAACTCGCACCAGAAATCGACTGTTCTCCATACTGGCTGCCTAAAAGTAAGATTACATAATCACATTCATCAATTTGTCGACGTGCAAGTGTGGTTGTTAAAGGCGTTCGATGTTCTAGTCCCCAAGCAAAGAAACCCATCCCGACCAAGGTTTGAGACAAAACCATCCGCTCTGGCTGCATGTCGCGACCGGATGTTGAAATAAAAATCTGATAGCGTGTATCGAGCATAACAATACCCTTCCGCCCCATGATCTATCCGTGACTTAATATCAGCCAAGATCATGAACCGCCCCAAATAAAATAATAAATCTAAAAAACACTACTTTCTAAATGATGCTAAACGATCAGTTCAGATTATGAAGTGTCCAAGTTAACTCTTGTGGAATCATATGTTGTAAAACAGGTTGCAGTGCCTCAGCATTATTACCGCTGACATAACATTCAATACGTGCAACATTCTGACCTATTTGGTCACATAATAACTCATTTTTTATTAAAATACGGGCTGTTTGTCGGGCAACTGCCAACCCAGAATCAACCAGTGTGAATTGGTTATCAAAAAGATGATGGATTGCTTGATTTAAGAAAGGATAATGCGTGCAACCAAGCACTAAATAGTCGGCACCTTGCTCAGCAGCAGGCTGTAAAACTTCTTTTAATGCCTTTAAACATGTCTCACCCATTTGCTGACCTGCCTCGACACAAGGAACAAGTTCAAGGCTGGTTAAAGTCATCACTTTAACACCTGCCGGAACAGCAAACTTCTCGACCACATCTTTAATGAGTTGGCCCCGAAAAGTTGCAGGTGTCGCCAACACGGCAACCACTTTAGAACGTGTCTGTAATACAGCAGGTTTTAATGCTGGAACCAATCCCACAATTGGAAAGTGTTCTCCATAATGCTCACGTAAATGATCAAGGCTAAAAGCGGAAGCTGTATTGCAGGCTACGACTGCAATTTTACAGCCTTGACGATATAGCCAATCGACTGCTCGAGCCGTGAGTTCCCTGATTTCTGCATCAGAGCGTGGACCATAAGGAACATAGGCCGTATCGGCATAATAAACAATATGTTCGTTTGGCAAATATTTGGCAATTTCTGCTGCAACTGACATTCCTCCAATTCCCGAATCAAAAATACCAATTGGGGCATCTGCTGATGCTTTAGGCATAGGTTCTAGCTCGGAAAATAAAGGTTGTATGGCGGTCATAGCTGTACTGAAGTGTCAGAAAATTTCACTCCCTAAAGCTTAAACCTCAAGTGCCTAATTGCAAGAGCAAATTACCACTTTTTAGCTCTAAAATGGTTTTACCTTTATCGTTTTCAATCAGTGTTCCATAGTTCACCAAATGATAGAAAGCCTGACGCTGAATCAGCGCATTAATTCCAAAACGCACATGCACATAAGGACGTAACTCCCCTGCATATTCCCGCATAAAAATTGGATGTTCTGCATCAACTAAAATCACATCTTGATTGGTAGTGGTCAGTTGTAAAAACTGCTCACCTGAAATTTCGACCTGATCTGCCTGATTGACTAATAAAGGTTCGTCTTCAACTTCGATTTCAATTTGTTCTACAGGGGTTTTCAGGTAGAATTTACCCTCTTCTTTCCATAGGACTTTGGTAAACAGATCTAATAGAGCTTGGCGCTTGATTAATTGACCTTCGTGCCACCATTCTCCATTGGATTTCACCGTCAAATCCATTTTGCCGCAATGCTTTGGATGCCACTGCTCTAAAGGTGGAATTGACCTTTTGTGACTTTGCTGTACACCTTTTAAGTATTGTGCAATGTTCATTAAGTTTTTATCATCAGATAACGGTATTTTTCCCATATCCGATGGTGAATTATTTTGATTTACCATAGTTTATGCCTTGCTGACGAAAAAATGTTACGACTCAGCCAATTGGCTAGATCATGGTTTAAAACTATACTAGCCCAAACGATAAAAGGCACAATAGCATATTTGCGCCTATGGATTAAAACACTCACGGCAGCACCGAATTTTCTGAATATGACGGTTGCCACCTTTAAGTATTGAGGAGTCCTACATGGAACACATCGAACGTGAATCGATGGAGTTTGACGTTGTCATCGTAGGTGCAGGACCTGCAGGTCTATCTGCTGCGATTAAGATCCGTCAATTAGCGATTGAAAAAAACTTACCCGATCTTTCTGTTTGTGTAGTTGAAAAAGGCTCTGAAGTAGGTGCGCATATCTTGTCTGGTGCTGTGCTTGAGCCACGTGCCATCAATGAACTTTTCCCGAACTGGAAAGATGAAGGCGCCCCTCTTAATGTCCCTGTAACTGAAGACAAAACATTCTTCTTACTTTCAGATACCACTTCTAAAGAAGTACCTCACTGGATGGTTCCTAAAACCATGCACAACGACGGTAACTATGTGATCTCGTTAGGTAACGTGGTTCGCTGGTTAGGTCAAAAAGCTGAAGAGCTAGAAGTTTCGATCTTCCCTGGCTTTGCTGCATCTGAAGTGCTTTACCATGAAGACGGTACTGTAAAAGGGATTCAAACTGGCGACATGGGTGTTGGTAAAGATGGCGAACCAACGCATAACTTTACCCCAGGTTATGAACTTCACGCTAAATATACTCTCTTTGCTGAAGGTTGCCGTGGTCATTTAGGTAAACGCCTGATTGCGAAATACAACCTTGATAAAGATGCTGATCCTCAGCATTACGGTATCGGGATTAAAGAGCTTTGGGAAATTGATCCAGCAAAACATAAACCGGGCTTAGTGATGCATGGTGCTGGCTGGCCATTGGCTGAAACAGCTTCTTCAGGTGGTTGGTGGTTATACCACGCTGAAAACAACCAAGTCACTTTGGGTATGATCGTGGACTTGTCTTATGAAAATCCACACATGTATCCATTTATGGAAATGCAGCGCTGGAAAACTCACCCACTGATTAAACAGTATTTAGAAGGTGGTAAGCGTATTTCTTACGGTGCACGTGCGGTCGTGAAAGGCGGTTTCAACTCATTGCCTAAACTAACTTTTCCAGGTGGTTGCTTAATTGGTGATGATGCAGGTTTCTTAAACTTTGCAAAAATCAAAGGCTCACACACTGCCATGAAATCAGGCATGTTATGTGGTGAAGCTGTATTTGAAGCCATTGCTGCTGGCGTAGAAAAAGGCGGTGATCTTGCGATTGCACGTGTTACTGAAGGCGAAGATTTATTCGTTAAAGAATTGACTTCATACACTGACAAATTTAACAAAAGCTGGTTAAAAGAAGAGCTTTATAACTCTCGTAACTTTGGCCCAGCAATGCATAAATTTGGTCAATGGATGGGTGGTGCATTTAACTTTATCGACCAGAATGTCTTTAAAGTTCCATTCACTTTACATGACTTGAAGCAAGACTTCGCTGCATTGAAAACTGTTGATGCAACAAGCTTTAAGCCAAACTATCCAAAACCGGATGGCAAGCTTACATTTGACCGTTTATCTTCTGTGTTTATCTCAAACACTGTACATGAAGAAAACCAGCCAGCTCACTTGAAGCTTACTGATCCTTCAATTCCAGTGAATGTAAACTTACCGAAATGGGATGAGCCTGCACAGCGCTATTGTCCTGCTGGTGTTTATGAAATCATGGAAAATGATGATGGCTCTAAACGCTTCCAGATTAACGCAGCGAACTGTGTTCACTGTAAGACTTGTGATATTAAAGACCCTTCTCAGAACATCACATGGGTAACGCCTGAAGGCGGTGGTGGTCCGAATTATCCTAATATGTAATAGTAAAAAGCCCCGATTATTCGGGGCTTTTTTATTAGTATCTACTTATTGAAAAGGCGGTATTTTTGCTACGTTTAAATTAAAATTCTTTTTATAGAAAATAAATGTGCCTAATAAAAATAAGCCAAGAAAACCAAAGTTTCGCGCTAAATCGAAGTACCAAATCGATTTACCAAATAATAAATCAAGAATTAACATCAGCCCGATAAACCTTGTATGCAAGATCAAACTCATCTTTATCTTTGGTTCAGGAGCAAAATATGTATTTCTATAACCGAGTAGAATTGAGCCTAAAATAATAAGCGTAAATAAAGTAATGGTGGCAACAGTTTCAGATAACCAAGAGATCTCTAAATGTAATAAACCCGCAATAGTGAAAAACCAAAGACAGATTAATAAGCTTCGTTTCACAAAATAATCATTCATTTTTATACGTCATTTATATACTTAATTTTATAAATTATATAACGATTCTTATTTGTAAAAAATTATCATTTCAAATTAAAGTTGAATTATTCATGGCTTCTAATCGTCTTTATTAGAAGCCTTATTATTCTATTAGCCTTTCTTCACTAAGTAATGAAATTCTTTATGACCATTTTCATCTAAGCGTTCTTCTTGCAACAACAACTCATGGCCTAAATGCATACAAAATTTAGGAATATCCCACGAAGTCGAATTATCTGTTGCAAAGACTTCAACCACATCCCCAGACTTAGATTTGCGGATGGCTTGATGCAACATCATGACAGGTTCCGGACAGCGTAAACCACGTGTATTAAGTTGCACAGTAGGTGACATAGATTGTTCTGACATGACAAACTCGAACAAATAGAATTTTCACATTTTAGCATAAACAAATTACTGAGCTGTTAACTGTAACTGGCTTTTACATAACAATATACGTTTTGTCTTTTAGCTTGTTTTATAGATGCATAAGCATCTTTTCTTCGGTATGATCTGTGTATTCATTTGATACATTGAGTCTTTAGGAAAGATCATGCAAGAGGAACCAAGTCCGTCGTGGGGAATGCGAGGCTTACGAAAATGGTTAGGTACAGCGCCAGAAACCCGTGATGAATTATTAAAATTAGTCCAAAATTCACGCCGCTTTTTAGAACCAGATACCGTTGCTATGCTTGAAGGCGTTCTTGACCTTCCAGCTACAAAAATTCGTGAAGTCATGACGCCACGAACAGCAATGATCAGTTTGCAAGAAGATGATCAATTACTTGATATTCTTGATGTACTGGTTGAGTCTGCTCACTCACGCTTTCCAGTCTTCTCTGCCGATCAGCCTGACAATGTTGTCGGGATTTTGCTCGCAAAAGATTTGTTGCCGTTTCTAACTGAGCCGAATACCAAAGTTGATATTCGAGTTCTTATGCGCCAACCTTTATTTGTTCCTGAAAGTGCACGTTCCGATCAGGTCCTACGTATGTTGAAACATACTCAAACTCACATTGCGATTGTGATTGATGAATATGGCTCAACAGCAGGTCTTGTTACCCTCGAAGATATTCTTGAAGAGATCGTTGGCGAAATTGAAGATGAGCACGACACGGTCGATGAAGATGCGCAGTACATTGTTCCTGACAATGACCATACGGTAGCAAATGCATGGATGGTGCAAGCACTTACACCAATCGAACATTTCAATACTGTTTTAGATGCTGATTTTTCTGACGATGAAGTAGAAACTGTCGGCGGTTTATTGCTTCAAGAGATTGGTCTGGTGAGTGATTTACAAGGTCAAACTGTTGAGCTTGGAAATTGGTTATTTACAATCGTTGAAGCAGATGCCCGCACTATCCATCTGATTCGAGCTGTACGCCAATGAGAGCATACTTTGAAAAGCTGTTAGATTCTTCGCAACAACAAAAACAGCTTCCTTTAATTTTTCCTTTACTCATTGCTTTATTTTCAGGTGCCGTGTTCAGTTTTTCACTGGCACCTTATTATTGGTGGTGGTTGGCAATTTTATCTCCGGCCCTACTCTATGCAACACTACATAAACGCTCAGCGAAACAAGCATTTGCCATTGGTTGGAGCTATGGCTTTGGCTTATGGTTTGTAGGCGCTTTCTGGCTCTATACTTCCATCCATGTATATGGCGATACCAACGCTTTTCTAAGCGTGTGTATGATTGCTGTTATGGCCCTTGTGATGGGCTTATTTACGGCATTTGAGACCTGGGTTTACCGACGTTTTTTCCCTGAAACACCACTGACTTTTGCGCCGCTTTGGATTGTTTTCGAATGGGCAAAAACTTGGGTGTTTACAGGTTTCCCATGGCTGTTTGTAGGTTATGCTTTTACCGAGCGTTTACTCGATGGTTATGCACCGCTATTTGGTATTTATGCAATTTCCTTCGTGGTCATTGTATTAGCATGTGCTTTAGTTGAAGTTCTACGCAAGCGTGTTTTCTGGATTATCCCTTCTGCCCTGTTAGTTTTAGGTGCATGGGGAGCATCATACATACAGTTTGTAAAACCTAAAGATGCCAAGCCGCTTAGCGTTTCGCTTATTCAGGGTAACATTCCACAAGATTTAAAATGGCTAACCGAATATCAAGTTAGAACATTAGAAATTTATGCTGGTTTAACTCAATCTGAATGGGGCCGTGACTTAATTGTATGGCCTGAATCATCA
This sequence comes from Acinetobacter sp. WU_MDCI_Abxe161, assembly GCF_025514355.1. Taxonomy (NCBI): domain Bacteria; kingdom Pseudomonadati; phylum Pseudomonadota; class Gammaproteobacteria; order Moraxellales; family Moraxellaceae; genus Acinetobacter; species Acinetobacter sp. WU_MDCI_Abxe161. Next base: position 255,254 of record NZ_JAHPTU010000005.1, read on the forward strand.
ATTCCGCTTTTCCAAACTGACATTGAACCGTTTTTGGATGCAATGGATGCACAAGCGAAAAAGAACCATACAGCTTGGGTAACTGGCATTCCTTATTGGGATTTCGAAAAATCACATCAAGTTGGTAGCCCGCTGTATTACAACAGTATTATGGCTTCTGGCAGTGATTCAAGTGGACTCTATAAAAAGCAGCGTCTTGTTCCATTTGGTGAATATATTCCTCTTTCAGGTTTACTCTCTTGGGTATTACCAGCCATGCAAAATGATATTAGCATGAGCGGTTTTACACGTGGTGAGAGTGACCAGAAACCCCTCTTAATTAAAGGACATGCACTTGCTGCAGCAATTTGTTATGAAGTGGCTTATCCGAACCTAACAAGACGTAATGCAGAAGACAGTGACTTCTTAGTAACTGTATCGAACGATGCTTGGTTCACGGGAACAGCTGGCCCATGGCAACATTTGCAAATGGTGCAAATGCGCGCGAAAGAAAATGGCCGTTGGTTTATTCGTGCAACAAACACTGGTGTAACAGCGTTTATTGATCAAAATGGTCATATCACTGAACAAGCACCAATCGATAAAGAGTTTGTCTTAAGAGGTGATCTACCTGCCATGCAAGGTCAAACGCTTTATAACCGTTTAGGTGATTATCCAGTGTTAGGATTTGCAGTATTACTGCTCGTTCTAGGCTGGGTATATCGTCCACGTAAAGTTGACGTTTCTTTTAAATCCCGCCGCTAAATCACAATAACTTTGTACCCAGAGGTACTTCAAACTCTGGGATACAAAGTGCTACATCACCATCTGCATTATGAAACCCTGTCACTAAACATTCCGACTGGATAGGTCCGATTTGTTTTTTAGGGAAATTCACTACAGCAACAACTAATTTACCCACCAAATCTTGTGGCTGATAGAGCTTAGTAATCTGCGCACTTGATTTACGCACACCCAATTCTTCACCAAAATCTACATGCAAAATATAGGCAGGTTTACGCGCCTTTTCAAAAACCTCAGCTTGAATAATTTTACCAACGCGAAGCTCTACTTTTAAAAAATCATTCCACTCGATTTGTTCCATTTAGTTTTTCTCATGTTCTTAAATATCTGATTTGAAGCATATAATATGTACAATAAAGAAACACCCTGTTTTTAAGTCCAGATAAAAAATAAAACGTAGATGTTTAGTCTACGTTTTATTTAAAAATCTAGTTTTAAATTATCATTAAAAAGCGATCGATAATTGCAAAGATAAATAAGCAACTAAACTCGATAAAAAGACCATGGGTACATAACGGTAAGCTTTAAAAAGTAATTGCTCATATTGAGTAGATATTTGTTTAGCTTGCCAAACACTCGCTTTTAATGCGGTAAAGAAGCTCACCATTAACCATGCGCTCACAATACTTAATGCAAAGAAGCCAATCATGATTTGACTACTTCCCTCGGTACTCATCCATAACTTTAATGAAACTTCAGCAATCGGCAATAAACCCAAAATCAATAGGACAGACTTGAGCATTACCCAATGAAACTGAGTCAGTTCATCTACTATGAGAAATGCTTTCATTTAATCTCTCCTTTTAATTGAATAAAGTGCTTTTTATTTATTATGCAAAGCTTTCATTTAAATATATAGCTTATTTTTCTCTACATTTTAACTTTCTTGTAACTATTAAATATGGGAATAATTCTTATTATAAATCTCAAATATCAATATTAATTTTAGTCTATAATTTTCAATTAGTTATTATATTTTTCTGATTGAGAGAGATTATCAATTCGTATTATCATTTTAACTGTTTAACTGAATTGATAATCTCCATTACATTTTAATTAAGGTTGGTAATAAATATCTGCATCATTACCCTCACCACCTTCTTTGCCATCTGCTCCAAATGAGTACAAATCAAAAGCTCGCCCATCTGCCCCAGGAATGACATATTGAATATCATTTTTCCAGCTGTCTTTAGGATAACCACCTTTTACATACCCACCCGGCATCCAGTTTTTCGCTGTAGCAGGCTGATTCACCAAAGCATCTAGCCCACCTTCTTGCATAGTTGGGAAATGGCCATTATCAAGCTTGTACTGATCTAAAGCACCCGCCACACCCTTTAATGCAATTTGAGTCGTATCAATTTTAGCTTTTTCACTACGCCCCATGACATTTGGTACGATTAAAGCAGCTAACACGCCTAAAATTACAATCACGACCATCACTTCAATGAGGGTAAAGCCTGAGGCACGTTTCATTCGAGCACCGCTCGAACGTGCCGCAAGTCCGAAAGCTACGCTTGAAGAGCAGACATTTAATACAGAGCTATGCTCGGAATGGCACGTCGGTTCAAACTGATTTGAAACCGCAGATTCACTATGTTGTTCCATCGGTGTTTCGCTTTGAATATTTTTTACTTTCATCATTATCTCTAATATCAAAGTTATTAAATCATATTGTTCATATTTACGATTGGCAGCATAACCGCGATTACAATAACCAGTACAATGCTTGCCATTAAAACCAGCATAAGCGGTTCAAGTAATGCCAGTAAGGTGGAAATAAATGTCGTCACCTCACGGTCTTGCATGGTCGATGCTCGTTCTAACATGCGGTCCAGTTCGCCTGATGCCTCACCACTTCGAATCATTTGTACCATCATTGGTGGGAAATAACCACTGCGCTCAAGCTGTGTACCTAAGTTACCGCCCTCTGTCACACGCTCAGCCGCGTGGGCAATTGAATCGCGGATAACCCAGTTATTGGTTACTGCCGCACCAATTTTTAAGGCATCGACCAAAGGGACACCTGAACGGGTCAAAATAGATAAGGTACTGGCAAAGCGTGCAGCATTAATACCACGTGACAGTTTACCGAATAATGGCAATTTGAGTGTTAATCGATCAAAAGCATAATGTCCAGCAGTGGTTTTTAAAAACCGAACGAATGCGATAACACCCACCACTGTAAAAAGAATAATAAACACCCAAGCATGTCGAATAAAATCGCTGGCTTTCATTAAAGCGACTGTAATCCACGGGAGAGCATCTTTATTTTGATCAAAAGTTTTTACAATCTCTGGCACAACATAAGTCATTAAGCCCATCACAATACCAAAAGACATCAGCATTAAAATGATAGGATAAATCATGGCGCCTTGAACTTTCTTTTGCATGGCAAAGCGGTTTTCGGTGTAATCCGAGAGCTGATCTAAAATGAGATCTAAATGCCCCGAACGCTCTCCCGCAGCAACTGTTGCAATATAAAGGTCTGGAAACCGTCCAGATTGTTGCATACCTTGTGCGAGTGAATGGCCTTCTAAGACTCGAGAACGCACAGATAATAAAAGATTTTGTACATGTGTTTTTTCGCTTTGCCTACTCACGGCGCGTAGGGCTTCCTCAAGTGGAATAGCAGCTGCAACCAAAACGGAAAGTTGTCTGGTCATGAGCGCCAAATCATAAGCACTAAATTTTTTTTGGAATAACCCCTGATTCTGATGTTTATCTTTTTGTTCAACAGGATCGACACTAATGGGAGTCCATGCTTTATCGCGTAATTGTTGGCGAATCTGGCGCGCTGAGTCTCCCTCAAGCACTCCTTTTTGCTGCTTCCCTGAAGCATCAATGGCAGTAAATTGATATGCAGGCATGGTAATGTTCTAATTTTCCAAAAATAATAGTCGCTGCTGTTGCATCTATGCTACGCAATCATTCATATTCGTTCTATAGCCTGTGTAGAATACCCAAGTCCTCTTCACGACGCTATGCCGTTTTTTAAAATTGACGAAATGAGCCTCTATGACCATAACGCCAAAGCCTGATTCAGTTGTTTATCGTGTGCGTGTAGCCGTACCTGTGCATCTGTACGACACTTTTGACTATACACTCACCCAAGCACAATATGAACGGGCCCGCGTAGGCTCACGCGTCGCTATTTCATTTGGACGCCAAAACCTGATTGGTATCATTACTGAAAAAGTGAGCCCAAATGAATCATTTACAGGCACCTTTCAACTTAAAGCCATTTCTGAACTTTTAGATGATGAGCCTATTTTAGATGAACAAGTTTTAAGTTTATTGACATGGTCAGCCCAGTATTACCAATTTCCAATTGGTGAGGTCATGCAAACCGCCCTACCTGCATTATTGCGTCAGGGCAAACCGATGGATGTTTTGTTTCATCTTTGGAAAATCACGCCATGTGACAATGTTGAAGCACTTCTTAAACGCTCGGTAAAGCAACAAGATGCTTATCAGATTTTAAAACTACACCCTGCTGGAACTACAGAAAATATTCTCAATTTAAGTGGTGTAGAAACAGCCACTCTTAAAGCGCTTCAAAAGAAAGGACTGGTAGACTGCACACTTGAACCGCATGACTTTAGCCCCGCACCTGTTCAATTGGCGCAAATGCCACTCACACTCAATGAAGACCAAAAGAAGGCAACCCAGCACGTCATAAACGCGCAGCATCAGTACCAAGCCTTCTTGTTAGATGGTTTAACTGGAAGTGGTAAAACTGAAGTTTATCTGCACATCATGCACGAAGTGCTAAAGCAAGGTAAGCAAGTTTTGGTTTTGGTCCCTGAAATTGGTTTAACCCCTCAAACCATTTCTCGGTTTAAGTCTCGTTTTAATTGTGATATTGCTCTATTGCACTCTGGCTTAAATGACTCTAAACGTTTACAAGCGTGGCAACAAGCACAAACTGGTAAAGCCTCTATTATTTTAGGGACACGCTCAGCCATCTATACGCCACTGCCACGTTTAGGCTTAATCATTTTAGATGAAGAACATGACTTATCTTATAAACAGCAAGAAGGCTTCCGCTACCATGCACGTGATGTCGCACTGTACCGCGGTCACTTGCAAAACTGCCCTGTTATTTTAGGTTCAGCAACACCGAGCATCGATAGTTATTATTTGGTCGAAACTGGCAAATTAACTTCACTGCAACTTAACCAACGTGCGGGCCATGCGCTTTTACCTAAAATGCATTTGATTGACCTTAAAATTGTCAAAAAACAGCATGGCATTAGCCAACCTTTAATCGAACAGATTAAAAATACATTAGCTAGAAAAGAACAGGTTTTAATCTTTTTAAACCGTCGTGGCTACGCACCTGTACTGGTGTGTGAAAGCTGTGGCTGGCAAGCAAATTGTCCGCATTGCGATGCGCATTTTACTTTACATACTCAGCCTTATTCTTATTTACATTGCCACCACTGTGGTACCGTTCATCGCTTGCCAGACCATTGCCCTGAATGTCAGCAAAAGAGTTTAAAAACCCTAGGAGCAGGGACAGCTAAGGTCGAAGAACACTTACAAGAATTATTTCCCGAACATGAAGTGATTCGGGTTGACCGTGACAGCACAAGTCGTGTGGGTAGCTGGCAAAAAATCTATGACCGTATTCATCAAAACAAACCAACAATTTTGCTCGGCACTCAAATGTTGGCAAAAGGTCATCATTTTCCACATGTCACCTTAGTTGCTATTTTAGATATTGATGCGGGCTTACTGAGTGTCGATATTCGTGCACCAGAACGTACTGCGCAGTTAATTGTACAAGTCGCTGGACGTGCAGGCCGTGGCGAACATAAAGGCCATGTTTACTTACAAACCTTAAGACCCGATCACCCTTTACTAACTACGCTGATCGAAAAAGATTATCGGGCAGTTGCCAAACAGACGCTTGCAGAACGTAAAGTCGCATTGCTCCCACCTTATCGCTATGCGGTACTGATACGTGCAGAGTCCAAAGATCGTGACTACACCTTACATTTCTTAAATGAAGCGGCGGAACAATTACGCCAAATTGCAGGTGACATTGTTGATATTTGGGGACCGATTCCAGCCCCTATGGAGCGTAAAGCAGGACGCTACCGCGCCCACATGGTAATTTTATCTACTGACCGTGCTCGCCTACATTTTTACTTAAGACAATGGTGGTCACAATTGGTTCATGCACCACGTCAGCATCAACTCAGATTATCAATTGATGTTGATCCGCAAGAATTTAATTAGATGATTTGAATATCATGGTGTGAAGAAGCCTTTTTGGCTTTAAACTTAAAAGAGACTAATACATTCGAGGCAATGAATGTCATTCCTACTGCAAGCAACAATTTTTCTTGGAGCTTCTCTGATTTTAGTCCCTCTTGGCAAACGCCTAGGGATAGCAACAGTTTTAGGTTATTTATTTACAGGAATACTTCTGGGTCCTAGTGTTTTAAATATTGCACATGACCCTGAAGCGATTATGGAACTTGCCGAATTCGGTGTCATCTTATTGATGTTCTTAATCGGCTTAGAGTTACGCCCACAACGTTTGTGGGAAATGCGTGACTCTATTTTTGTGATGGGAAGTCTGCAAGTCCTCATTAGTGGGGGCATTCTTATGTTGATCATACTATTACTGTTTCAACAGCAGCTTTCTGTCAGCTTTGTGATTGGTTTTGCCCTTGCGCTGTCTTCTACCGCTTTTGTATTACAGCTTCTGACTGAAAAACAGCAACTCAATACGACTTATGGTCAGCAGTCTTTTTCCATTTTACTCTTTCAAGATATAGCAGCTATTCCCTTACTTGCCATCATTCCACTCTTGGCAGGAACAGAATCAACCCATCACGGCGTCGCTTATTTTGCAGCTATTATTGCAACCTTTACTGGCCTGTTTCTGTTTAGCCGCTATGTAATGCGTCCCTTCTTCCGCTTTGTTGCTAAAAGTGGAGCGACTGAACTTATTACAGCAGTAGGATTATTTATTATTCTTGCTGTTGTGTTGCTTATGGACACGTTAGGAATTAGCACGACGTTAGGCGCTTTCCTCACAGGCGTATTATTAGCAGATTCAGAGTTCCGTCACGAAGTTGAAGCGAGTATTGCACCCTTTAAAGGTTTATTGCTTGGCTTATTCTTTATGACTGTGGGTATGACCACCCAGCTGTCACTACTGATTGATATGCCTTTGCTTATTATTGGTGGCGCAGTCGGCTTATTACTCATCAAAACGCTGATATTGACTGCCATTGCCCGCTATAAAAAATACAGTTGGAACAATAGCTTGCTTTTAGGTACTTGTTTGGCACAAGGTGGAGAATTTGCTTTTGTCATTTTGAGTCTTGCAAAAAGTGAAAAGATTTTAACTCAAGCTCTATTAGAGCCAGTGACTCTAATTGTGACGTTGTCGATGGTCCTTACCCCAGTGATTTACTGGATTATGGCAACTCAGGTCATTCCTCTATTTAATAAAGAACGTCCACCTGAGTATGATGAGATTCCTCAGCAGGATAACCCGATTATCATTGCTGGTTTTGGACGATTTGGACAAATTATCGCGCGTATTGCCCGTCTACAACATTTAGGTTTTACTGCCATCGATAACAATCTTCAGCAAGTGGACTTCGTTCGTCGATACGGCGGTAAGCTCTATTATGGCGATGTGACCCAGCCGGATTTACTGCGTTCTGCGGGTATTGAAAAAGCCAAAGTATTTATTTTAGCGATTGATGATGTTGAAGACTCCATGAATGTCGCGCGTCATCTTAGATTAAATTATCCCCACTTAAAGCTATTAGCTCGCGCGCGTGACCGCCATCATGTCCATCTATTAAGAGATTTAGGTGTTGAATATATTTGGCGTGAGACGTATTTATCTTCATTAGGAATGGCTTATCGCGCCTTGCGAGAACTCGGTATCTCTGATGAACAAGCCTATAACAATATCGAAATCTTTCGGGATTATGATGAGAAATTGCTCATACAGCAGCAAAGTATTTATACTGATGAACAGAAGATTTTTGAAACACATCGTAATGCCTTAGCCGAGCTTGAACATTTGTTTGAAAGTGATGCGCAGCAACAAGCTACATCAAAACATGATGTTAATTTAAAGCGTCATTTACAACCAAATCGCATCGACATTACAAGAGATCATCTAGAATAACTTGAGATTTCAGAAAATGGCTATATTAAGGACTTATTCACATTGCCTAAATAATTGGACAATGGGCACAAAGCTGCCCCTGTCCGGCTTGCGGCTTCGCTGCATTTCCTGAGCTTGATTAAAACGAAATAGTTATACTCTGCTTAGGGCCCTGGAGAATATTATGTCTGATTTACGCCAACGCTTTTATATAGAGAACTTTCCAGTACGTGGAGAAGTAGTTCATCTAGAAGAAGCCCTACAAACTATCTTAGCTCAACGTGACTATATGCCTGCGGTTAAAATTCTGCTAGGTGAAATGTTGAGTGCGACTGCATTACTTGCAAGTACACTAAAAATCAAAGGCCGTATCAGCTTGCAAATCCAGGCTAGCGGCACCTTCAAATGGGCGATGGCTGAATGTAACCATTTAGGGGAGGTTCGTGCTCTAGCGGACTATGAAACCGACCCTCGCTTTGCTGAAGCAACAGACAGCAGCACAGTTCTTGGCGCTCTCGTTAATCCAGTTTTATTTATTAATATTGAACCGGAGTTTGGTGAACGTTATCAAGGGATCGTGCCGCTTGATCAAGTGACTTTAGCGGGTTGCTTGATGCAGTATTACGACTTGTCTGCACAAATTCCAACTCGTATTGTATTGGCAAGTACAGATAAGCGTTCTGGTGGGTTACTGATTCAACTCTTACCACGTCATGATGAAGAAGAGCAAAACTTGGTCGATGAAGATTTATGGCCACGTTTGACGATGTTAACTGAAACATTAAAAGCTGAAGAGCTTACCAATTTAGATGCCAACGAAATCTTATATCGTTTATATAACGAAGAAGAAGTTCGTTTACCAGAAATTGAAGCATTAAAATTTGGTTGTACATGTTCAAAAGAACGTTGTGCAAATGCGCTGATTCAAATTGGTGTAGATGCTGTTCATGAAACCCTAGAAGAACAGAATCCGATTCGTATGGACTGTCAATTCTGTAATACGCAATACACATTTACCGCTGAAGAAGCTTTAGCGTTATTTGGTGAACATTTAAGTTAATATTTTAACTTTATAAAAAGGCGGTTATACCGCCTTTTTATTTAGCTGTATTTTTTGATGATAATTTTCAACATGTTATTTTAAATAGGATAATATAAGGCTACTTTATAACCCAATAAATAAGATGCCTAAATACCATGAATTATTTTGATTATTTTCTCTTTATTTTTAGCGTAGTTATTATGATTGCGACCCCGGGTCCCGTCATGATTTTAGTTGCAAGCGCCGGACTCAAAGGAGGCTATAAAAAAGCACTGGAAACAATTTTTGGTACGAACTTAGCCTCGCTTATTTTAATTTTTATTTCAGTACTGGTTTTAAAAGGAGTGCTGAGTGTTAATGATAGTTATCTCAATATCATTCGGATTTTAGGTTGTCTATATATTGGTTATTTGGGTTTTAGTATTCTCAAAGAAGTGATTCAGGCACCTCACCCTGAAGCAATACAAACCGTTTCCGCACAAAATGGCGGCTTTAAAAAAGGCTTTCTTGTCGGTATTTCAAACCCTAAAGATATTATCTTTTTCTCAGCTTTCTTTCCGCAATTCGTCTCTATTACCCCTCAGTTAAATTTAAGTTTAACCATACTTATTTTGACATGGATTGCTTTAGACTTCCTCACTTTATCTTTGGTTTATATCTTTTTCCGCCGTCTTTCTAACAGTCATTTATATCCCAAAATATTAGGTCTATGTGGCTTATTACTTTTACTGATTGCCCTTTATGGCTTGTATCAGAGCTTTATCTAATTCATTAGAAGTATGATCTAATTTGTCTATACCTCTTCCTATTAATTTCATTTCGTAATAGAACAACTCTTATACAATCTAGCTTATTGAAACCTCTAAAAATCGTTTCATAATGAAATAAACAACACCATCGTGATAAAACATTATGGCAAAAAATTATTATGAAGAATTAGGGGTTACACGCAAAGCCTCTGCTGATGAAATTAAAAAAGCTTATCGAAAATTAGCCCGTAAATATCATCCAGACATCAGCAAAGAAAAAGATGCAGAAGAAAAGATGCAGGCGATTAATGTTGCTTATGACACATTAAGTAATGCTGATAAAAAAGCCGAATATGACCAGATGTTAGATCACCCTCAAGGTTTTAATAATTTTGGTCAAGGTGCTGCACAAGGAGGCTTTGATGGAGCACAGTTTTATCGTCAAGGCTTTACAGGTGGTGAGCAAGCAGACTTTAGCGGCTTTGAAGATTTATTTGGCCGCTTTGGTGCAGGCTTTGGCGGTGGGCAACAACAATATCAAAGACAACAACGTAGTTATCGCGGTGAAGATCAACATGCCAGCATAGAGGTTGATCTTGATATTGCCTATCACGGATCAACCCAACAGATTACCCTGCAAATCCCAACCATGAATGCTTATGGCGAGCCTGAAGTTCAACGTAAAACCTTACAGGTAAAAATACCAAAAGGTATGAAAGAAGGTCAGCAAATCCGCTTAACTGGACAAGGCCAAAGTGGGATTAACGGTGGTGCGAACGGCGATCTTTATATTGAAATCCAGTATAAAGATACAGACCGTGTTCATGTCGAAGGCAGTGATGTGTATTTGACTGTAGATGTAACTCCATGGGAAGCAGCATTAGGCCAAGGTATTGAAGTAAAAACACCAGCAGGGCCTTTAAATGTCAATTTACCTAAAAATGCAAAACAAGGACAACAGCTACGTTTAAAAGACAAAGGAATACCAAATAAAACGCCAGGGCATCTGTATTTAATTTTAAATATTGTATTCCCCCCTGCAAACTCTGAAAAAGAAAAAGAAGCGTATCAGCAATTGGCAGAAGCCTTTGCTTCATTCGAACCTCGTTCATCTCATTAGGGAGCAAGATCATGACAACCATTCACTATCGAGAAATTGTATATGACGGCCATACCTTTAGTGCAGAGGTCGTTGATGAACAATCTACATTTGACCTACAACAATTTGCTCAAGCTTGTGGCCAAAGTCCTGACTGGATTCTTCAGCTCATTGAATATGATATTTTATCAGTCGAAAATAAACCTGAAGCACATCAGTTTATGGGCGAAGACGTCGCACGTGCTCGTAAAGCTTATCGTCTGCAACGTGACTTTGACGCAAGTTTAGCAGCAGTTGCGGTGATGTTAGATTTGATTGATGAAGTACAACAACTTAGAAAACAGTTGAAGCATTTTCATTAGATTAGATAGTCACGACGGAGTCCTACTGGCACTCATTGTCTATTCCATCAGCTAATTACGTTACTTTTGTTTTGGCATGAGTAGCGAAGCTACGCAAGGCCAAAACCAGAGATATTGAAGTGCGTACTAAGGTCAAATTTATATTTGAACGCAAGCTACGCACTTCGTTTGTCTTGCGCTCGAAGCAAACGAGGTTTGCTTTTTCTCGCTCAGGTTGTGGATGACGATTAGCTGGAGCAAATTTGGAAAAAATTCAATAAAAATTGAAAAACTATTTCAACCGAGTAATCTTCTCTACTTCCTTCAAAGTCTGCTTAATCGGTTCATATTCCAAAAACCAAAACAAATTCATCCGATTTTGACGATGCTGTTGAGCCAATAAATCAATCACACTTTTTTCACCACGCCCAACTAGATGTTGTCGATAAAAATAGTACAAAAGCAAAATCGTGCTCAGTAGCATCACCCCTAACATTATCCAGAAACCAACTGGCGATTTAAGACCAGGAATAAACTCAAAGTTCATTCCATAAATACCTGTTAAAAGGGTAAGCGGTGCAAAAACAGCAGTGATAATTGCCAAAATCCGCATGTTTTCATTGGTCTGGTTTGCAATCGCTGAAAAATGCAAATCAATTGCTGATTGAATTGCGCTGCGTAACCGCAAAGTATGTTTTTGAATACGCTCAACATGACTCATCAAATCATTTAATCGGACCAATAAAATATCTTGAGAATTACGAATATGACTACCAACTACATGATGGTAATTTTCTACAATTTCATCTCGGAATTCTTGTAAGGTTTCGATTTGCTCTTCGCATAAATTTTCAACCTGTTGAAAGGCCATATTTTCATGGAATAGTTGGTGCCATTGTTTGAAACGGCGATTTCCCTGCAGTAATTGTTGCTGCCAATGCTCAACCCTTCTGGTCAATGGTGAGCGAATATCAAGATAGCCATCTACCATACTATTTAAAAGTCGCAACGATAAATCGACTGGTGAATTTGGCAGTTTACGGGTTTTATTTTGCTCTTCTAAAGTTTTACATAAAATATTTTCGAGACGTTGAATGTAGTTTTCAATCGACTTATTGCCCTGCTCACGCACGCTAATCAATACATCAGGCGTCAAAATAAAACTGATGGGTGTCGTCGCTAATCCAAAAACACTATCTTGGGATTCAGCATGTTTAATTTCATCATCAGGTGTAACCAGCTTTTTAAAAATGAGCAGGTCATATTCTTCAAGTGTGTCAAATGCGCAGGGATGTTCAATATTGGCAATATCCCGCATATGAAATTCATTAATCACCACGCCTGAAAGCTGTTGAATCTTTTGTTGCCATTCTTCGTTATGGTTCACCACATCCGTTCTGACACTATCAATCCAGAAAAACTCCAGAACATGTTCACTATGCTGTTCACGGCTTAAAAAGACATAGCCGTCAGCTTGATGGCGATAAAAGTAATAAACCTGCATACCACAATGATCTATTTTTGTATTACTTGCATCATGCCATAAAAAAAGTCCGCATCAAGCGGACTTTTTCATGTCACTAGAACAATTATGCTTGTTCAATGTCTTTCATAGTCAATTTAATACGACCACGATTATCAACATCAGCAACTTGTACTTTCACTTCCTGACCTTCTTTAAGAACATCAGTTACGTTCGCAATACGTTCATTTGAAATTTGCGAAATGTGAAGAAGACCATCAGTACCTGGCATGATGTTTACAAACGCACCGAATTCTACAATACGGATTACTTTACCGTCATAGATTTTACCTGGTTCAACTTCAGCAGTAATCGCTTGAATCTTAGCAATTGCAGCTTTAGCAGCAGCTTTAGTTTCACCAAATACGCGTACTGTACCGTTGTCTTCAATATCAATTGCAGCTTTAGTTTCTTCAGTAATTTGACGGATAGTTGCGCCGCCTTTACCAATAACGTCACGGATCTTGTCCGGGTTAATGTTAATTACTTCAAACGTCGGTGCATGAGCACTGATTTCAGCACGAGCACGTGAAATGACTTTGTTCATTTCATTGAGGATGTGCATACGTCCAGCAAATGCTTGGTTTAATGCAACTTCCATGATTTCTTCGGTAATACCTTCAATCTTGATGTCCATTTGAAGTGCAGTAATACCGTTTGCAGAACCTGCTACTTTAAAGTCCATATCACCTAAGTGATCTTCATCACCCAAGATGTCAGAAAGTACTGCGAAACGCTCGCCTTCTTTCACTAGGCCCATTGCAATACCAGCAACTGGTGCTTTAAGTGGAACACCTGCATCCATAAGTGATAATGAAGCACCACATACAGAAGCCATTGAAGATGAACCGTTAGATTCAGTAATGTCAGATACAATACGGATCACGTACGGGAAGCGGTCAGCAGCAGGAAGAACTGCTTGAACACCACGACGTGCTAAACGACCGTGACCAATTTCACGACGCTTAGGACCAGATTCACGGCCAGTTTCACCTACAGAGTATGCAGGGAAATTATAGTGCAACATGAAGTTGTCAGTTTTAGTACCAGCAAGGGTATCAACCATTAACGCATCACGTGTATTACCCAAAGTTGTTGTTACCAACGCCTGAGTTTCACCACGTGTAAATAATGCAGAACCGTGTGCACGATCTAATACGCCAACTTGAACGTCGATAGCACGAACAGTTTTTGTATCACGACCATCAATACGTGGCTTACCTGACAAGATGTTGTCACGTACTGTACGGTATTTAAGGTCTTCGAATAATTCATTTACTTCATCAGCAATACCAGTTTCGTCATTTTCTGGAACGAACTGAGCTACAGCTTCTGCATAAAGTGCATCAAGTGCTGCATAACGGTCTTGTTTAACCGCAATTGTATATGCTTCAGAAATTTTAGCTTCGAAAGCTGCTTTTAATTGCTCAAGAAGCGCTTCATTTTTAGTTGGAGCAACCCAAGTTGATTCAACAGCACCAGCAGCGGCAGCAAATTCTTTAATCGCTTGAATTGCAATTTGCATTTCGTCATGACCGAAAAGCACAGCACCAAGCATTTGGTCTTCTGAAAGTTCTTTCGCTTCAGATTCAACCATCAATACAGCAGATTCTGTACCTGCAACCACAAGGTCAAGGTCACTTTCTTTCAACTGTTCGAAGTTCGGGTTAAGAACATATTCACCGTTGATTAAACCAACACGTGCGCCACCAATTGGGCCACGGAAAGGAGTACCAGCAATAGACAATGCTGCTGATGTACCAAGCATTGCTGCAATGTCAGCATCCATAGTTTTGTCAGAAGAAACAACAGTTGCTGTTACTTGAATTTCGTTGAAGTAACCTTCTGGGAACAACGGACGAATTGGACGGTCAATAAGACGTGAAATTAATGTTTCAGCTTCAGAAGCACGACCTTCACGCTTACCGTAACCACCAGGGATACGACCAGCTGCATATTGTTTTTCTTGATAGTTAACTGTTAACGGGAAAAAGTCTTGACCCGCTTTTGCTTTAGGTTGAGCAACAACTGCAACTAAAACAGTTACGCCACCCATAGTGATTAAAACTGTGTTTGCTTGACGTGCAACGCGACCCGTTTCTAAAACGACTTGATGTTGACCGAATTGGAATTCTTTACGAACGATATTAAACATTGACATGTATTGTATTTTCCTAATTTTATTCTAGTGAGACCCCTAAGGTTTGGCATTCAGACTACACCGATTGGTAGATAAATGACAAAGCTTAGAAGCCATCACACTAGATCAATTATTTAAAAAAGTTAAACGCAAAGAAGGAGCGCACAAGCGCCCCTTCTAAAAATCACTTAATCTAACATTAAGTGAAACTCTCTTTTCAGCGATAAAGCATTGCGACATGCGAAATAGCGAAAACAAAGTGAAAATCGAATTAACGACGTAAACCTAAAGCACCGATCAAAGCAGTGTAACGACCGTGGTCTTTACCATTTAAGTAGTCGAGCAATTTACGACGTTGGTTAACCATACGGATCAAACCACGACGGCTGTGGTGGTCGTGTTTGTGAGCTTTGAAGTGACCTTGTAAATCATTGATTTGAGCAGTCAATAAAGCTACTTGTACTTCTGGTGAACCAGTGTCATTTTCAGCGCGAGCAAATTTAGCAATGATCTCTGCGCGGTCTGCATTAGTTAAAGCCATTCGATTTCTCCGAGATGCTTAAAAAAGTAAACGATATGAATCAGTTGAGGCAACTGACTGCCGTGCATCACTACAGCAAGTCGCCTATTTTAAGGTATCTATAGGTGGATTGCAAAATAGTTTTCAGTAACTTGTCATTTTAGACACTGACATCAGGTCCTTAACCCTGCACACTAGCCTTGAATAAAAAGAAAGAAGCGCGAGGGACGTGTGAAAATTTTTTCAACCAACACTTGTCCAGTACCGGACAATATTGAGCAAGTCATTCGACAAAAAGATGAAGTTGCTGCTGAACAGGGTGGAATGAGTGAGTATCAGACTCAAAAAATCTGGAAAAGTATAGAAGCACTGTATAAAACCGGAAACTATCCACTCATTACCTTCTGTTTACGCAGGCAAGGTAAAATTTTGCTCAATAGAAGCATTGGATATGCCCAAGGGAACTCTCCGGCAGGTCTTCAAGAAAATGCGCTGATTGCAACCCCAGATACCCCTGTTTGCCTATTTTCAGCATCGAAGATGATCACAGCCATGTTGATTCATCTATTAGATGAAAAAGGTGAAATCAATTTGCTCGATCCCGTGAGTTATTACATTCCAGAATATGGTGTCAATGGTAAGCGCCGTGCAACGATCTTTCATTTATTGGCACATCGCGGCGGTATTCCCTATATTGAAGGCGATGTCACCCCAGAATTATTATTTGATAAAGATGAAATTTTAAAACGTTTATATGCTGCTCGACCTGTTTCTCCCGCTGGCAATCATCTTGCCTATCATGCGGTTACGGCAGGTTACATTTTAGGAGAAGTCATTGAACGGGTGACTGGGCAAGACTTACGTGAATTTGTACATCAAACTATCGAAAAGCCGATGGGAATGCCTTATTTCAACTATGGATTGAAACCAGAATATCGTTCAGAAGTCGCCTTAAACTGTGCAACAGGTCTGCACCCTCGCCTTGGTACCGATCATTATCTGAATCATGTTTTAGGTGGTGGTTTGCAACTTGCAGTTGATGTGACTAACGATAGTCGCTTTATGGACACCATTTGCCCAGCCGGCAATATCTATACCAGTGCAGAACAAGCTAGCTGCTTCTTTGAAATGCTTTTAAGTGGCGGAAGCTATGGCGGTCAGCAAATCTTCAGTGAAAAAACTATTTTCAGAGCGACTCTTCCCACTACAGGCGTTAGCATTGATCGTACGTTATTAATTCCAATGCGCTATGCTTTAGGACCAATGTTAGGCAGCAACCCTGTCGGCCTTTTTGGCCCAATGACAGGACAAGCATTTGGTCATTTAGGGTTTTCTAATATCTTATGCTGGGCTGACCCTGAAAGAGATATCAGTGTTTCCCTATTAACAACAGGTAAATCTGTAGTGGGCACTCACCTGCCTGCTTTAGCTAAAGTTCTCTATCAAATCTCAACACAATGTCCGCGTATACCGAGAGATCAACGCCGTTCTTTATTTGGTAGCGACTCTCATGAGACTGACTTAGTGTAGAAGCAAATAAAAAACCCAAGCATTTCTGCTTGGGTTTTTGGCGCTGTAGTTTTTGTTTATCGTGTTATTACTGTTTTTATTGTCGTTGGTGAGATGCTAGTCACATCCTTCTTGTTGTTTTAACTCACTTCCGTTGTTTTTGTTTCTATTTCCTTATGTGATGTATTGTGACATATCCAATTATGAAGAAAAGTAGTATTTTTCTTATCATCATGTAAGTAAAAACGTACAGGTCTGTCTAATATTTGGCAAATGACCACTTTTAACATTTAACGTACAGTTCTGTATAACATTTAACTTAACAATTCACAGGAAAAATGCCTGTTTTAAAAACATATTACAGATAAATATATTGATATTATTGATTTAAATCTTTACAAGAAAACATCGTGCAGATGACACTAAAAGCGAAGTTTTGTCATACTTTTTGAAAGGCAGTGAAATTTAGAATATAAAAAAGCCCTGTAGTCTCTCCCAAAACTACAAGGCTTAGCGGCTGTAAGTTTCCTCTTTATACACCTACTTCATTGTAAGTTCGCAGTCTCTCGACTTAAGTTGTTATTATTGTGCGATTTTGCCCGACATTCCTTGCCAAGCTCGTTGTGCGTTTATAATCTCAAAAACACGGGGTGTACTCTAGCAGCAAATATCTCGAATCTATGTAAGCTTTTTCTTACAAGTGTAAAAATATTAAGTTTGGCTTAACGAACTAACCGATTAACTTTTTGAACTAACCCACTTTTTCTTGTAGTACGAACTGTGAATGCCTGTATTAAAGCCTCTTGGTCAACTAAAAGACTGACTACTTTCTTAGCTCGTGTAATCGCAGTGTAAATAAGCTCTTGGCTTAATAAGTTCTTTGCAGCCTGATCAAGAACAACAGCAGTATGTGTAAATTCAGACCCTTGCGATTTATGAATTGTTAGGGCAAAAGCACTTTGAATGCTTTTAGGCAATCGATTTGCAGCGACCCATTTATTCAAACTTGGAAAATATACTTCAAACTGCTGTGGCTGAGTTCTGTGCTCAAAGCACAAACCAATGTCTCCATTTGAAATACCGAGTTGATAATCGTTATAGGTCATCATTACTGGACGGCCCACATACCACCCTCCGACAGTCATGATTGATAACTGTTGCTGTATCCAACGCTGGGCATATTGGTTTAACTGCTGCAACCCAAACGGGCCATGACGAACAGCCGTTAAAATACGGTAGTCATCAAATGCTTTTACTACATTTTGGACCTGTTCGATCGAGCGCTCTTCTTGTAAATAGTTCTTTAAACTTTGTACATACCCTTGGAAACCGAGCATTAGCTTTTGATAATAGAGATCTAGGTCTAATTGATTGCCTTCTGGTAAATATTCAAGCTGAACCACATCGGGCATATCTATTTGTAGAAGTACAGGTTTTAATTCTGCGGCTTGAACAATATCAACTTCAAATCTCTGCAAAACTTCTACATGATCTTGTTGATGGGTTTGCGCCTGAATAAATTTAGCAACTTGCCCAATCAATGCCCCTTCAGCGAAACGGCGACTGGTTTGTAATTGTACTCTGTTGTCAGCCAATGCCTGTATTTGCTGCAAATCTGCAAGTACCGCCCCGACATCAACAGAAGCGAGCTGATTTGCATCTCCTAACAAGATAATTCGACAAGACTCGGGCACAGCTTCAAATAATAACGTTGCTAGATTTAAATCCAGCATAGAAGCTTCATCCACGACAATGACGTCATAGGGCAAAGGCTGTTTTTGATTAAAACGTGGTGTTTGGCTATATCCCATCCCTAATAATCGGTGAATCGTTTGTGTTCCCTGATTCCTTAGCTCTTCACTCATTAATCCAGATTCAAGCAATTTAGGGTCGTTAAACGAGTTCTGTAATGCTTCTTGCATTCGCTGTGCTGCTTTACCCGTTGGAGCGGCCATCGCCACACGAATATGCGGAATTGCCTGACTCAGCACAGCAATAATACGTGCCAGCGTATAAGTCTTACCTGTACCCGGCCCACCCGTAATAATACTCAAGCTTTGCCGAGCAACCATCTGTAAAGCTGCCTGTTGATGAGGATCGGTGAGTAGGTCCAGATAGTCTTCACAAGCTACGGGTTGAATTAATTGTTGCTTTAATCGACAAATTTGTTCTGCAAGTCGTTGCTCTAGGTGCCAATATCGGTATAATGCCAACCCCTGCTCATCGTAGACGCACGGCGCAACTTTTGAAGTTGCTTGATCAGCAGATATAGCAAGCTGACCAAGTGCTGCAATTTGCTCTGAACTGGCATCGATACAGCTATCGCCTTGTAAGCTCGCTTCAATCAGCTGCTGCAAGTAAGAAGTGGCTTCCGGCACTTGCGATTGTTCAGTAAATGGAGCCTGATTTAAGAAGCTACTCCATGTTGTTAACCAGCTTAAATCGGCTTGTTCAGAGCTATTTAGGTTGTCCACACACTTATCCACCTAGTTTTCCACACGCTTGTCCACATGGTTATAGACAGGCTTATCCACATGTCAAGTATTTGTTAATCTTCAAATTACGCATTTTATCAGCATTTTTCATGCTATTTTATCCTCAGCAAAATACCCCAAAATGGCATCAAGACGAAGAATAAACTCGACGCTAGGTTCCCAATAATAGTACCCCTGCTCCGCTTCACCATTCATACCACGTAAATAAAGATAAGTTGCCCCACCCAAATGTTTTTCAATTTGGTAATTCTGCATTTTGACTTGCAAATAACGATGTAATGCAACGAGATATAAACCTGCTTGTAGCCAATAACTTGCTAAAGACATGCTTTGGGCAATACTGTCGCTACGATAATCTGCAAGATCATCCCCTAAATAATTACTTTTATAATCGGCAATGTGGTAACGCTGACCATCAAAATAAACCAAATCGATAGAACCGTTGAGGTAACGCGCTGATCGAGCCTCAATTAACTCCGGCATATTCAATCCATACTCAGCGAAGAGCTGCTGAATACGTGTCATTGCTAAAACCCGATCTGAGAGTGCCAAATAAAAAGGAAACTCTGACAAATACTGATCTTGTTGGAGCTGGTTTAATCGAAAGCCTTGAGAAAGCGGTGTTCGCAAAATATCTTTTAACCACTCTGCAACTGACTGGTAAAGCAGATTTTCGGCATCTTCCTCTTCTGGGAAGCTCTCGTTATATTTAATGAGTAAATCTTGCCAAAGGCTACTATAGTCATTTTTAAAACGACGTCGTATTTCTATGACCCAGTCATCTGAACATTGAAAATCAATATGTTCAAATATTTCATGCAAGAAATTACCGGCAAGTGTTCCTCTAGGAAAGTTATTCTTTATCCAGTCAATCGGCTGAGCACTGATTGCTTCAGCAGTATGAATTAAGTCCAACTCATCTTCCGCCAATACAGCATCATTGCTCTGGCTGGCCAATAAATCTGTGCCAGCCTTATGTTTTAAATGCTGTGCCAAATAACTGAAACTGGTTTTCCCTCTCGAATAAAAACGCTGTTCAGGAAACCGTTGTGCTTGTATTTCAATAACACTGGTTTGCTTGGTTAAATGAATTGCTTGTGGAATCTGTTCCAAAACCATTTCATCCGTACAGCAACGGTGTTGAAAAGGTTCAGCTCTATTTTTCCAAAATGCGAGGCCTGATACCGATTTACCATCAATATCTTGTAAAACAGCATAGACGCGATGGCTTGCTCGCGTTAAAGCGACATACCAAAGACGATTCTGTTCAGCGAGTGCTCGCTCTTCATGTTGCTTAAGTTCAATCTCATTCAAATAAGTTTTGTCAGCAATCGCAACGACACGTTGAGTCAAAGTCTGGTTTGAGTCTGGTTTGACAATATTTTGGGTCGAAAAATTGAGTGTTTTATTATTTTCTCGAAAGGGCTTATCTGCACCTAATAAAAATACAATCTTAAATTCCAGCCCTTTTGACTGGTGAATGGTCATGAGCTGAACACCAGCTTCGCTCGATAATTTACGTTCTAACTCCCAATCACGATCAAGAGGAGAACGCAACTGTTTGAGATACCAGTGATAAAGGTTCTGAGCACCTGAGTATTTTTCACTGTGCTGACTCAAAATTTCAGTTAAATGACGCAAGTTCACTACAACCCGTTCATTATCTTTACTTTGAGCTGCAACCAAATTTTGCCATATATCAAACTGGATGAGGCATTGTTGCCATGCCACTAAAAAGCCTTGAGCGGACCACAACTCTCTAATCGTGTCAAAACCAGTCATAAACTGGCTTAACCCTTCGGCTGTCTGCTCAAGTTGTAAGAGTTGTTTTAAATCCATGGCAAATAGACGGCTAATTAACGCTCGTTTTACTTTTGCCTCATCGTAAGGATGAAGTATGGCGGTCAGCAAAGCCCCCACGTCTTGAGCAATCGAGCAATCGAAAACACTGCGTTTTGATGGCCTATTAACCCGAATTCCTAAACGTTCTAGCTCAAATTGAACTTTATCGAGGCCATCATGATTACGAGACAATACCGCGATATCATCTTCGTGTAAGGTTTGAGTCTGAGCATCTTTTTGAAAGTATAGTTGTCCAGCATGTGACTGGTTAAGTAGATCTCGAATCTTCCATGCAACTTGCTGAGCCTCTGTTTCTTTATCTTTGAGCATCAACCAGCGTAAAGGGTGAGGATTATGATTGTTCTGCTCAATTAATACAGGATGAGGCCGAGTTCCTGCTCGAATTGGGTCATATTGAACTTCTTCACCAAAGTCGATTTGTCTTTGAAATAAGGCATCGACCACTTCAACCAGATCAGCAACAGAACGATGGTTATGAATTAACTTATACTCACGACCATGTTTGGTTTGAATATCTTTATAGGCATTTAAGAAGGTGAGCATATCCCCACCGCGGAAACCGTAAATCGCCTGTTTACGGTCACCCACCATAATCATGCAACCTTTTTTGTAGCGCTCTGGATGACGCCAAATACTCGCCAGCATGTCGTCTTGATCTTGGTTGGTATCCTGAAATTCATCAACCAAAATTAAGGGATATCGAGTCTGCACAAATACAGCAAAACGTTGTCCCTGCTCACCTTTTAAAGCTTCAGAAAGTGTACGAATTTGCTGAGAAAAAGTAGTCTCACCTTTATTTTGTAAAACCTGTGGTAAGCGTTTTTTAACTTCTACACATAAATAGGCTTTTAAATAAATATGAAGCTGGTCGAACTGCTCGGCGTAGTTTTTCAGCACACCAAACAGCTTCTGAATTTGCTGAATACAGGGATGCTGATAGAAACCCTCTGAAATTTCTGCTGGACATTTCTTAAAAATTTTTTGATCGGCAAGTTGACCTAAAAACTTAAAAATAAGTTCTCGTTGCGCGGCTAATGACCCGTCAAAAACTAAAATAATGTCGCTTTGCTTTAGAACTTGTAGTAGCTGCGGTAAACACTCGCTAAATAATTTATTAAATGCCCCATTTCTAAATACTGTCCCGCTCACATGTTTATAGTGCTCGCCATCAAGCAAGTAATATGCTTCTAAAAGGCTGATATCAATTTCTGTCGCTAATGGTTTGAGCTGGGCAAGTTGTTCAAATTGAATGGTTGGTTTTTCGGGAAGTTTAAAATGAGCTGAACTAAAATTAAGTGAGTCTTCGACCAGTTTAACAAAACTATCAACACTCTTAAGCTCACCTGCCAAATACAACGCATCAATCACGGTCTGAGGTTGAGACTGTATCCATTCACGCAGTACATCATGGATCAGTTGTCGACTATAGGTTTTGGCATCATCGGTAATTTGAGCGCGTTCAATTTTGCCACTCTCAAAAGCAAACTCACGTAATAATTTTTGGCTAAAGCTATCGAGCGTCCCGACAAATAACTCGTCTAATTGATCTATAACCAGTTTTAAACGTTCACACGCATAGGCAATACGCGTCGCAAAATGCTTTAGAATATGCTGGAGTAATAAGTCAGGTTCTTGCTCTGCCTGCGTAAGTAATTCTTGCTCTGTAAAATTACGCTTGGCATCTAAATAACGGTACGTTTCAACCAAACGTGCACGAATACGACTTTTTAACTCGGCAGCGGCAGCACGGGTAAACGTGGTCGCAATGACTTGTCTAGGCAAGTATTTTTCAAGAAAGATACGGACCATCAAACTTGATAAGGTATAGGTTTTTCCTGTACCTGCCGAAGCTTCAATTAAGTGTAAGCCACTAAATTCAATATCAATAATAGGTTGATAAGACACCTGTACTCTTGAGTTCATGCCTTACTCCGAATGTTGAAATTGAAAAACCGGATGATACAAATCATACGCAAACTCATCACAAGCATGTTGAAGCAAAGCTTGCGCATCTTGTTCTTGCAAAATAAAGCTCCAGTCTTGATGCAACTTGCAAGCTTCATTTTGAGTCATATCCATTGTGGTAAATGACCCTGTCTCATTCCAGTATTTTAACAGCTCTGTATAGCTCTTCTCATCCAGTTTTGCTTTTTCTGTCTGATTTGTGGTTTCCCACTGATATGCTTTAGCTTTTTCTAGTGGCTTTAATAATAAGGCTGCTGGTAGAACCAAAGGTTGTTGCTGTGCATGGCGCCAGATTTTAAACCATGGTTGTAAATATTGCCGAGCTTGCTCAGAACTAACCCCACTACAAATCACAGTTTGATCACTAAAAACCACAATACGGCGTTTTTCAGCCCCGGCACTTCCCTCATTTAAGTAAGCTAACCAAAGTAGATATTCTAACCAGACTTTAGCGCGTCTTTTTGCCCGAGCGCTTGAAGGTTCCATACTCACCCAATCCCGAGTTTCAGACTTCGGAACTGTAATATTCATATGAAGCTGTTTAGCAATTCGCCAAATACGCTGAGTCATTGGTGTTACTGCTGGTGCATAATGGTGAAGACGTTCAAGTAAACACTCTTGCTCAAACGCACCTTGTTGCCATGCGCTATATTTGACTTTGCCTACAGGTAACTGATCAATTAATACTTCAGGTTGTGCTTGCTGTTCAGATTGCTGTAAAAAATATCGAATTGTATAGCGCCCTAAACCATCTAATAATAAAGGTTCATTTTGGTCGAGCGCTCCGACACTTCCTAAGTTTTCTACCCCTAAAGTTTTCAAATATAACCGTGCTGGGAATGTCACATCTTGTATCCACTGCTGGCTTTCTAAAACCAGGATGTCAGGTATTTGTAGCGGATAGGTCGTGTTCGCCCAAGGCTGACGGTTTCCTGAGACTTGCTGAATTTGTGTAGCGACCTTAAACCAGTGATCTTGATAACGAATAACACGTTTCTCTACAGTAAATCCTTTCGGGTCAAAAGGCTGTAAATCATGGAAGTGATAGAGTTGTTTTAACTGTGAAGGAATCTCAATCCCTTCAACAACTATATTTTCAGGCGCATCATTTTCAGCTTTCACAATCAAGGCAAGATGCTCACGGAACTCTTGAAGAATACTGGAAGGTTCGCGCACTTCGCCATCGTTCACATCAAAGCCGTTATAAAACAGCCATAAATTTTCTTGGGCTAATAATAAAGCATCTAAAAAAGCACCCTGATCATCTTCAAGCCGAGAGCGGTCACCTAACTGTTGACGTAGTGCATCCATTAAATCAAATGGCACATGAGTATCACGGTTTGGAAATTGCCCTGCATCAAGATTTAACATGACCATTAAGCGATAAGGTAACGGTCGAATATGTCCAATTTGGGCGAAGGTAATCTGCCCTGTCGGTTCAGCTTGTGCACTTTGGCTTTCTAAAGTCCGTTGAATTTCTTCAATAATATAAGGCAGAGGCAAGGTAATTTTGCGTAAAGTTCCTGTTTCTGTCTCGGCGTAATAGCTTGCGAGTGTCAACATTCGTTCTTGTTTTTTAACAATTTCCCGCACAGCCTTTAAAGCTGCAACACCGACCTGCTCAAATTCAACAATATCTTTGCCTAGCACTTGAAGCCAATATTCAACCGTATAGACTTTCCCTTGTTCATGTAGAGTTAACCAATCACGGCGCTCGTTCAAATCTTGATAAATCTGAATAAGTGTACCAATCAACTCAAAATCACTGGGCTGAACTTTGGCATAACTCAAGACCTGATTGAACGTCGCATGTACAGGCACGGCAATGCCAAGGGCCAATCGCTCTAATGCAAATTTAAAGCTATATCGGTAATCGTCATCCCCTTCACACAAACTGCGTTTGAGATGCTCTGCATCCAGCCCTCGTTTAAAACCCGCATCGGCAAGTAAATTTAAAATTCGCTCAACCTGAACATACTCAAGTTCATAACGTTGCTGGGTCGCATGCAAACTTAACCAGTCAGCAAAATCATCAAAGCTAAAACGCCCCTGCATCAGTTGAATACGTCCAATTACGGCACGCCATGCATTAAGTGCATCAAGTGATGCAACACCTGCGATTTTCACAGGCAAATGCACACCCTGTTCAGTGGCAGTAGCGGGAAATACACTTCGAATTAGAGGCTCAATATCAGCCAGATTAGGAACTAAAACTAGAATATCGTTTGGACGGCGCGGCTGCTCATGCGGTTTAGCCAACCAACAGATTAATTGCTCTTTTAAAACTTCAAGCTGACGTAAAGTCGAATGACAAATATGAATCTGAATCGAGTCATCGTCTGGGGCAAGTTTATATTGTTTCGCTTGTGGTTCTACCAAATGTAAAATATCTGACTGAACTTTACCGAGTAAACTTTCAGGAAAATCATCTACAAAAGCATCCACCCACTTACCTTCTTCGCCCGTAGACAAATTTGATAACAGCGAAAAGTGGTCGCGGGCTTGCTTACCCAATCTGGTTAAAAGCGGATGTCTGGACTCACGCGCTTCAGCATTAAAGTTGAGTGTGAATTTATTAAAAAACTCACTAATTTCAGTATCTGTAGCCTTCGGATTTTTCGCAATAAACCGCTCTTTTACTCCTAAGTCATAACGTTGCTTCCACAGTGGATCGACACTATCCGCCCAATATTCTTGTGAAGGGTTATAGTGCAAAATCAGCACATCAACGTATTGTCCTAAACGGCGCAAAAACTGTAATTGGCTTGGCGGTAAATCTAACAACGTAAAGATCACCACTTGATTAGGTAATCTTGAAATAGCACGCTTACTACGGTCCGGATGATCTAATTCTTGCCAAAACAACTCATCGATTTGCTGCATCTGCAAAAAGTCATCATGAAAATGTTGTTGCCATAACCAACGCTGCCAACGTTCTAGCTCTTGCGTTTGATGCAATGCAAAAGCAGTCACTTCTTCATCTTTTTGTACAATATATTTTTCAATATCTAGTGATCGGCCCTGCCCCCAAGCAGACAACCAGTTTTCTGGGCAAGTACAACTATTTTCACAACCACGCTGGCACTGTCCCCGATAAATCATATAGTTGCTAAATAGATCGGCAACCTGCTCAGCGACCCAGTACAACATTTTTTGTTTTTTTAATTGTTTATCTATGCCTTGTTCGAGTCGATCTGCGCTGTCATAAATACGCTGGACAATAGAATGTAATGGATGCGACGTGTCGATGCTCATCGTGTCAGGTTGAATAAATTCGTGTAAAGCCTGATGCACCCGCCATTTAAAAATCAAACGCGGGATGTTCGCTTTACGGACCTGCTCTTTATGCGCAGTTAAAACTTGCTGATAGGCAAACCATTGGAAACCTCGTACCCGTTGGTGAAACTGGTAATTGGCACTCATGCCTTGCTGTTCTGCAAGTTTTTGTATCAGCCACTGCTCGACCGCAGGACTTGGAACAATAAAATGTTGGGTTTTCAAAACCTGTAATGGATGCGTTGAAGCTTGAGATGTAGACGCCAATACACCTTGCAACAACACATCAATACGTTGACTTTGAATAACATGGATCCCCATTTATTTCATATCCTGCTTGCATAATTTATGCACAAAATCATAAACATTCATTACTATACAACTGAATCTGACTATGTCACGTTGGTTTAAACACAGCATAATTTAACTTAAGGTGTCACTTTCACTTGGTTTGAATGACGCCATCAAGAACTTATACAGGTAGACATTATGAAAATTGACAAGATTCCTGACTATATTGATCCTAGCCTAAATCTGGAACAAATTCGCGATGAGTGCCATGACCTCATCAAAAAAAGAGCTTACGTCTCAGCAGGAGCGGCAATTGTACCGATTCCTTTTTTTGACGTGGCGGTAGATTTGGGAATTTTGTCGCACCTGATTCCAGATATCAATTCCCGTTTTGGTTTAGCACCTGAACACGTAAGCGTTTATGACCCAAAAACTAAAACCATTCATTGGGATGAGTTACGTAAACGCGGTTTTGAATTTTCAGGTTTTGTAGTCGCACGTACTACCGTTAAAAAAACATTTAACGGCTTTTTGGGCAAAATCGTAACAAAACAGGTGACTAAATTTATACCGCTAGGCGGACAAATTGTAGCAGCAAGTTTAGGTTATTTCATGATGAAAAAAATAGCAGAAACTCATCTGAATGACAGTTATAACCTTGCAAAACGTATTCAGCAAAAAAGCCGTGGCACAATTGTAAATTAATATATGCATTTTAGCTGAGAGCCTAGTCTGCTCTCAGCTGTTTTAAAACTGCTCTTAATACTTCCAGACGCGCCGTATATTTATCGTCAGTTGCGACGATATACCAAGGTGCGTAGTCAGTACTGGTCCGCTCAAACATATCTGCGGCGGCTTTTAAATACTCGTCCCACTTATCACGATTACGCCAATCTTCTGCGGTAATTTTAAACCGTTTATGCGGTGTCTCTTCTCTGGCCTTAAAACGCTGCTCTTGCTCGTCTTTACTAATCGCCAGCCAAATTTTTACTACAACCGTTTGACTATCA
Source organism: Acinetobacter sp. WU_MDCI_Abxe161 (assembly GCF_025514355.1). Taxonomy (NCBI): domain Bacteria; kingdom Pseudomonadati; phylum Pseudomonadota; class Gammaproteobacteria; order Moraxellales; family Moraxellaceae; genus Acinetobacter; species Acinetobacter sp. WU_MDCI_Abxe161. Next base: position 283,006 of record NZ_JAHPTU010000005.1, read on the forward strand.
AATAAATCTTTTTCAAAGCGGTTAATTTCATCATAAGCACGCTGCCATTCTAAAGGCGAAGCAAATCCTTCAACACGTTCAACGAGTACGCGCCCATACCATGTCCGGTCAAAAATCGTAATTTTTTCGGCTTCATTAATGCGATTCCAAAAGCGCCATAAGTAAGGATGCCGAGCTTCAAAGCGTTCAGGTGCACCAATACAATGAATATCGTATTCACGTGGGTCTAAGTTTTTAACAATTCGCTTAATGGCGCCGCCTTTACCGGCAGCATCCATACCTTCAAAAGCAATCACGACATTGCGTTTATCAAAACGCATTGCATCGGCAATTTTCTTACTCAGTTTATCGAGCTCTTTTTTATAATCAGCTTTTTCAAGTGGCTCATTAGAAGGTTTTAATAAACTCTCTGGAATTTTAGCCTGCTGCCATTTTCCTTTAACTTCGGTTTCATGCTCTGGAAGTTGACGCATATGTTGTAAAAGATATTGAGCAAAAAACTGATCACGCTGTTTTTCATCTTCACCATCAATAATGTACCAATCGTCGGTAAAGCGACGGCGTAACTTTTGCAAAGTGTCATATTGTTTTTTATTACGCCAGTCTAGGCCATGAAGCTTATGCCAATGTTGCTCTGACGGGTCTATTTTGTCTAAACGTTTTTGTAGTGATTTCCATGAAAGATCAAACCAGACTTTAATCACATCGACATAGTTATTTTTTAAATCTTGCTCAAATGCCCGCATATTTTCAACGTATTCATCAAAGCGTGCTTCATCTAAAGGTTCGGAAACATGTGTCGCGGTGACTAATAAATCGCTATACCAGTTGCCGAACATCACCACAATTTGTCCTTCAGTCGGAATAAACGCTGAGTAAGATTGCCAAAATGCCTCATTGTCTGTCAGCACACGTGGCGCGTCTGCTTTAACTCGTAAATATCGTGGATCTAGCCATTCACGAAGTTGCTTAACGGCCTCGCCTTTACCTGCCAGCTCAATACCACTCATTAAAATGAGTGTGCTTTTAGCGTTGGGTTTTCCCCGACTTTCTTTTAACGCATATTGTGCTTCAATCAAGTCGACTGAAAGCTGTTCTTCATCACGAATCTCAAATTTTGGTTGTTGTTCACTCATAGTACACAGCTCTAATCTTTTATTGTTTAATTTCGATGATCTTTAACTTATGCGGTTAATTGATGAATTGCTATACAAATTATGTCATTGCGACAAAAATCTGCCTAAGAATTGACGCATGAATCATTTTTTTTACATCTACTCGCCATAGTACAAGGTTACAATGCCTTTTATGATTTTTTGTAAATAGCCCAATATTAGAGCCTTAAATGTCTAAACTCGCTGCTTTTGATGATCTTTTACAACAATATAAAACATTTAATTATCACGATAATCCTGTGCTTGCCCAACGTTTGCAAGATGTACAAACATGGCTAAAAGAGCGGATGAAAGATACGCATCAAGACTTTTTTAATTTGCCAGCGCACAAGCTCATGTCAGAGTACTTTTTAAATCGTTTATATGGTGGCCCAGAGTTTGATGCCTTGGCAGCTCAAATTGAACGCCTCTTGAAATATGCGCATAAAGCCGAAAAAGTTTTACCTGAAAATGCAATTAAAACAGGCACTAAATCGGTAAGTTTAGCTGTACTTGCCACTCGACTTGATGAGCAAGTAGCAATACAACTTCTGGAGGACTATCCGGCAGATACCGTACTCACTGATGAGATTATGCGTTTAACCTTAATCAAGCTCGATCAAGCAGAAGCGCGTTATCAACAGCTTGCCCTCCTTGATGATTTAGGAGCAGCGCTCGATAAGTACATGCGCTCATTTATGATGTTTACTGCTTTTAAAATGTGTAAAGGTATTGCCCAAAAATATCACTTCGAATTGATGTATGATTTCATTCAAGATGGTTTTAGTGCGATGAAACCGTTAAAATCAGCCGAGACCTTTATTAAGACTTTTACTGAAAAAGAACGCCAGATTATTGAAAATGTACATTCAGGGCATCCGAATCCGTTTAGAGTGTGATAAGGTCGGCACATAGAAAAACTCAACCTCGCGAAGTTGAGATTTTATTCATTATATTTGCATGATGATGCCTGTAAAAATAGACAAAATCTGTCATCATGCAGAACTTATTCCGTTTCACTTGAGTTTGAGTCTAGGAGAGACAATATGTCTAACGAAAACCAAAAGCCAACATCTCCAACTGAGCAGGCACAAAGTTCAGACAAAGTTAGCCCATTCCTAAGCTCACCTTTACCGCAAGGTACACCTCAAGGGCAACAACAAACTTTACAGCAAACCTTAACAGATACGCCTGTTAACGGTTCTGTACCGAAATATAATTTACCACGTGGTGCTGGTAATACGGGCAACGTTGGTGAAACGACACACTTTGGTTACTCAACTGTTAGAACTGAAGATAAAGCACAAAAAGTAGCAGAAGTTTTCCACTCGGTTGCAAGCAAATATGACCTGATGAATGACTTGATGTCATTTGGTATTCACCGTTTGTGGAAGCGTTTTGCAATTAACATGTCTGGTGTTCGCCGTGGTCAACACGTGCTGGATATTGCGGGTGGTACAGGCGACTTAGCAAAAGTATTTAGCCGTGAAGTTGGTCCTCAAGGCCATGTCGTACTTTCAGACATTAACGAATCTATGCTTAATGTTGGCCGTGACCGTTTAATTGATGCGGGCTGTACCAATGTTGATTTCGTTCTTGCCAATGCAGAAACTTTAGAGCCTTTTGCAGACAACAGCTTTGACCTTGTCACCATTAGTTTTGGCTTACGTAACGTGACAGATAAAGATGCAGCACTTGCGTCTATGTTCCGTGTATTAAAACCAGGTGGTCGTTTACTCATTCTTGAGTTTTCTAAGCCTGTATTTGAGCCATTTTCAAAACTTTATGACCTCTACTCATTCACCGCTTTACCGATTATGGGTAAATTGGTTGCCAATGATTCAGAAAGTTATAAATATTTAGCTGAATCAATCCGTATGCACCCAGACCAACGTACTTTAAAAGGTATGATGGAAAATGCTGGCTTCCAGAACTGTGACTATCACAACCTTACTGCTGGTATCGTTGCCGTTCACCGTGGCTTTAAACTGTAAGGGATAACGATATGTGGTCGATTCTGGCACTCGGTGCAGTCGAACGTATCATTCATCATCTGATCGATCTGGATGCGGTTACACGCATTCAGCTTAATCAGTTACAGGGCAAAATGTTGCGTGTTGTGATTGATAGTCCGCAGCTTTCTGTCGATGTATTCTTTGACCAAGAAAAAGTACGTCTTGAACCTACTGCAACAGGACACAGCGAAAAACCTTCTATTTTTGAACAGCGCCCTTTTGATGCCCAATTCAAAATTTCTGAAGCAACTGCAACTTTGCATGTTAAAGATGTCGTTGAACTGATTAAATTATTAGTCAGCGATCCAGACCAGATTGGCAATATCCCGCTCCAAGGTGATTATCACCTATTACAGGATATTCAAAAGATTATGCAGCAAGCTGAACCCGATTTAGCTGCGCATTTATCTAGATGGGTAGGTCCTCAACTCGCACACGAGATTGGCAAGATTCAACTTGCACCAAAACATTTAAAACGCTCTCTTCAAAGTCATCTATTTTTTGCAGAAGACGCATTAAAAGAAGATAGCGGCCTATTTGCCCCTCGCTGGGAAATGGACGACTTAACTCAAGCCACTCGCAAGCTCAATCAAGACATTGACCGTCTAGAAGCAAGATTGCAGCAACTCAATGCACAACTACAACCCTCTCAAGACTAGGTAAGACTGTATATGATTCCGCACGTTTCACGTTTACTCGAACTTTGGCGTATTGCAGCGCACTATAGACTCGATACGTTGTTCCCTGCGGATGAATTACCAGTTAAAGCTCAGCATGCATTAAATATTATTAAAATGCATCCAGCTGCATGGTCGAGCCGTGAACGTAAAAACCCTTTAAAGCTCAAAGAAGCTTTAGAAGATATGGGACCACTTGCAATCAAGCTCGGTCAATTACTCTCTACTCGTCGTGACTTGATTCCACCTGAGGTACTCGCTCAGCTGGTTTTACTTCAAGATCAAGTAAAGCCTTTTGATGGAGAGGTTGCCAAACAGCGTATTCAAGATTCGTTAAAAGCTGACGTAAATACATTGTTTGCTCGCTTTGATGATCAGCCATTAGCTGCCGCATCAATTGCCCAAGTGCATACTGCTGCGTTGCATGATGGTCGCGAAGTTGTGGTTAAAGTAACTCGCCCTGACATTCGCAACCAAATTTTGCAAGATTTTGAAATTTTGGCATGGTTAGGAAATACATTAGAAAGCCGCCTTGAAGCTGCTCGTGCATTGCATCTCACCGAAATTATTCAAGACTACCGCCAGATCATTTTAAATGAGCTGGACTTGAGTATTGAGGCAGATAACACCCGTCGTATGCGTCATTACTTTACTGGCTCAACCATGATGTATGTGCCTGAAGTGTACATGGACACAAAAGATGTCATGGTGGCTGAGCGTATTACGGGTGTGCCTATTTCAGATACGGCAACCTTTGACCGATTAGGCATGGATCGCGCACAACTTGCAGAAAAAGGATTAACCATTTTCTTTACGCAAGTCTTCCGCGATAACTTTTTCCATGCCGACATGCATCCCGGTAACGTCTTTGTAGAAACCATTAACCCAAGCAATCCACGCTTTATTGCACTGGACTGTGCGATTATGGGTGAGCTATCCAAACACGACCAAATGACAGTTGCTCGCATGTTGCTGGCTGTCATGAACAGCAACTTTATGCAGCTTATTCAAATTGTGCATCAAGCTGGCTGGATTCCACCGGGTACAGATCAAGACGCGTTAGCACGTGAAATGCGCCGCACTGTTGGGCCAATGGTGTCTAAACCAATGGATCAACTTGATTTTGCGGGTATCTTAATTCAAGTCATGGATATTGCTCGACGCTTCCATTTAGAAATTCCGCCACAACTCATGCTGCTACTCAAAACTTTAGTGCATGTAGAAGGCTTAGGTACTGACCTTTATCCACAGCTCGACATCTGGAAATTGGCAAAACCAATTTTGACGGAATGGGTCAAATCCAACATGAACCCAGTCAAAAATGTAAAAGAGCTTGGTCAGCAATTACCTGACCTGCTTTTAGGTGCTCAGGATTTCCCAAGCTTAATTATTGACAGTTTAAATGGTTTAAAAAATCAGTCTGCTTGGCAAGATCGTCAGTTACGTGAAATTCAGCAACTTCGTTTGCAAATGGAACACCAACAACGCCGTAGCTGGATGTTCGGTAGTAGCATGCTGATTTTACTGACTATTGCGATTATTAGTCCTTGGTTTGTCTCGATTATTCTCATTGTGTTGAGCAGCTTATTAGCACTTTGGCGTATCTTGAAATAAATTCAAAATCCCTTGCCAGTGCAAGGGATTTTTTTATGAAAAAACTTTAATTTTAAAAAAATTTATAGCTCAACTATTCGTTCATTGCTAAATTGAACCTATAAATGCTTCAAAAGAATAAACAATGAAAACACCTCATTTTGCCATTATCGGTGCTGGTACAGCAGGTTTAGCCACAGCGATTTTACTTGCCCGTGAAGGCAATAACGTTACGATTTTTGAACAAGTTGATGAGTTATCTCCGGTCGGTGCTGGTTTATTGCTACAACCGGCGGGCTTAGCCGTATTTGAACATTTAGGTGTGCTCGACAAAGCTTTAAGCTTAGGTGCGAGAGTCACAGGTTTAGAAGGACAACTTCCAGATAATCGTCTTTTAGTGAACAGTCATTATCATGAAGCATCAGCAAATCTTTATGGTTTAGGTATACACCGTGCCACTTTATGTCATGTGCTCACACAAAAGCTTAGTGAATATTCAAGCCAAATTACTTGGTGTATGAGCCACTCTGTTGAAAGCTTTGAAGAACATACCAATGAAGTTCGGCTATTCGGCATACATCAAACCCATAAGTTTGAGACTCGCTTTGATGCTGTACTTATTGCCAACGGTGCGCGTAGTCAATTAAGACCTAAAGCATGGGTAAAGGTCGATCAAGCCTACCCGTGGGGTGCGGCATGGAGTATCGTGCCTGAGTGCCAAGTGCTCGATTCTAAAATTCTGCATCAATTTTATGATCGCTCGAAAATTATGATGGGAATTCTTCCTACAGGAGCAATTCCAACTGAACCTCATCAGCGTCTTTCAAGTATTTTTTGGAGCTTACCTACGCCACAATTAGAAAGCTTTTTGCAAGATGAACAGGCTAAACAAACTTGGTTAAAGCAAGTCTCAGAACGCTGGCCCAAGGTTGCAGAATGGCTGAAAGAAATTTTGTATAACAGTCAAACTCAACCCAAATGGTTATCTGCAAACTACCGTGATGTAGTCATGAGTCAATTTGGCCAAGGTCGAATTGGGGTGATTGGAGATGCAGCCCATGCGATGAGCCCTCAGTTAGGTCAAGGGGCTAATATGGCATTATTGGATGCTTGGGCTTTTTCTCAATCATTGCAACAAGCACAAAAGAACCAAAATATTGATTGGTCCCTACTCTGGCAGCATTATCACCAGCTTCGCCGTTCATCTACCCAGTTTTATCAAGTTCTCAGTCGTTTACTAACACCACTTTATCAATCTGACCATTGGTGGGCTGGAGGTTTAAGAGATTTAGTTTTCCCTTGGATGTATCAAATCCCTTATTTTCGAAAAGAAATGGCGATCACGATTTCAGGCTTAAAGACTGGCCCATTTCAACAACTTGATTATGATCGAGTAGCTCAATTGCCTAAAGAAAACAGTGTTTTTAATTTAAAAAGTGAATCTCTGTCTGACTTTTAAAAGTAATCGTATTCCAGCTACTCATTACGCTGACAAAGACAAAAAGGACAAAGAATTTTTCCTAAAACTGACGTTGATGCCGTACACTATACAAGCTATTTTTTAGCATCTGATTGAAATCAATTTATAGTTCATATTTCTTTGGTGATTCCTCATGAATAACACGCAATGGCTCGATGAAGTAAAATTTAACGAACAAGGTCTTATCCCTGCCATTGCTCAACATCATCAAACCGGACGTATTTTGATGGTGGCGTGGATGAACCGTGAATCACTTGCGCTCACAGCAGAAAAAAATCAGGCAGTTTATTTCTCTCGCTCTCGTCAAAAACTTTGGCACAAGGGTGAAGAATCAGGTCACTTTCAAACTGTCCATGAAATTCGTTTAGACTGTGATGCTGATGTCATTGTATTACAGGTTGAACAACACGGCGGTATCGCGTGCCATACAGGTCGTGAGTCTTGTTTCTACCGTAAACTTACCCCACAGGGCTGGGAAATTGTCGATGCACAATTAAAAGATCCTAATGCAATTTATGGTGACAAAGCCAAAACTGAAAGCCACGATCATGCTCACACGACAGAACAGGTTGATGTACTTGCTCACTTAGGGCAATTGATGCAAGAGCGTAAGCAAGCAGAAGCTGATACTTCATATGTGGCAAGCCTCTACAAAAAAGGCATCAATAAAATCTTAGAAAAAGTCGGCGAAGAAAGCGTAGAAACGATTATCGCTGCCAAAGACTACGCTGCTCAAAATACAGAAAGCAATTTAAATGACTTGATTTATGAAACTGCCGATTTGTGGTTCCATAGCATTGTCATGTTGGGTTATTTCGATCTTAATCCACAACTTATTATTGACGAATTAGCTCGTCGTCAGGGTTTATCTGGTTTAGTTGAAAAAGCTAACCGCAACAAGGTTTAAAATCACTCAGTGTCGAATATCGAAAAACCTAAAGCCACCTATGAGCAAGCCATTGCCATAGATAACGCACGTCTTGGGCAATCATTTAAAGTGATTGCCTATGCGGGTACAGGTAAAACTACTACATTACAAATGATTAGTGATGCCATGCCTGAACGGCGCGGTATGTATCTAGCATTCAACAAAGCTATTGCTGGTGAAGCGCAAAACAAATTTCATCGCAATGTAGATTGCCGTACTTTTCACTCACTCGCTTTTCGTAGTGTGCCACGAGGTGTGACTGATAAATTACGCTTGCCTCGCTTAAGCCCAAGCTTTATCGCAAAAGAATATCGACTAGAACCGATTACCTTACGGCGCATGATGGGTGGACGTTATGAAAAATACGTCTTGATGCCAAGTCGCCTCGCGAGCCTTGTCGCCAATGCAGTGAGCTATTTCTGTTCAACCAGTTCGCAATATCCAGCGCCTCGCCATATTCAGGCGCCAAACTGGTTACATCCAGATGATATTACTGCACTTCAAACCCATCTTTACCCTGCTGTTGAACGCCGTTGGTTAGAGTCAATCGATCCCAATCATCAGGCAGGAATTGGTCACGATATTTACCTCAAACTTTGGGCATTGTCTGAACCTAACATCCCAGCCGATTATGTACTATTTGATGAAGCACAAGATGCTGACCCCTTAATGTTGGGTATTTTACTTCGTCAGAAAAATACTCAGGTCATCTATGTAGGCGATGCACATCAGCAAATCTATGCGTGGCGTGGTGCGATTAATGCGATGCAACAATTGCCGCTGCCAGAGTCTCGCCTCACTACTTCTTTTCGTTTTGGTGAAACGATTGCCGATGTTGCCAATGCATTGTTGGGCGGTTTAAATGAAACTGTTCCCCTACTTGGCAATCCAAACCAGAAATCGAGCGTCGTAAATAAACCACACACCAAAATGCGTGATGCGATTTTATGCCGTACCAATGCCCGGGCAATGGAGCTTTTATTAGCAGGTTTAGTTCACGGCGATAAAGTGAGTTTGCAAGCTGATCATCAAAAACTAAACCGTTTTGTAGATGCTGCAAGTCTCTTAAAGCAAGGAAAACGGGTTACGGATGTTCCTGAACTAGCATGGTTTAATTCGTGGCACGATGTCCATGAATACTGTGAAACCAATGAAGGTAGTGACATTAAACCATTAGTAAAACTGGTCGATGACCATGGCACCGACCCACTAAAAAAAGCACTTGCAAAGATTACACCACTAGAGCAGGCTGACTATGTCATCTCTACAGCCCATAAAGCGAAAGGGCTAGAATGGAACCGCGTTCATATTGAAGATGACTATCAATTTAAAATTAATGGGTTAGAGCACAAGATTACCGATGAAGAATTAAGACTACTGTACGTTGCCTGTACTCGTGCTAAAGTAAGTCTAAATATCCATCATCTTTATGATCTGATACAACAATTAAAACTAAGGGCGCCTTTAAGTCTTCGTCAGTCGGTTGGTTGAAGCGCTCATACTTAGGTGAGCCTATGAAACTTGAATCTGTCCAATTTAAACATATTGCTCTGTTTCACGACCTTAAAATACACTTTCATTATGAAAAACAGCCAATCACCTTAATTTTAGGTGAGCAGGCAACTGGTAAAAGTATGTTACTCAAACATACTTACCATGCTTTAACTTGGTTGCCTGCTCGTCTTAAAGATTTACGCAGTCCGGGAATTGTCACTCCTGATCAAGACATTACTCAGTCACGCCTCCAATCAAAAATCGAAGTGACCATCCAAATTCCTTCTGAAATTGGCCATTTACCAGAAAGTACCTCTGCTCAGCAGGTAGACTCTTCGCTGTGTAGCTGGAAACTTTTTAAAACCTTAAATGCAAGTGGTATCGGAATGAGTCAAGTTGAAACTCAGCAACTTGATCAAACCATGGCGCTTTATCAACAAGTGACCAAAAAAGATCCACTGCAAGGACTTCCCTTAATCGCTTACTACCCAGCCGAGCGATTTGTAAATGAAGTCAATCTTTTGAATAAAAATTTACCTGGTATTACCCAAGCTATTTCAGCCTACGACATTAGCCCAGTACCGTTCACAACGTTTACGCGCTTTTTTGAATGGTTACGAGAAATCAGCGATATCGAAAATGCGCAAGCCGCTCACCTCGTACAACGAATTAGGTCTAAACAATCAGATCAGCAAGATCACACAGAATTATTAAATGAGCTTCAAAAAGAATTATCTGGACAACCTAAACAGCTTACTGCACCCAATCTCTACGCCCTCAAGAACGCATTAAATATAGTTTTACCTGAACTTAAAGATATCTATTTACAATATCAGCCGCGGTTGCAGCTTATAGTTGATTATGAAGGTCAAACCTTACCTTTTCAGCAGCTTTCAAATACAACAAAAACCTGGATTGCTTTAGTAGGCGATATAGCCCGCAGACTCTGTTTACTCAATCCATTAAGTTTAAACCCTTGCCTTGAAGGAGACGGCGTTTTACTCATTGACCAGATTGATGCACAGCTCGACTCAACGCATTGTTCTGAGATCTTAAATCGACTTCATCAAGCATTCCCACGCCTACAAATTATTGCAACAGGAAGTCGTGAAGAGTTACTCGAACATGCTTCAACTTACCAATGTCTAAAATTGGAGCAGGGTAAAATTAGCCATCTTGATTTAAACACCACCAAACAACAGCTTGAACATATCTATACCTTACTTCAAAGAAGCGAGCCATTAACACCACATATAGATGCACAGCCTTTAAGCTTAATAGATCCGATGCCAGCACCAGCACAGATTGAAATTTTATTTCAGCAGATTCAGGGTTTAAATGAACAACAAAAAAATGAATTATTAAAGATGATTCATGCGGGAGATACCCCAGAAGAAAGCTCTTCGGTTTGAGTCTTATAATCCCTAGTCTGTCTTTTTATAATCAAAAAACTGCTCTCACAAAATATATGGTGGAGTAAGGTTTTTTAGGCATTAAAATAACTAGATGTTGTTACTACATGTAATAACATCAGATTTTCAATGCTTTTTTAGTGTACAATAAATTTCATTTTGCGTTTTTATTCTTCAAGTTGCGCAATACAACTTGTTTCTCGCTTTATTTTCTAATTTGGTTGGGTTTTCGGAATAATAAGCTTTGGAACTCTCTTTGAATTCCTATCTATTCTGAAATTAAAATTTCACCTTTAGGTTTCGACCTAAATCACATATGGATACGAGTGTGCTACCGATAATTATCTTATTACCGTTAATATTAGGCACCACCCTTGTTTCATTGCTTCAACGGTTCTCGCGTGGAGTAACGGCTTTAGGGGCAATTGGAGTCAGTTTAACCAGTTTCGGATTATTACTGACTCAAGCTAAAACTGTGCTTGGTGGTGCAAGCATTCAACAAAGCTGGGATTGGCTACCTCAATTAGGGATTAATCTAAGCTTCAGACTCGATGCTCTTGGTTTATTATTCTCCTTACTTATTACCGGTATCGGTACACTCATTTATATATACGCCTATTATTATCTCGGCCCTAAAAATTCTTTAAGTAAACTCTATACATTACTCATGCTGTTTATGGCAGCAATGCTGGGAATTTCGCTCTCTAATAATCTTATTATTTTATTAGTCTTTTGGGAGCTCACCAGTATTTCATCTTTCTTGTTAGTGGGTTATTGGAGTCATTATGAGGCTGCTCAACGTGGCTCTCGCATGGCACTCACGATTACAGGGATGGGTGGTTTAGCAATGCTAGGTGGATTTGTTCTATTAGGACAAATTACCGGAACCTATGAAATTAGCGAAATCATGGGCATGAAAGATGCGATCCAAGCCCACACACTTTTTATTCCAATGTTATTGCTGATTTTACTTGGCGCATTTACGAAAAGTGCTCAGTTTCCATTCCATTTTTGGTTACCTAACGCAATGGCTGCACCAACGCCGGTGTCTGCTTATCTGCACTCTGCGACTATGGTAAAAGCGGGGATTTTTCTACTTGCCCGCTTACTTCCAATTTTTATAGGCGCTGCGCTTTATCATAATATCGTTACATTTGTCGGCCTATTTACACTCTGTATGGCAGCATGTTTTGCCATTTTCAAAGAAGATTTAAAAGGACTGTTAGCCTATTCGACCATTAGTCATTTAGGGCTTATTGTTTGTTTACTCGGTATCGGTTCTCCTTTAGCAGTTGCTGCTGCTATTTTCCATATTATTAACCATGCAACATTTAAAGCAGCGCTGTTTATGCTTGCAGGGATTATCGATCATGAAACTGGCACACGTGATCTTCGAAAACTTAGTGGTATTTGGCAATTACTTCCTTTCACTGCCACACTCACTATGATTACCGCTGCCTCTATGGCAGGTGTACCACTCACCAATGGCTTTATCTCAAAAGAGATGTTCTTTACCGAGCTATTGGCAAATCTTTCAGGTTCAACGGTGATCTTTGCCAGCATTATTGCAACTCTGGCTGGTATCTTCGCAGTAAGTTACTCAATTCGCTTAGTGCATGGCGTGTTCTTTGACGGTCCAATTGGTAAACAAGTGCCAAATAAAGATGCACATGAGCCACCAATCGGTATGCGTGCTCCTGCTATTCTTCTTGCCGTACTCTGTATCTTGGTCGGTGTTCTACCTTCTTTATTGGTAGAGCCTTTGGTAAATAGCGTAGCGAGAGCAAGCTTAATGCAACCAGAATTTGCAGGTACACACCTTGCAATTTGGCATGGATTTAACGCTCCTCTGGTGATGAGTATTATTGCTTTGGTTGGCGGTACGCTCTTCTATTTTGCTTTAGCAAAAGACGGCATGATTCGTAAAATTGACCTTGACCCACGTCTAGGAAAATTACAAGGCCGTATCTTATTTGATTTATTTTTAAAACATCTGCTGCTTACTAGCCGAAAGATCAAACAAAAAACTGAAAATGGTTCATTGCAAAGTTATTTGTTCTGGATCATTGCTTTTAGCGTCATCATGGTCACCATGCCTTTACTCAATCAAGGGTTGAGCACGGGTACACGCGAACTCACCCATGCCCCATGGATTGCTGTTGTTCTTTGGCTGACTTTATTCTCAGGTTGCTGGATGATGCTCTGGTTCCACCATGAACGTATTAAGGCAGTACTCATTAGTGGTGCAATTGGCCTAGTGGTAACCATGGTTTTCGTCACCATGTCAGCACCAGATTTAGCACTGACTCAAATTACGGTAGATGTAGTAACCACTGTTCTTTTATTAATGAGTTTATCTTTACTTCCACAGCTTACGCCGTATGAATCTCTTCGCTCTAGACGTTTAAGAGATGCTGCTTTAGCCATTGTTGGAGGTTTAGGAATTGGCTGGATTGCTTGGCTGATTTTAACCCGTGATCATAATTCGATTTCTTGGTTCTTTGCCCAACAATCTTTACCACTTGGTGGTGGCTCAAATATTGTAAATGTCATTTTAGTTGACTTCCGTGGCTTCGATACCTTTGGTGAAATTACAGTATTAGGAATCGCTGCGATTGGTGCACTTTGTTTAATGGATGGTATGCGTGTACACGGTACAACCATGACCCAAGGTCTTACCTACCGTTTTAACCCATCTCCGCTAATGTTCCGTATTACGGCCTCTTGGGTATTACCACTCGCGCTTGTCGTCAGTGTCTATATCTTTATGCGAGGACATAACTATCCAGGCGGTGGCTTCATTGCTGGTCTTATCACCTCAATGGCATTAATCATCCAATATATTGCACTAGGTCAAGATCAAGCGGAACAACTGTTAAAAGCGAAGTCAGGACGTCTGTATGAAGTCTGGATTGGCTCAGGATTAACGATTGCAGGTTTGACTGGGGTAGCAGCATGGTTCTGGTTACGTCCGTTCCTCACTAGCGCTCATGTCTATGTTGAATTACCAATTCTAGGCAAACTACATCTAGCTTCAGCTGCAAGTTTTGACTTGGGTGTTTATATCACCGTTGTAGGCGCAACAATGTTGCTCATCTCTGTATTAGGCGACTCTCGTCATTCGAGTATGTCCGGTCCTGTACCACATCGGGAGGAATCATCATGATCAGTTTAGAATTCTTATTGGCTTCTGCTATTGGTTTACTTGTTGCCACAGGTATTTATCTGATTTTACGTGCTCGTACCTTCCCGGTTGTGCTTGGATTGGCTGTAATCGGTTACGCAGTAAACCTATTTTTATTCGCTATGGGTCGATTACAAATTAGCTCACCAGCAATTTTAACTGAAACAACAAAAATAACCGATCCACTTCCTCAAGCACTCGTATTAACCGCCATTGTGATCGGTTTTGCAACCACCGCTTTTATTGTACAACTGGCACTGCGTAGCCGTTATGAATCAGGTAGTGATCATGTTGATGCTAAAGAAGATGCTTCCCCAACATACGACCCGCGTGAGGATGAGCCGTGATGTTTGATTTTTTATCTTTTTGGCAACAACACACGCCTATTTTTAGCATTCTCATCCCAGCATTTACTGCTTTTATCTTATTACTCTTAGGCAACCCTGGGGCAGGCGCTTTAAAAGATGACTGGCGTCAGCCATGGCGCCGTGGCATTAGCCTTGTCTCAGCAATTGCCGGATTAATTACCGCAATTGTTTATCTAAGCTACGCCAGCACAGGACAAATTACTGTTTACCAACTCAGTGAATGGTCAGCACCGTTTGGTATTGTCCTTGTACTCGATCGCCTTTCGGCTTTTATGTTGGTATTGACCTACGCATTAGCAGTACCAGTTTTATGGTATGCAAGTGATAACTGGGACACCCGTGGTCGCTATTTTCATGCCATGGTACATTTCCTATTAATGGGGATCTGTGGAGCATTCCTCACAGGCGACTTATTTAACCTTTTCGTCTTCTTTGAAATCCTGCTAATGGCATCCTATGTTTTGCTTTTACATGGGCAAGGCAAACCTCGTTTTCAGCTAGGCGTTCACTATGTCATTATCAATCTTTTAGCCTCTGCCCTCTTCTTAATTGGGCTTGGTATGATTTATGGCAGTGTAGGTAGCCTCAACATGGCTGATGTTTCACGCCTTATTCCGACACTTGAAGCCGATCAACATAAATTAGCAGTCGCGGGTGCCCTACTTCTTTTTGTTGTTTTCGGTATTAAAGCAGCGATGCTTCCTGTCGGCTTTTGGCTACCAAAAACTTATGCCGTTGCGAGTACACCTGTAGCTGCCATTTTCACCATTATGACCAAAGTCGGGATCTATTCGATTTTACGTGTAAATGGAACAGTATTTGACGATGCACTTAGTCAAGAAATCTTAAAAAGCTGGTTACTGCCTATTGGCTTAATTACTTCACTCTATGGTGTGATCGCAGCAATTGGGGCAGATCGTTTACGACGCTTTGTCGGCTTTATGGTCCTTTCTTCAATTGGTACTTTGCTCACAGCAATCGCCATGTCTAATACACAGGCATGGTCTGGGGCTTTATATTACTTAGTGCACAGTACATTGATCGGAGCAGCTTTTTATCTATTTTGTGGATGGATAACTTCACAACGTGGAGATTTTAAAGATCATTTAAAAGTTGCACCAAGAATCAAACAAGAAAAAGCGGCTATGCTGACTTACTTCTTGATTGCTATGATGCTTGCAGGTTTACCACCTTTTAGTGGTTTTCTTGGAAAAGTATTTATCCTACAAGCAACAGTTGAAGCGAGCTATCAAGGCTGGATTATTGGTGTTGTGCTTGTTGTGAGCTTATTAAGTATTATTGCTCTTACACGTGTTGGTTTTATCTTATTCTGGCGCGCCTCTCCTCCAGAGGAAGACCCAATCCATCCTGCTTATATTCTTTATCGTGCTTTACCGGAACGCGCACCGCCACGTAACGATCAAGTCATTTATCTATTACTGGCTGGTTTAATCGCTTATGTTGTCTTTGCTGCACCAATTCAGCATTACACATTAAGTACCGCAGAGCAGATCCAAGACCATGCGCTTTACCAACACTCTATTCTTAAAGTAGATAAAAACGGCGAAGTGATCAGTGTGCAGCCATATGATCCAGCTTACTTACCGGAAACCAAATACGGCGGTGAGGTTGAAGATCATAATGCTTATCTTGTTCCAGATATTATTTCCAAAGATACGCTCAATGGTGAGCATATTTCTGAATATAAACAACGGCAGATTCAGCAACAGGACAAACTTCAAACACCTACCATTGTTGATGAAAGTCAATTGAAACCTATGGAGCCATAACAATGCAGTTATCACATTTGCTTGAACGCTGGTTTCCACATCCATTTGTTTCCGTTCTCATCATTTTATTTTGGTTGATGTTGGCACATAGCCTTGATGCGAGTGATCTTTTGACTGCTATGCTTTTAGGCTTGATTATTCCTCGTTTAGTTAAACCGTTTATTACGCGCACACCGCATATTCACTGGAAACCTGCGATTAAACTATGCTTCGTGGTTCTTTGGGATATTGTCATTTCTAACTTTAAAGTCGCGAAACTTGTTTTAGGACCTACTAAAAATTTACACCCTAAATGGTATCGCGTACCTTTAGAAACAGAACATGAGCAGGTCAATACTTTACTGGCGATGATTATTACCACAACACCAGGTACGGTTTCTGCGGGTATCGATCAGGAACGTGGGGATATTCTGGTTCACGCTTTAAGCACGGATAATACCGAATCTGATATTCAAGACATCAAAGAACGTTATGAAATTCCTCTGATGGAAATTTTTGATGTCAAAAGTAAAACGGAGGCAAGTGCATGACCATCCTACCCTATGCCCTAGGTATTAGCTTGATTGCGATTACAATCTCGATGTTACTTTGCCTTTTCAGACTGGTCATGGGCCCATCAATTGTAGACCGACTTTTAGCACTCGATACGCTTTTCCTCAATGCAACATGCCTCATTGTTGTATTAGGCATTTATTGGATGACGACCTCACTATTCGAAGGAGCTCTACTTGTTGCAATGTTAGGTTTCGTATCTACAGCCGCCTTAGCACGTTACTTCACAACTGGTCATGTTATCGATTAAGGAGAGGTCAAAATGCAATTTACAATGGAAATTATTGTTTCGGTCTTTCTGGTTTTCGGTGCCTTCTTCATGTTAGTTGGCTCAATCGGTATGGTGCGTTTACCAGACTTATTCATGCGCTTACATGCACCCACTAAATCGAGCACGCTCGGTTTAGGAAGCTTCCTGATTGCTTCAATGATCTTTTTTGCTTTCCAAGGTCGCTTTGGTTTCGCCGAATTACTTATTACCCTTCTAGCTTTTATTACCGCACCGGTTTCAGCCAATTTGATTGCTCAAGCTGCGCTACATTTACGTTTACGCTCACTGAGTGGTGAAGTACCTGAGGCAATTGAACGCCCGCTCCCTTGGGACCGTTACAAAATTGGTCAGCGCTTCTCACAAAATAAACCGCCAATGGAACCTCCTAAAGAATAAAAAATTGAGCCAGTAAAAAAGCCACCCGAAGGTGGCTTTTTTATTTTTGAGTTCTAATTACTCTTCGTCATCTGACTTACGTTCTGGTAAATCTTGTACCGCTTTTTCGATTAGACCAAACATATAGTTACCATATGCATTCGTCTTATCGTAATGGAAACGCAAGCGAGGCGTAATACGAGTCTTGATGCGACGGCTCAATTCATGACGCAAGAAACCAGATGCTTTATTTAGTACATCTAAAGTTTCTTTATTTGCAGCTTCACTTTGCTCATCACCTAGTTCACGTCCCATAACAGTGACATAAACTTCAGCATAACCCATATCTGCACTGACTTTCACCGCAGAGATGGTCACTAGACCACCTAAGCGAGGATCTTTAAGCTCTTGACGGATTAGCTCAGACAACTCACGTTGTACTGAATCCGCCATGCGCTTTAAGCGTTGGCTACCCGCCATTAAAGACTCCGTTTAATCAATTGAACATCATACACTTCGATCTTATCTTGTGGTTTGATGTCTTTATAACCTTTAACTGCAAGGCCACATTCCATACCTGCGCGAACTTCTTCAACAACGTCTTTATAACGACGAAGAGATTCAAGCTCACCTTGGAAAATTACAACATCATCACGTAATACGCGAATCGGTTTATTACGATGTAATGTGCCTTCAAGTACCATACAGCCTGCTGCTGCACCAAACTTACTTGAGTGGAATACTTCACGTACTTCCGCAACACCCAAGATTGTTTCACGATGTTCAGGAGCAAGTTTACCGCTCATAGCATCTTTCACATCATCAATTAATTCATAAATGATGCTGTAGTAACGAATATCGATACCATCTTGGTCACTTCGCTGACGAGCAGTCGTATCGGCACGAACGTTAAAGCCTAACAATACCGCTTCTGAAGATTCAGCAAGAATCACATCAGACTCAGTAATCGCACCAACACCTGAACTAATTACACGAACTTTTACTTCATCAGTAGATAATTCATGTAGAGCTGCATTCAATGCTTCTAAAGTACCACGTACGTCTGTTTTCAAAACAACGTTGACTGTAGGAACATCTTTTTTGCCCATTGACGACATGATATTTTCAAGGCGCATTGCGCTTTGACGATCAATACGTTTTTGACGCTCACGGTCAGCACGAGCATCGGCAACTTCACGCGCTTTCTTCTCGTCATTTACAACAAGAACTTCATCACCTGCCATTGGAGCATCTGGAAGACCCAGAATTTCTACAGGAATAGATGGGCCTGCTGATTTAATTGGCTTACCATTTTCATCAGACATTGCACGGACACGACCATAAGATGAACCTGCAAGAACAAGGTCACCAATGTTTAATGTACCGTTTTGAACAAGAATAGAAGTTACTGCACCACGGCCTTTATCAACACGTGCTTCAATAACAACACCTTGCGCAGCACCTTCAGCAGATGCTTTTAATTCCATCAATTCTGATTGAATAAGAATTAAATCAAGGAGTTCATCAATACCTTGTCCGGTGTGTGCAGAAACCTTAGCAATCGGAACATCACCACCCCATTCTTCTGGAACGATTTGTTTCGTTGTTAATTCATTTAACACACGGTCTGGATCAGCAGATTCTTTATCCATTTTGTTGATTGCAACAATAATTGGAGTACCTGCTGCACGAGCATGGTCAATTGCTTCTGCAGTTTGTGGCATTACACCATCATCAGCTGCAACAACTAATACAACGATATCTGTTGCTTTAGCACCACGTGCACGCATTGAAGTAAATGCCGCATGTCCCGGTGTATCAAGGAATGTAATAATCCCTTTGTCTGTTTCAACGTGATATGCACCAATATGCTGGGTAATACCACCTGCTTCACCAGCCGCCACTTTCGAACGACGGATACGGTCAAGTAATGATGTTTTACCATGGTCAACGTGACCCATAATGGTAACAACTGGCGGACGAGTTGTTTGCTCACCACGAGCTTCTTCAGCCGCTTCAAGCAAGTTATCTTCCGCTTGTGTATCAGAAACTAAAACAGGGTTGTGGCCCATTTCTTCTACAACAAGTGCCGCTGTGTCTTGATCAATAGCTTGATCTTGGTTAACCAATTCACCCATTTTCATAAGTGTTTTGATAACTTCACGTACTTTAATTGCCATTTTTTGAGCAAGATCGGCAACAACAATGCTTGAACCGATTTCTACATCATAAACTTGCTTTTTAACTGGCTTTTCAAATCCATGCTTATTCGCCTGGCTTGATTTTAAACCACGTTTGTTATGGTTAACAAAGCTTTGCTCTTCTTGACCACGACGACCACCTTTCTTACCAGCACGTGGGTTAGTGGTTGCGCCACCGCGTTTAATTTCACGGTCTTCTTGCTTAAATGAATCTTCATAAGCTTGGCCAACTAGACCTGAAGCAAGTGGAGAATCATCAATCACACGAATTGTCGTAGTAGCATCGTCATTTGAATACTTAGACGCCATTTTGCGCATTTGTTCAAGTGTACGTTGCTGAGCTTCTTCAGCCGCTTTACGACGTGCAGCTTCTTCAGTTGCTTTTAACTGAGCTGACTGCTCTTCACGAGCTCTTTTCTGTTCTGGAGTTTCAGCTGGTTTTGGTGCAGGTTTTACTGTGCCACCACCACGCTTTTTCACTACAACAGCAGCTTTTGGAGCTGTCTGTGCAGCACTATCTTGTTGATGAGCAGCACGCATAGCATCTAAAGTTGCTTTTGCTTTTTGCTCTGTTTGAAGACGCGCTTTTTGCTCGGCAGTTTCACGCGTTTGCTGTTCTACACGTGCTTTCGCTTCTGCTTCTGCACGTGCTTTAGCTTCTGCTGCAATTTGTTCAGGGTTTGGTTTAGCAAAAACCTGTTTTTTACGTACTTCTACGTTAATCGTTTTTGCTTTACCTGAAGTACTTGCAACTTTAGCGGTACTGGTTGTTTTACGTTTCAACGCAATTTTTCCTGTGTTACCACTTTCCTGACCATGAACTTTTTTCAAATGATTGACCAAAGTATCCTGTTGTTCAGTGGTAATAATGTCGTCTGCTGTACGTTGAGGCAAACCTGCTTCACGAGCCTGTTCTAGGAGCTTCTCAACAGGACGTCCTACACTGAGAGCTAACTCTTTAATCGACTTGTCCGTCATATTTCATCTCCTAGTTAAACCATGATTCGCGAGCTTTCATGATCAATTGACCTGCTTTTTCATGACCAAGACCTTCAATATCAGAGATATCGTCAGTAGCCTGATCTGCCAAATCGTCGACAGTAATAATACCGCGAGCGGCAAGCGAGTAAGCGATCTCAGAAGTCATGCCTTCCATAGTGAGAAGGTCTGCGCTCGGTTCTTGAATATTTTCTTGCTGTTTCAAAGCATCAGTAAGGGCTGCTTCTTTTGCACGACTTTGCAATAACTCAACCAATTCAGCATCAAGCTCAATTTCGTCAAAAGTTTCAGCAGGAACATAAGCAATCTCTTCTAAAGAAGTGAAGCCCATTTCCACCAATGCCATTGCTAAATCTTCTTCAATATCGAGACGTGATACAAACATGTCGAGATATTGCTGAGCTTCATTTTGCTGACGAGCACGATACTCTTCTTCAAGCATCATGTCGAGTTTGTAGCCAGTTAAATCAGAAGCTAAGCGAACGTTTTGACCTTGAGAGCCAATCGCGCGAGCTAATTGATCGCTGGTTGCAAAAATAATGTCGGCACTTCTTGCATCTTCATCAAGCACGATGCCTGAAACATCCGCTGGTTCTAATGCACTAGCAATGTATTGAGCCGGATCATCAGACCAGACCACTACATCAATACGTTCACCATTCAACTCTTGTTGTACAGCTTGAATACGCGTACCACGCATACCAATACATGCACCTACAGGGTCAATACGGTGATCATTCGTTTTCACTGCAATTTTAGCACGAACGCCCGGTTGACGTGCCGCTGCTTTAATTTCAATAATTTCTTCAGAAATTTCAGGAATTTCTTTTTTCATTAAAGCGATTAACATTTCAGGCTTAGCGCGTGATAACAACAACTGAGCGCCACGACCTTCACGGTTAACGTTATATAAAATAGCGTTTACACGTTGTTTTGGACGAAGAATTTCTTTTGGAATCATCTCTTCGCGTGCAAGATAAGCTTCTGCGTTGTCGCCTAAGTCGATAATGAAGCCATCTTTGGTTTGTTTTTTCACTTCACCGTAAATTAACTCACCCACTTTAGACTCGTATGCATCAGCAACTAAAGCACGCTCAGCTTCACGAATTTTTTGTACGATAACTTGCTTGGCAATTTGTGCAGCGATACGACCAAACTCAATAGATTCTACTTCGAGTTCACGTACATCACCAATTGACCATTTAGCTGGATCAACGTCAGAAATTGCATCTTGGCAAGCTGGCATTTCATGATCTTCATCTGCGACCACAGTCCATTGACGGAACGTACGGTAATCACCAGTTTTACGATCAATTTCTACACGAAGCTGAGCTTCTTCAGCATGCGTACCTTCGTAAAATCTTTTCTTCGTTGCAGCAACTAGAGCTTGTTCTAAAGCCTCGAAGATCGCTTCACGACTAACACCTTTTTCATTACTAACCGTTTCAACAACGGTAAGAATTTCGCGGCCCATAAGTCACCTACCGATTTCTTATAAAATTTAATAAATTTAATCTTGATAGATCAAGTTTGCTTTATCGATATTGTTGCTGTCGATTACAAGCACATGCTTCCCATCAACTTCAACCTGAATTTCTTCATTTTCAAGGTCTACTGCGATAAGTTTTGCTTGAAATTTACGACGGTTTTCTACTGCTGCAATTAAACGCAAAGCAATTTGTTGTCCGATGTAGCCTTGTAACTGTTCTAGTTGGAAAAAAGGACGATCCCAGCCCGGTGAAGAAACTTCTAATGAATACTCACCTGAAATTGGATCATGAACATCCAACATTGCGCCAACTTGTTGTGTTACACGCACACAATCTTGTACACCAATACCACGGCCTTGTTCTACTTCACCATCTTCATTAAGTACTGGCTCAGCATCTTCACTTACCGCTTTATCGATATAAATACGCAATAATGAACGTTTACCTTGTGGAAGAAACTCGATTCCCCAAAGGTCTACACCACATGCTTCCACTGCAGGAACAATTAAGTCATGCAATGCTTGGGATTTATTTGATAATTTCATTTACTCTCGTCATTCTCGTGCGATTCAATCGGTTGTTTTAACCGACACAGACCTACTATAGTGAAGCATGACTATTTGACCAATTGATGTCGACACTACACGATAGCGATACGATAACCAATAAAAAAGGGCGTTAATCGCCCCTATTTAGCACAGAAAACAATAGTCCACTGTGCAAAAAGGCCCACCTGTCTGTGAGCCTCTTTTAAGAAACTTGGTAGCGGGAGCTGGATTTGAACCAACGACCTTCGGGTTATGAGCCCGACGAGCTACCAGACTGCTCCATCCCGCATCAACGTGCAAAAATTATATACAAATATCGAAAAAAGTCAATGTAAACTTATCCAATATTAGCTTGATTAAGTTGCACCTTAATCAAATTGGTAGCGGGAGCTGGATTTGAACCAACGACCTTCGGGTTATGAGCCCGACGAGCTACCAGACTGCTCCATCCCGC